>NZ_DASZJJ010000063.1:0-26356 GCF_035948235.1 Paraburkholderia sp. | reverse complement strand
ATCCGGGCTTGAGCGTGCCGGCGGGCCAGTGGGTGAACTGGACCATCGTGGACAAGGACCCGACCATCGTCTATCGCGTGCGTGCCAGCCTCGCACCGCCGTCGGCGCAACCTTGAAATACCGGCTCAAACGCGCACACATGTCCACTCGAAACCGTCGTAAGAACCCGTCGTAACCAGCATGCGAAATTTCGAACAACCCTTGATGGACGTCGATCCGGCACAAAAGCGGGACAACCGGGACTTCGTCGCGGTGAGCTGGAATCTGCACAAGGGCCGCTCGCCGCTCGGCTTTCAGGCCTGGGATGCGATGCGCCGCTGGGTGCAATCGACCCACGCCGATGCCTGGTTTCTCCAGGAAGCGATGGCGCGACGTCTGCCGCAGCCTTTGCTGTCCTCCGCGTTCGGCGCGCCGCTGGGCGATCCGCTCGAAGATGTCTGGCAGTGCCAGGCAAGCGAGATCGCCCATGCGCTGGATCTGCAGATCGCGCTTGGACCGAATGTGTTCAAGCCCTCGTGGCGGCATGGCAATGCGATCCTTTCGCCGCACCCGCTCGATCTGGGCGGACGCTGGGACATCTCTGCCCACCGCTTCGAACGGCGGGGCCTGCTGGTTGCGCGCGCAAGCGTCGCGGGCCAGTCGGTCACGCTGCTGTGCGCGCACCTCGCGCTCACGCGCAGCGCGCGTATGCGGCAAATGACATGGATCGCGCACTGGATCGCCAAGGAGGCGCCCGACGGCCCGCTCGTACTCGCAGGCGACTTCAACGACTGGCGCAACGATTCGGTGCCCCTGTTCGCCGAGCACGGCATGCAGGAAGTGGCGACGCTGCTCGGCGAGCCGGCGCGCACGTTTCCGGCGTTCTCGCCGGCGCTCGCGCTCGACAAGATGTTCGTGCGCGGCATCAAGCCGATCGAGCTGATCCAGCCCGCGCAGGAAACGGCGTGGCTTTCGGATCATCTGCCTTATATGGCGCGATTGCGCATCGAATGACGCGCTGATGTATTCGTGTGCTGACGCGTGCGTGCAACGCCGCGCCGAAAACACCGGCAGGACAACGATGTAATCGCGGCCGCCGCGCTACCATGTCGCGTCGCGCGCCGTGGTCGGCGCGCTTTTCTATTGCCGCCCGCCGCCATGCACTCTCTCGCCACGCTGCTCCAGATCGCCGTCGTCTATCTGTTCGCGCTCATCAGCCCGGGGCCGAACTTCTTCATGGTCACGCAGCTTTCGCTCGCGGGGCGGCGCGGGTTGGGGATAGCGTCGGCGTTCGGGGTCGGTGCGGGCTCGACGCTGTGGGCCGCGCTCGCCATGCTCGGCTTCGCCGCCGTGCTGCAGAAGATCGACTGGCTTTATCAGGGCGTGCGCGTCGCGGGCGCGCTGTATCTGCTGTGGTTCGGCCTCAAGCTGTTGCGCGCCGGCATGCGCAAGCCGGTCGCCGCAACGGATACGACGCCCGCTGCACCGCTCGCGCCGCTGCCGCCGCCCAATCGCCGCACCTGGCTGCGCACCTGGCGCGCGGGCTTTCTCACCTGCCTGACCAACCCCAAATCGTGCGTGTTCTGGACCAGCGTGTTCGCGGCCGTGTTTCCCGCGCACCCGCCGACGTGGTTCTACGGCGCAGCGCTCGCGCTGGTAGCGTCGATGTCGTTCGGCTGGCACGCAAGCCTCGCGCTGCTGTTCGCCGATCACCGCACGCAGCGCGGCTACAACCGCCTGCGCCGCCCCATCGACGCGTTCTGCGGCACGGCGCTGATCGGTCTCGCGGCCAAGCTCGCCGCCGATCGCTGAGCGCACGAGGCGTTGTTGAAGCAGCAAAAATCGCGGTAAAACGCCGCGCAAGCCCCGCTGCGCAGCCCGCGTAGCTGCCTCGCCAGCAGGGTCTATGCTGCGGTCTGACAGACGTTCCGGTATCATCTGGGGCGAACAATCGCAACAAATCGCGGGTATGCGCCGCAATCCGGGTATCGATCCGTATCGGTCCGGTTACAAGCGCATGCCGTTTGCGGCCAGCGCGCCCTGTCACGGCGCCGCCTCCCAGCCGACGCCAGCGATCCCCGTCACGCCCCGCGTGCGGGTGCCAGCAAGACGCCCAGCCAAAGGCGTGGCCCTCTTCCCTTTTCGACGCGGCGGCGCCCACGAGGCGCGCTCGCGGTAAAATGGCGGATTGCGCCTCGTACGCCACACGCGGCTGGCCGGCGACCATTGGGTACCAGCGGACACACAGCGGCAAGGCGCACTGCGGCATATCGCGGCATTTTGCGGGCTCAAGCCGCGCGCGCCGCGCATCGTCAAGACCGCGTCCGTCATGCCTTGCATGTGCGGCCGGAAGGAACGCCCCGTTTGGCGGACCTTGTTTGCACCTTCAGGAACCATGAGCAAATTCACCGAAGAAACCGTTCTGAGCGTCCACCACTGGACCGACACGCTATTCAGCTTCACGTGCACGCGCGACCAGGCCCTGCGTTTTGACAACGGCCAGTTCACCATGGTCGGCCTCGAAGTGGACGGCAAGCCGCTGATGCGCGCGTACTCGCTCGCGAGCGCCAACTACGAAGAGCATCTCGAATTCCTCAGCATCAAGGTGCCGGACGGCCCGCTCACGTCGCGTCTGCAGCACCTGAAGGTTGGCGACAAGGTTCTGATCGGCAAGAAGCCGGTCGGCACGCTGGTCGCCGACAACCTGCTGCCCGGCAAGGTTCTGTGGATGCTGTCGACGGGCACGGGCCTCGCCCCGTTCATGTCGATCATCAAGGACCCGGACATTTACGACCGCTTCGACAAGATCGTCCTCACGCACACCTGCCGTTTCGTCGATGAACTCGCGTACAAGGAATTCATCACCGAAGAGCTGCGCGAACACGAATACCTCGGCGAGATCGTGCGCGAAAAGCTGGTTTACTACCCGACCGTCACGCGCGAAGTGTTCGACAACCGCGGCCGTATCACCGAACTGATCGACACCGGCAAGCTGTTCGCCGACCTCGACCTGCCGGGGTTCACGCCCGAGCGCGACCGCATCATGCTGTGCGGCAGCACGCACATGCTGCGCGACACGGTCGAGCTGCTCGAAAAGGCCGGCCTCAAGGAAGGCAGCAACAACGAGCCGGGTCATTACGTGATCGAAAAGGCTTTCGTGGGCTGATTTGACAATTACGTCAGACCACCGCCTTACAGGCAGTTTTCGGCAAATGCCGATTCAAAAACCGGAGCCATGCGCTCCGGTTTTTTTTCGCGGCTTGCACGCCACAATCGCGCGTGAAATGATGCGCAGCGGTTACATTCTTCGCGGAATTAGCGTAAGTTCCGTGTCAGATTTTTTCCTACAAGAATGCGAAGAGCCGACCTCATGCAGGCTCTCAAGGTTGTGCCGCTAAGCCTTGTCCTGACTGAATGTTTTCTTTTTTTGGGATATTATCGCGGCGCAGCACAGGCCAAGCCGGTGCACCTGGTCGTATCAGCGCCAGGTTGTTACCGTATGTAAATTTCGTTACGCTGCGCCGTGCCTCTCGCGTGGTTCGCGGCGTACGCAGAAGATCAGCAAGGTACCGGTTCCTTAATGGAATTCACGGGGGATTGATGGATACGTCGACTTTCGCTGCGTTCGACGCGCGCCCGCCTCGCGCGGACGTGCCCGGCACGCGCGCCGCACATGCGGCCGGCGGCCATTCCTTCCTTGCCGACGCCGAAGGCGCGCGTGCGGCACTCGACGCCATCGCGCGCGTGCAGCGGCAGATCGTCGCAGCAGGCGCGGCACGGGTACACGCCGACGAAGCCGCGCGCCGCCGTCTCGCCCGCGAGCTGCATGACAGCGTCGGCGCCGAACTCGCCGCCACGCGCTTCGCGCTGGCCAACGTCCAAACGTGGCTGCCCGCCGATACTTCGCCGCAGTGCGCCCAGGCGCTCGAACTGGTGACGCGCTCGCTCGACGCCGCCGCCGAAGCCGTGCGCCACGTGCTCGACGGCCTGCATGCACCCGAACTCGACGAAGGCCTGGCAACCGCGCTGGCCAACTGGACGCGCGGCTTTGGCGCACGCACGGGCCTGGCCGCCACCTTCACCGCGCGCGCGTCCAGCGGCGCGCTTGATGCGGGCGTCACGGGCTTCACCGCCGACGACCGCGCGCGTCTCGAACGCCTGCCCGCCGAGGCCGGTCTCGCCGTGTTCCGCGTCGCGCAGGAAGCGCTCACTAACGTCGCGCGCCACGCCCAGGCGTCGCGCGTCGAAGTGCGCCTGACCTGCACCGCGCACGAACTGGTGCTCAGCGTGATCGACGATGGCGTGGGCCTGTCGCGCGAAGCGGCGCGCCGCGCCAAAAAACAAAGCGGCCAACGCGATGAAATCGCCCAGGCGTCTGCCGACGAAGGCGCGAACCGACGCGGCGCCTACGGCATCGCCGGCATGCGCGAGCGCTGCGCGGCCTTTGGCGGTTCGCTGCGCGCAGCGGCGAATCCGTGCGTTGCAGGCGCAACTGCCGGCGCAGGCACGACTGTCGAAGCGCGCTTCTCCTGGGAAACGCTGCTCTCGCGCACGCCCGCCGACCTCGCACCGAATCTCGTGAAAGGCATTCACTCATGACCCTGCGCATCCTGCTCGTCGACGATCATGCCGTGGTGCGCCAGGGTGTGCGCCAACTGCTGCTCGACCGCGGCATCGCCAGCGAAGTGATCGAAGCGCAAACCGGCGCGGAAGCGCTCACCGCCGTCGCCAGACACGCCTGTGACGTGGTGCTGCTCGATATTTCGCTGCCCGACATGAGCGGCATCGAAGTGCTCAAGCGCGCCAAGAAGAAAGCGCCGCGCGTGCCGGTGCTGATGTTTTCGATGTATCGCGAGGATCAGTACGCCGTGCGCGCGCTCAAGGCCGGCGCATCGGGCTATCTCTCAAAGACGGTGGACGCAGCGCAAATGACCGCGGCGATCCAGCAGGTCGCCAGCGGGCGCAAGTACGTGAGCCCGGCAATGGCCGAAGCGCTCGCCGATTACGTGCTGATCGACGGCGAGCAACTGCCGCACGAAAAGCTCTCCGACCGCGAATATCAGACGCTGTGCATGCTGGCCTCGGGCAAACGTCTGACCGATATCGCCCATACGCTGTCGCTGTCGGTCAAGACGGTCAGCGTGTATCGCACGCGCCTGCTCGAAAAGATGAAGCTCGCCAATAACGCCGAGCTGACCTTCTACGTCATGAGCAACCAGCTCATCGACCTCTCCCCCGCGCCGACAGTCTGAACTTGCCGCTGCGGCTGCGCCTGCGACCTCACTCAGGCGGCCTTTTCGCGATAAACGCTTGATGTGGAAATGAATTCCACCGATTGCGAGACACGCGGAAAAGGAACGCGCGCGTGAAAACCGCTTTGCGGCGGAATTGCCCGCGCAAACTGACGGCAATCTGACCGTATCTGGCCGTATACCGGCGCTTTGCGGCCCGAATCAATCGGTCTGAAAGCTGCGATCGGCTAAAATTATGGGTTTCCCCGACATACGGCACGCGAGGCGCGATGTTTTTTACTCGCCCGCCCGCGCGTTACACCTGGAGTTCCCCGCCAAATGTCCCTTTTTCGCAAAAAGAACGTCGAACACATGCTGCAGGCGAGCGCCAAGGGCGCTGGTCTGAAGAAGGCGCTCGGCGCATTGGACCTTACCTTTCTCGGCATCGGCGCGATTATCGGCACCGGCATTTTCGTGCTGACCGGTACGGGCGCCGTGCAGGCCGGCCCGGCGCTCATGGTCTCGTTCCTGATCGCCGCCGTGGCCTGCTGCTTCGCCGCGCTTTCGTATGCTGAATTCGCCTCGACCATCCCCGTCGCCGGCTCGATCTACACCTACTCGTACGCCACGCTCGGCGAGCTGATCGCGTGGATCATCGGCTGGGATCTGATGCTTGAATACGGCCTTGCCAGCTCCGCGGTATCGGTAGGCTGGTCGGGCTATCTGCAGTCGCTGCTGTCGGGCTTTGGCATTTCGCTGCCCGCCGCGCTCACGGCGGCGCCCGGCGCACTGCCAGGCGTGCACACGCTCTTCAATCTGCCCGCCTTCCTGGTGATGATGGGAATCACCGCGCTGCTGTCGATCGGCGTGCGCGAATCGACCCGCATCAACAACATCATGGTCGCGATCAAGGTCACGGTCGTGCTGCTGGTGATCGCCGTAGGCGCGTTCCACGTCACGCCCGCGAACTGGCATCCGTTCATGCCGCACGGCTGGAACGGCGTGTTTGGCGCGGCGGCGGTGATGTTCTTCGCCTTCATCGGCTTCGATGCGGTGTCGTCCGCCGCCGAAGAAGTGAAGAACCCCAAGCGCGATCTGCCGGTCGGCATCATCGCCTCGCTGGCCGTGTGCGCGGTGCTGTACGTGTCGGTCGCGGCGGTCGTGACGGGCATCGTGCCGTGGCAGCAGTTCGCCAATATCGGCCACCCGGTTTCGTACGCGCTGCAGGTGGCGGGCGAGAAGTGGGTCGCGGGCTTCATCGATCTGGGCGCCGTGCTGGGCATGCTCACCGTGATTCTGGTGATGAGCTACGGCCAGACCCGCATCATCTTCGCGATGTCGCGTGACGGCCTGCTGCCCGCGAAGCTTTCGAAGGTGCATCCGCGCTTTGCCACGCCGTTCTTCACGACCTGGCTCGTGGGCATCTTCTTCGGCCTGATCGGCGCGCTGGTGCCGCTCAATGTGCTGGCCGAGCTGATCAACATCGGCACGCTCGCAGCGTTCTCGATGGTGTCGATCGCCGTGCTCGTGCTGCGCAAGACGCACCCGGATCTGCCGCGCGCGTTCCGCTGCCCGGGCGTGCCCGTGGTGCCGGTTCTCGCCGTGGCGTCGTGCCTGTTCCTGATGCTCAACCTCGCGTGGCTCACGTGGGTGGCGTTCGTGGTCTGGCTCGTGATTGGACTGGCGATTTACTTCCTTTACTCGCGCCGTCATGCGCGTCTGGCGCACCAGCCGCACGAGTAAAACACGCTGGTTTTCGCTGCACTGCAACGGCCCGCCCGGTTCTCCGCGCGGGCCGTTTTCTATTCGAAAAGACGGGTAAAAGCCCGCGCAGCGCCAATCGGCGATTTGTGCTTTACTGATCGGGCTTATCGCAATATCCCCCGCAGTACGCAAAAAAGCTCCAGACATTCCAGGCATTACTGAACAGCAACGCATCGATACCCCACAACCGGGGAAAGCGCAGCGCTATGTCAGGCGACGCCCTACGGGCGTGGGGCCGGAGTAAGCGCTGAAGCACTAACTCCGGCCGACTGCCGAAAACGGCATGGGACGGGACTAAGCGCCGAAGCGCCAAGTCCCGTCGACACAGGAGACATCAATGGCGATCAGTCTCAGCCTGACGGTCAACGGCAAGCCCGTGACCGCCCAGATCGAACCCCACACGCTTCTAGTCCAGTTCCTGCGCGAGCAGCGACGCCTCACCGGCACGCACGTCGGCTGCGACACGGCCCAGTGCGGCGCCTGCACCGTTCATCTGAATGGACGCGCGGTCAAGTCGTGCAACACGCTCGCCGTGCAGTGCGAAGGCATGGACGTCACGACGATTGAAGGCCTGAGCAGCGGTGGGGAATCCAGCAACGGCAAGCTTCATCCGATGCAGGCGGCGTTTCGCGAGTGTCACGGCCTGCAGTGCGGCTTCTGTACGCCCGGCATGGTGATGAGCGCCGTGGCGCTGGCCAACGACAAACCGGGCCTCACCGAAGCCGACGTGCGCGCCAATCTCGACGGCAATCTGTGTCGCTGTACGGGCTATCACAACATCGTGAAGGCCGTGCTCGCAGGGGCGGAAGGCATGCAGACGGCGGCGGCCCAACCCGCCGGTGCGGCGTAAAGGGAGACGGCCATGAACGCACCCGACTCCCCGACGCCCCACATGATCGGCGCCTCGATCAAGCGCAAGGAAGACTACCGTTTTCTCACCGGCGCAGGCCAGTACACCGACGACGTCGTGCTGCCCGCGCAGACCTGGGCCGTGTTCGTGCGCTCGCCGCACGCGCACGCCCGCATCAAGCGCATCGACACCCAGGCCGCGCAGGCCGCACCCGGCGTCGTGGCCGTGTTCACCGGCGCGGATCTCGCGGCGGAGAACGTGGGTGGCCTGCCCTGCGGCTGGCTGATCCACAGCATCGACGGCACGCCCATGCACGAGCCGCCGCATCCCGTGATCGCGCACGAGAAAGCGCTGCACGTGGGCGACCAGGTCGCACTGGTGATCGCCGAATCGCTCAAGGAAGCGAAGGACGCCGCCGAACTCATCGAAGTCGATTATGAGGAACTGCCCGCCTCGATCGACACGGCCCACGCCGCCGACAACGGCCAGCCGCTCGTGCACGACAGCGTGCCGAACAACACCTGCTACACCTGGGGCCACGGCGACAAGGCCGCCACCGATGCCGCCTTCGCGCAGGCCGCGCACGTCACCACGCTCGATATCGTCAATAACCGGCTGGTGCCAAACGCGATCGAACCGCGCGCAGTCAACGCTAGCTACACCCAGCACGACGACAGCTACACCGTCTATGTGGCGAACCAGAACCCGCACGTCGAGCGCCTGCTCATGGCCGCGTTCGTGCTGGCGCTGCCGGAGACGAAACTGCGCATCGTCGCGCCCGACGTAGGCGGCGGCTTCGGCTCGAAGATCTTTCTTTATGCCGAAGACGTGGCGCTAACGTGGGCTTCGAAGAAGATTCGCCGTCCGATCAAGTGGACGGCAGAACGTTCGGAATCCTTTATTTCCGACGCGCATGGCCGCGATCACGTAACGAAGGCCGAACTCGCGCTAGACAAGGATGGCAAATTCCTCGCCATGCGCGTGCACACCACCGCGAACATGGGCGCGTATCTTTCGACCTTCGCGTCGAGCGTGCCGACCATTCTCTACGCGACGCTGCTCGCAGGCCAGTACACCACGCCCGCGATCTACGCAGAGGTGAAGGCCGTGTTCACGAACACCGTACCTGTCGACGCGTATCGCGGCGCGGGACGGCCCGAAGCGACCTACGTGGTCGAGCGCCTCGTGGAAACCGCCGCGCGCGAACTGAACATCGATCCCGCCGAACTGCGGCGGCGCAACTTCATCACCACCTTCCCGTACGCCACGCCCGTGGGCCTCACCTACGACACCGGCGATTACGAAGCGTGCCTTGCACGCTCGCTAGAACTTGCCGATGTCAAAGGCTTCGCCGCGCGGCGCGACGAATCGAAAGCGCGCGGCATGCTGCGGGGCCTGGGCTACTCGTGCTACATCGAAGCGTGCGGTCTCGCCCCATCGAATATCGCGGGTGCACTAGGCGCACGCGCGGGCCTCTTTGAAGCGGGCGAAATCCGCGTGAATCCGACCGGTTCCGTGACCGTCTTCACCGGCTCGCACAGCCACGGCCAGGGACACGAAACGACCTTCGCACAAGTGGTATCCGAGCGCCTGGGCGTGCCAATCGAGCAGATCGAAATCGTGCACGGCGACACTGCGCGCATTCCGTTCGGCATGGGCACGTATGGGTCGCGCTCGATTGCGGTGGGCGGCTCGGCCATCATGAAGGCGCTCGACAAGATCGAGGCCAAAGCGAAGAAGATCGCCGCGCATATGCTGGAAGCGAGCGTTGAGGATATCGAGTTCGCGAACGGCGTGTTCCGCGTGGCGGGCACCGACCGCACCAAAGCCTTCGCGGAAATCTCGCTTGCGGCCTATGTGCCGCACAACTATCCGCTGGAGACGCTCGAACCCGGTCTGGACGAAAGCGCCTTCTACGATCCGACCAATTTCACCTATCCGTCGGGCGCGTACATCTGCGAAGTCGAAATCGATCCCGATACGGGCGTCACGCGCATCGAACGCTTCACCGCCGTGGACGACTTCGGCAACGTCATCAATCCGATGATCGTCGAAGGTCAGGTGCATGGCGGGCTCGGCCAGGGCATCGGACAGGCGATGCTGGAGCGCTGCGTCTACGACAACGAGAGCGGCCAGTTGCTCTCCGGCTCGTACATGGACTACGCGATGCCGCATGCGTCCGATGTGCCTTCGTTTACGGTCGAAACCGCGAAAGGCACGCCTTGCACGCACAATCCGCTCGGTGTGAAGGGCTGCGGCGAGGCGGGCGCAATCGGCTCGCCGCCTGCCGTCATCAACGCGATCCTGGATGCACTGGCGCCGCTTGGCGTGAAAGACATGCAGATGCCGGCTACGCCGCATCGCGTCTGGCAGGCAATGCAGGCCGCGCAGTCTTCAAATCAACCTTGAGCGGAGGCGCACCATGTATTCATTCGACTACCAGCGCGCCAACGACGCGCAAGGCGCCGTGAAAACGCTCGCCGCCGACGCCGAAGCGAAATATCTCGCGGGCGGCCAAAGCCTGCTCGCGGCGATGAAGTTGCGGCTCGCGCAGCCGTCCACGCTCGTGGACGTCACGCGCATTCCCGGGCTCAAGACGATCGAGGTGAGCGGCAACGTGGTGAAAGTGGGCGCGGCGGTCTGCCATGCCGACGTGGCCGCGAACGCGCAGATCATCGCCACCTTGCCGGGCCTCGCGCAGCTTGCGGCGCATATTGGCGACCGCCAGGTGCGCGCGCTCGGCACGCTGGGTGGCTCGCTCGCCAACGACGACCCCGCCGCTGACTATCCCGCCGCCGTGCTGGGCCTGAACGCGACGGTCGTGACGGACCGCCGCCGCATCGCCGCCGACAACTTCTTTCTGGGCATGTACGAAACGGCGCTCGAACCCGACGAGCTGATCGTGGCCGTCGAGTTCCCCGTGCCAGAACGTTCGGCGTACGAAAAGTTTCGCAATCCGGCTTCGCATGTTGCGTTGACGGGCGTGTTCGTTGCGCGGTTTGCGGATGGATCGGTGCGGGTGGCGGTGACGGGTGCGGCGTCCTCGGTGTTCCGCGCGACGGCGCTGGAGGACGCGTTGAAAGCGGACTTCACGCCCGCCGCCGCTCGTGCGGTCAAGATCGCACCCGACGACCTCAACACCGACCTGCATGCGAGCGCCGACTATCGCGCGCATCTGATCCCCGTGCTGGCCGCGCGGGCGGTGGCGAAGGCGCTCGGCTAGGGACGCGCGCTCACGCTGCCCGCGCTCGCCGGATCGATGCGATCTCAGGCGCGGCGTGGGCAGCGGTATTGCCACGCGACGTTTGCACAGAACAGGCCCGCCATGCTCCCCGCCACCATCGACGACACGCTCGCGCAACTCGAAGCGCACCGCTATTTCGCGAGCCGCGAACTGGCCACCGCCCTCTTTCTTGCGCTGAAGATGGAGCGCCCGCTCTTTCTCGAAGGCGAACCGGGCGTGGGCAAGACCGAGCTTGCGAAAGCGGCCGCCGCGCTGTGCGGCACGACGCTGCTGCGGCTGCAATGCTACGAAGGACTCGATACGGCCAGTGCGCTCTACGAATGGGACTATCCGCGCCAGATCATGGCGCTGCGTCTCGCGGAAGCCGCAGGCGAAAAGCCGCGCAGCGACACGCTCTATCGCGATGAATTCCTGCTCAAGCGCCCGCTGCTACAGGCGCTTGAAGCCGACCCGAATCAGCCCGACGCACGCCGTGTATTGCTGATCGACGAAATCGACCGCGCCGACGAACCCTTCGAAGCCTTCCTGCTCGAACTTCTTTCGGACTTCCAGGTATCGATTCCCGAATACGGCACGGTTTGCGCGCGCGTGCCGCCGCTCGTGATCGTCACCTCCAACCGCACGCGCGAAGTGCACGACGCGCTCAAGCGGCGCTGCCTGTATCAGTGGCTCGGCTATCCGGAGCGCGAGCGTGAACTGGCGATCGTCGCCGCGCGCGCGCCGCAGACCAGCCGCGAATTGCAGCGCCGCGCCGTGGCGTTCGTGCATCAGCTGCGCACGATGGATCTCTTCAAGGCGCCAGGCATTGCCGAAACCATCGACTGGTGCCGTGCGCTTTCAGCGCTCGCGGTCACGGAACTCGATCCGCAGTCGGTGCAGGACACGCTGGGCGTGCTGCTTAAGTATCAGGACGATCTCGCGCAACTCGACGCGCAGCGGATCGCCGGCACGCTCGCACTTGCGCAATGAAGCCGATGCCCACCCAGTCAGCTCACGCCGACGAAAACCCGCCGCCGCCCATGCTCGCACGCAACGTCGTGCATTTCGTGCGCGTGCTGCGCGGCGCGGGCCTGCCGATGGCAAGCGCACGCGCCGTCGATGCGCTCGAAGCGCTGGGCCATATCGATCTGGGCCGCCGCGACGACGTACACGCGGCACTGGCCGCCGTGCTCACCGCCGCCCCTGACGAGCGCGAACTGTTCGACGCGGCGTTCGCGCTGTTCTGGCGCGATCCGGACTGGGAAAACAAGCTGCGCGCGCTGCTGCTGCCGAAGGTGCAAGGCGGCCTGCCGCCGCCGCGCCGCAATAACCGCCTCGCCGACGCGCTCGCGGCGCGTCCCGCCACGCGCACGGGCGCGAAGCCACCCGCCAGCAGCGAGGAGCACTCGTTGCGCGCGCACGCGACTTTCAGCGCCGAAGAACGCCTGCGTCAGCGAGATTTCGACACACTGTCCGCCGACGAATGGCGCACGCTGCGTCACCTGATCCGCGCGCGCCGCCTGCCGCTCGCGACCGAGCGCACGCGCCGCCTGAAAGCCGCCTCTCACGGCAATCACGCGGACCTGCGCGCTAGCGCGCGCCAGGCCGTGCGCGCGGGCGGCGAATGGGCCGTCTGGAAGTATCGGGCGCACGTCGAGCGCAAATTGCCGCTCGTGCTGCTGCTCGACATCTCCGGGTCGATGAGCAGTTATTCGCGCGCGGTGCTCTACTTCTGCCACGCGCTGCTGCAGTCGCGCGAGCGCCTGCAGGTGTTCCTGTTCGGCACGCGCCTCACGCACGCCACGCGCGCGCTGCGCGAGCGCGATCCGGACGTCGCGCTCGCGCAGCTTTCGATGCAGGTGGCGGACTGGTCGGGCGGCACGCGCATCGGCGAAACGCTGGCGCAGTTCAACCGGCGCTGGGCGCGCCGCGTGCTTGGCGGCCGCGCCACGGTGCTGCTCGTCACCGACGGCCTCGACCACGATCCAGGCGGTGCGCTCGCCTGCGAAATGGCGCGCCTGCATCGCTTCGCGCATCGCGTGGTGTGGCTCAATCCGCTGCTGCGCTATGGCGGCTTCACGCCCAAGGCGCGCGGCGTGCAGGCGATGTTGCCGCACGTCGACGCCCATTACCCCGTTCACAACCTGGAAAGCCTCGAAGCATTCGGGCGCGCGCTTCGGGAAGCGCCTCCGGAACGCGCGCCTTCGCGAGCGGGCTTTGCTGCAGCCGCGAGCGACCCGACAACGCAAGGAGCGATACGATGGAGCTAACCGAAAGCCATACGCTGCCGGTGCCGCAGGAGCGCGCATGGGCAGCGCTCAACGATACGGCGATCCTTAAGGTGTGTATTCCAGGCTGCGAGAGCATCGAAGCCGACGGCGAAAACACTTATGCTGTCGCGCTGACCGCCGCCGTCGGTCCCGTGAAGGCGCGTTTCAAGGGCCGCATGCAGCTCGCCGATATCGACGCGCCGCGCAGCTACACGATCCAGTTCGAGGGCCAGGGCGGCGCGGCGGGATTCGGCAAGGGCGACGCACGCGTGACGCTCGAACCAGCGGGCGAAAACGAGACCACGCTCAGTTACACCGCCAGCGCCCAGGTGGGCGGCAAGCTCGCGCAGATTGGCTCGCGGCTCGTGGACGGCGCGGCGCGCAAGATCGCCGCCGAATTCTTCAAACGCTTCGGCGAGCAGCTTGGCGCGGGCACGCAAGACGATAGCGGCGCAGCGCAGGCCGAAGCGCCGCAGAACGAAACAGACACACAATCAGACACACAAGCCGCCGAAGGCAGCAATGCCGACGGCGGCGAAGAACCGCAAAAGAGGAAACGATCATGGACAGCGTGGATCTCGAAGTCCTGAAATCCAGCGTACGCTGGCTCGAGGAAGGCCACCGCGCCCTGCTGGTGACGGTGGTGAAGACGTGGGGCTCGTCGCCGCGTCCGGAAGGGGCGATGCTCGTCGTGCGCGACGATGGCCTCGTGGTGGGCTCGGTGTCGGGCGGCTGTATCGAAGACGATCTGATCGACCGCGTGCGCCGCGAAGGCATCCACATCGTCAAGCCCGAGGCTGTGAAGTACGGCATCACGGCGGAAGAGGCGCATCGCTTTGGCCTGCCCTGTGGCGGCACGATCCAGCTCGTGCTGGAGCCGCTCGCTGAAGCCTCCGGCATCCGCACGCTGCTGGAGACGGTCGAGCGCGGCCAGCTGGTCGCGCGCACGCTCGACGTCGCCACTGGCCGCACCACGCTCGGCCCCGCCAGCGCCACCGACGGCGTGGACTTCGACGGCGAGCGTCTGCTCACAATCCACGGCCCGCGTTATCGCATGCTGGTGATCGGCGCGGGGCAGCTTTCGCGTTATCTCTGCCAGATCGCGGTGGGGCTCGATTACCAGGTGACGGTGTGCGATCCGCGCGAGGAATACACCGATACCTGGGACGTGCCCGGCACCGCGCTCGTGCGCACCATGCCGGACGACACCGTGCTCGACATGAAGCTCGACGAGCGCTGCGCCGTCATCGCGCTCACGCACGACCCCAAGCTCGACGATCTCGCGCTGATGGAAGCGCTCAAGACGCGCGCGTTTTACGTGGGCGCGCTCGGTTCCCGGCGCAACAATCAGGCGCGGCGCGAGCGGCTCAAGGAATTCGATCTGAGCGATGCGGAACTGGCGCGCCTGCATGGGCCGGTGGGCATCTACATCGGCAGCCGCACGCCGCCGGAGATCGCCGTGTCGATTCTCGCGGAAGTCACGGCGGCGAAGAACGGCGTGTCGCTGCCGACCATCCTCAAGGTCGAAGGCGCGAAGGCCGCGCGCGAGCAGGCCGCGAGCGTCGGCTCTAGCTGTGACGTTTGAAGTGGCGTTTGAAGCGACTTTTCAAGTGACTTTTGAAGCGTCGATGCCTCAAAGCTGACGCGTGCGGCGCGCTCTGAAAAACCGCGCGAAGCGCGTGCGCGCCAGCCGCCACGCGCGCGTCCAGCCCGAAGGGCGCGGGTCCGCCAGCATGCTCAGGGCGCGCGCGTAATCGAGCGTGAGCCCCGGCGTCCACGCCATCGTCTGGCCACGCTTGCGCAACTGCGCCGCCACCCACAATTCCGGCGTTGCCAGCATGCGCGCGAACGCGAGCCACCCGCCACCCCACACGCGCGGCGTCGCGCCTTCCAGGGCCGCCTCCAGCGCGTGCGAGACCGTGCTCGAACAGTTGCGGTGCGTGAGGTTGTAGGTCGTATCGGCGCGATAGTGCTGCCAGAAGCGCGCGAGGCGTTGCGGATCGTAGTTGCGGATGCGCACCTGGCGCGTAGACGGACACCACGCCTTCGACTCGGTTGCGTAGTCGGGCTGGAACAGGCCTGGCACGTCGTTCTCCTGCGTAGCGCGCAAAAGGCGCGAAAAATCTTCCGGCGAGCGGTCGATCTCCACGGCCGGATAGAGGCTGATATAAACCGCCTCGGGCGATTCCAGCGCCGCGTGTCCCGTCGAAATCACGCCGTTGCGATCCACCGCCGCGATATAGCGGTCGATCAGCGGCTGGCGCCGCGCCTCGCTTTTCGAGGTGCCCACCGGCGTCCAGACATGCACCGTGAGCGCGCTTTCGTGATCCTCGGGCGGCCCGTCGAACACGGTCTGCGCGAGCTTCGCGCCGATGCTGCCGGTCACGCCCGCCGCACTGGCCGCAAGCGCCGCCGTGCCGCTTTGCGCCGCCGCCGGATTCACGCCCAGACGCCGCGCGCGCAGCGCGAGCAGCAGCAGATTCCAGCCCGCGAAGATCAGCACGAGGCCCAGGCAATACGGCACGGTGCCTTTGTAGTGCGTCGGATACGGCTGATAGAGAAACACGGCGATAGCGATTTCGAGCACGCCGCCCGCCACCGCGAACTTCCAGGTGCGGTAGCGCACGACCCACGCGGAGGCGATCTGCAACAGGCCATCGGCGAGAAAAAGCGTGGCGAACACCATCGACAGGATGAACGCCCCCTGCCGGAAGCCCGACAGCACGAGCGCGGCGGACAGGCAGAACGCCAGCCCCTTTGCGTAGCGCAGCGTGCGCTGGCCGCCCATGCCGGTCCAGGCGACGGCAAGCGTGCCCAGGCCCTCGATCAGCAGCAGCCACGCGAACGGCGCGATGTGGAAATACAGCACGCCGTCCAGCGCATCGATGAAAAGCGCCGCGCCGATCAGCGCGCTCAACGCGCCCGCGAGCAGCACGCCGCGCCAGCGCGCACGCAGGTAATCGACGCCCAGCAGGATCATCATGAGCCGCACCATCGCCGCGCTCCGTCGGTTGGCGTGTCGTCAGGGTTTGATGCCGGGTTCGATGCTACGCCGGGGCGGCGCTGTGTCGCCGTGAAGATGTACAAACATGTACAAGCGCGCCCATGAAAAACGGGCCGCGGCTTTTACGCCAGCGGCCCGTCGAATGCGCGCGGTAGGCATCGGCGCGCTTTATAGCGCCTGCTTCAGCGCTGTTTTTACCGCATCAGCCAAACAGCTTCATGGCCTGCGCGAGCGTGTTCGTCACGCCCCACACGAGCGGCACCACCACGTAGAGCCAGAAAACCGCCATCAGCGCCTTGTTCGACTGCTTCGGCGCGGCCGCGTTGCTTGCGTTAGTCATGATCGTGCGCTCCTTATTTGCCAGCGGCCGCGAGTTGCGCGTCGCTCATGTGATGCTTCTCATGCACGCGGCGCACCAGAAGGTTGCAGATGAAACCCACCACCAGCAGCGAAGCCATGATGTGGACGGTCATCGTGTAGGCATCGGCCTTGGCCACGCCGTGCGCGACCTGATAGGCGCGCACGTAGTTCACCAGCACCGGGCCCGCGACGCCCGCCGCCGCCCAAGCGGTCAGCAGACGGCCATGAATGCCGCCGACGAAAGCCGTGCCGAACATGTCCGCGAGATACGCGGGCACGGTCGAAAAGCCGCCGCCATACATCGACAGGATCAGGCAGTAGGCCAGCACGAACAGCACGATGTTGCCGCTCTGCGCGAACTGCGGCACCGCGTAGTAAAGCACCGCGCCAAACACGAAGAAGATGAAGTAGGTGTTCTTGCGACCGACCCAGTCGGACGCCGACGCCCACACGAAACGCCCGCCCATGTTGAAGAGCGAAAGCAGGCCGACGAAACCCGCCGCCGCGCCTGCGGTGACGGTGTTCTTGAAGCTCTCCTGGATCATCACCGAGGCCTGGCCGAGAATGCCGATACCCGCCGTGACGTTGAGGAACAGCACCAGCCAGATCAGGTAGAACTGCGGCGTCTTGAGCGCCTGGTCGATATGCACGTGCGAGCGCGAAACCAGCTTGCCCGTCGTCGCGGGCGGCGTCCAGCCTGCGGGCTTCCAGTCCTTCGCGGGCACTCGAATCGCGATCGAGCCAATCGTCATCGAGATGAAGTACGCCACGCCCAGCACCACGAAGGTCTGTGCCACGCCCACGCTGGTGTCGCTGGCGAAGTGCTTCATCAGCATCACGGACAGCGGTGCCGCGATCATCGCGCCGCCGCCAAAGCCCATGATCGCCAGACCCGCGGCCAGACCGCGACGGTCCGGGAACCAGCGGATCAGCGTCGAAACCGGCGAGACATAGCCCAGGCCCAGCCCGATGCCGCCGATCACGCCATAGCCCAGATACAGCAGCGCAATCTGATGCAGATAGACGCCGAGCGCGGAGACGAGAAAGCCGCCGCCAAAGCAGCAAGCTGCCGTGAACATGGTGCGGCGCGGGCCGACGCGTTCGAGCCACTTGCCGCCGAACGCTGCCGAAAGGCCCAGAAACACGATCGCCAGCGAGAAAATCCAGCCGAGCGACGTGAGCGTCCAGTCGTCAGCCGACGACTGCGTGATGCCGATCACTTTCGTGAGCGGCGAGTTGAACACCGAGAAGGCATAAGCCTGGCCGATGCACAGATGCACCGCGAGCGCGGCGGGCGGCACCATCCAGCGTGAAAAGCCAGGAGGCGCAATGGTGGCCTCCTTGGAGAAGAAGGGCGCGGCTACTCCGCGCGTCGAATCCGCAACGCTGCTCATTGGTCGGTCTCCCTGGGAAGCGTATGTTCGTCATCACGTGCAGGCGCGCGGTTTGTTATGGAGACCGGCCAGGTTGGCCGTTTCGCACGAAAGGGGGCGCGCTGCTGCACGAAGCACTTACGTGCCGGAAATCCGGCACGCCCGAACGTTAGTGCGACAACCGGGCACTTGGCAATATGAGATAGCGATGCATATGAGGCCGGCGCGACGGTTTGAGCGTGCTGCACCGCATCGTCGGCGGCCTCATACAGGCATGCAGGAGAGCGAAGAGAACGCCCTGCCAGGAGGAGATTGCTGCGAGAAAAATGCGTTAAAGCAGGCCGATGGCAAATGCCGCCGCGACCGATCCGACCACCAGCACCACGCCCACGGTCTTTTTACGGTTGAGTTCGGTCCACAGCAGCACGCCAGTCAGCGACAGCAGAATGAGACTGCCCGCGATGGTGTCCATCAGCAACACCCAGCCGATGCCCATGCCCACGCCGCGGTGAAGATTGTTGAGCGTGGCAAAAAAAGCGCTCTGCGTACGCTTCACCGACACCGTGTTATTGCCCACCCAGTATTCGACCGCGACGCTCTCGCGCGGCCCCATCAGCGCGAATTGCCACGATTCGGGCTGCACCACGCTGCGATCGCCCCACGCCACCGGATGCGCCTTCTCGCGCCGAATCCTGCCGGGCTTGCCGTCGAATGCGAGCGTGCGCTGCAGCCAGTGTGCGAGCGCCTGGGGCGTTTCAGGATGATCGGCCGGCAGCGCGACCTGCATCTCCTTGACCTGCGCCTCGCCCGAGGAAATTTTCATCGGCCCGGCGCGATGGTTGAGCAGGAAACCAGTTACGCCGAACAGCAAGCCCAGCACCGCGCCCCACAAGCCCACCCAGCCATGCACCTTGCGCAGCCACTTGATGAAGCTGGCACGGCGCGAGCGCTTTAGGCGCGCGGCGAGATCGGCGGCATCGAGCGGCTGACCCACACGATTGCCGAGGTCTGCAACGGCGCTTGGGGATTCGAACAGGGGCTCGTCAAGGCGGGCGTTCAAGGCATGACTCCAGATACGGCGGGCGTCATAAAGAGCATGCGCCCAGCTTACAATTGAGAATGGTTATTATTACATAGCAGAAAGGCGACTGTCAGAATCCGATGAGGCGTGACTGCCCGAATGGCCATACTCGCTTGCCGTGAGGCGTTCCGCACGCCTGTGCGGAAGACGCGCTTGACAAGCGAATAACGTGACTTTTAAGTAGGAGGGTTGCGCCAGACCTCCTCTTTCGCCGTCTCCAATAACCGCCGCGCCGCCAACGGAACGCCGCCATGCGCCACGTCCTCGTTCTTTGCATTGCCCTCTTCGGCACGGCTATCGGCTTCGGCGCTCATGCCAGCGGCGAACCGGTTTCCTCGCTATCGACCGCCGGCCAGGCGCCTTATACGAACGAAGCGGAAACGCAGACCTTCACCGTCAACGCGGACGGCTCCTACACCAAGCTCGACAAGCTCACGCTGCGCGTGAACACCGAAGCCGGCATTGCGCGCGCGGGTCAGTACTACGTGTGGTTCAACCGCGAGATGGCGCATGTCGATATCCTCGAAGCGTGGACCGAGGACGCCCAGGGCGGGCGCCACGACGTGCGGCCGGAGCAGATCCGCGACGTACAGGAAGTGCGCTCGTTCGACGCGCCGATGTTCCAGGACGTGCAGGACAAGGTGATCGTATTCCCCGCCGTCGAACCCGGCGCACGCGTGCATCTCACCTGGCGCAAGACCCAGCGCGTGCCGCTCGTGCCCGGCTGGTTCAGCGACTTCACGCCGCCCGACATGGCGCCCACGCACAACTTCCGCGTGATCTACGATCTGCCTGCGAGCGTGGCGCTACACGCCGACGCGCGCGGCTTCACGGCGCTTAAACCCGTGGAGGCGAACGGCCGCACGCGCTACGAATATCGCTACGACAAGACGAACTTCAATCGCCTCGAATATGGTTCGGTTTCCTATGTAAGTTACGGAGACCGGCTGATGGTCTCCACGTTTCCCGATTACAGTGCGTTCGCGAAGGTCTATCGCGATGCTTCCATCGACGCGAGCGCACACGACGCCGCCGTGGTCCAGCTCGCGCAATCGCTCACCGCGCACGACGCCACGTCGCGCGCGAAAGCGCAGACGCTCTACGACTGGGTGCGCCGCAATATCCGCTATGTGGCGATCAACGTGGGGCGCGGCGAGATCGTGCCGCATCGCGTCACCGACGTGCTCGCGAACCGCTATGGCGACTGCAAGGACCACGTCGCGCTCTACGGCGCGCTGCTCGACGCCGTGAGCGTGCGCAACGTGCCCGCGCTCCTGAATAGCGGCACGGTCTACACGCTGCCCGCGGTGCCCGGCTTCGGCGTGATCAATCACGTCATTACCTGGCTGCCCGATCTGCAGATGTTCGCGGATTCCACGGCGAATAACGTCGAATTCGGCTTTCTGCCCTCGACCGACATGAATCGCGAAACCGTGCTCGCGGGCGACGGCACGCTGCTGCGCACACCCGCCACCGCCAACACGACGCGCGACAGCGATCTCGACATCACGGTCGCGCCCGATGGATCGGCGCGCTTCGTCTATCGGCTCGAATCCGCCGGGTGGGCCGCCGAACAGACTCGCAGCGTGCTACGCCTGCAAACGCCCGCGCAGCGCGAGGAATCGATGCAATGGGAGTTGCGCAATGCGAATCTGCGCGGCTCGGCCACGCTCGCTTCCAGCCCGCTCGACGCCACTGCGGGGCCGCTCGTGGTGACGCTCACGGGCACGCTGGACGGCTTCGTCGATCCGGAGATGACTACGCCTGTGCCAACGCTCACGAGCCTCGTGGGGGGCCTGGACGCGAGCCTGCGCTACTGGCTGGGCGAGCCGCGCCGCACGCAGCCCTTCGTGTGCCGCAACATGGAAGTGACCGAGCGAGCGCGCATTGCGCTGCCGCCCGGCCTGCGCGTGCTCGACATGCCCGCGCCCCAGCACGCGGGCAACGCGTTTATCGACTTTCAGTCGGACTATGTGATGGATGCTGGCGCGAACGTGCTCCGCGTGACGCGCACGGGCCGCACGCATTTTCCGAGCGACGTGTGCAGCGCCGCCGATTTCGCGCAGATGCGGCCCGCGTTCGAGACCATGGCGCGCGACCTGCGCGCGCAACTGATCGTCAAGCCTGAGGCCAAGACGGCTTCGGGCGTGAGCGCGCAAGGCGTGCGCGATCAGTAATCGGCAGCAAGGCGGCGAGACTGCCGATTCAAACCGGCCAGAGCGGCCCTTCCTGCATCGCGCCAATCTGCTCGCGCAGTTCGAGAATGCGCTCTTCCCAGTACCGCTGCGTGTTGAACCACGGAAACGCAGCGGGGAACGCCGGGTCGTGCCAGCGCCGCGCGAGCCACGCGGAGTAATGGATCAGACGCAGCGTGCGCAGCGCTTCGATCAGATGCAGTTCGCGCTGATCGAATTCGCAGAAGTCCTCATAACCGGCCAGCAGATCCGCGAGCGCGCGCGAGGCGTCGGCGCGATCGCCCGGCAACAGTAGCCATAGATCCTGAATCGCTGGGCCCATGCGGCTGTCGTCGAAGTCGACGAAATGCGGGCCCGCGTCGGTCCAGAGCACGTTGCTTGGGTGGCAGTCGCCGTGCAGACGCAACTGGCGCACATCGCCCGCGCGCTCGAAGGCCGCTTCCACGCCTTGCAGCGCGAGGCCCACGGCGGTCTGCCACGCGTCGCGCACATTGGCGGGCACGAAGTCGTGTTCGAGCAGATACGCGCGCGGCTCGTAGCCATAGCTTTGAATGTCGATCGAAGGACGCGCGCGATACGGTTGCGCGGCGCCCACCGCATGAATGCGGCCGATAAAGCGGCCCAGCCACTCAAGCGTCTCGCTGCGGTCGAGATCGGGCGCGCGGCCGCCGCGCCGCTCGAACAACGCGAAACGAAAACCCTCGTGCTCGTGCAGCGAGCGGCCTTCCAGCACCAGCGCGGGCACGGCGGGGATTTCGCGCGCCGCCAGATCGGCCACGAAGGCGTGCTCTTCGAGAATCGCTTCGTCGCTCCAGCGCTCGGGCCGATAGAACTTGGCGACGAGCGGCGCTTCGTCCTCCACGCCAACCTGATAGACGCGGTTTTCGTAGCTGTTGAGCGCGAGCATGCGTCCGTCGGTGCGCTTGCCTGTGGGCATCAGCACGCCGTCGACGGCATCGAGCACGCACTCGGGTGTCAGGCGCGCATAGGGCGCTGACGCGTCGGGCGAATGGCCCGATTCGTCAGACGTACCGGAAGAAGAGGAGGTGTGATCGTTCATCCCCGCATTGTGCATCTTGCGGGCGGCGGCGGCGAGTTGCGCGCGCGAGGCCTTGCTGGATGCGGCTCGACGCGGCTGGGTCGGCCTGGATGTGGCCGAACGCGGCGTGCGGATCGCACACGCCGCGCCGCTGTGCGCTGCGGGGATGGAGCGGCGCGATGGATGCGCGCCGGGGTCGGAGCGACGTGAGTGGCCGCTCAGTGCCTACGGATGACGATCAGTGAACTTTCGCGCCGGCGGGCATGACCTGCTCGCCCGTATCGATCAAATCTTCCAGAAAAAAGGGCTCGGTATTGAGCTGTCGCGACGCGCCGGGCTCGCCGATGTACCAGGTAACCATGGCCATGTCGCCGAGAATACGCATCACGATGCCGCGCGCGCCATGAGGCACGGCGATATGAACTGTGCGGACAATAGAACCGATTTGCATGATGTTTCCCCGTTCCCAATGCCGGCTTCTTCGCAAGAAACACCGGTCAGTGTGCTGACAAAAACCTGCGCGCACACGAGGTTGCGCGCACATTCAACCTGCGCCGGCCGCTCGTTCGCGCGCTCATTGCATCGGCTTGGTAAAGGGGTCCTTGCGGTTGCCTCTGTTCGCCGATACCCGCGTAAGCGCACGCGCGTGCTAAACCGGTTTACGCATTGTTGCCTTTTTGGCCGTTCGCGCAAAGTAAAAAAATAGGGGGGACGATCCACGCGCAACAGCTCGCATTACACGGCCTTTGCGCTTTCATCTCCGTCACTACTTTCTCACGAAGCCAACGTGCGTGCAGCCATGACCGCACGCAGCACCGCTTCGGCGCGCCTCGACAAAAGGCTGACTGTACCAGATGGTGAACCGGCTTCCTGAAGTTCAGCATGCTGACGAGTCATCGCGAAAGGGCAGACCATAACCCATTCCAGCGACATTTCCGTGACCATCGCCGGGCGCGGCGCGCGATGTCGAATGACATTTTCGCCCCCGATATCGACATGTTCCGTTGCGCACACAACCATGCGGATGAGAAAGCCGCGCCCTGCACGGCGTATCGTGTGCATTCAGGGACGGCAAGGATCGCACAACAGGCGTATCGTTGCGCCTTTGCAATTTCAGTAAGGAGTACCTGTCGTGAGTGCATCACCGGGCGCGGGCAGCAAGGCCGCCCCTTCGGCCATTCCCTATATCGAGCGCGGTACGCGCCCCTTCTGGCGCGCAAGTCTGGCGCTGCTGTTTGCGGGCTATGCCACATTTTCGCTGCTGTATTGCGTGCAGCCGCTATTGCCCGCGTTCTCGCAGACCTTCGGTGTCAGTCCCGCGCAAAGCAGTCTCTCGCTGTCCTTCAGCACGGCGGCGCTGGCCTGCGCGATCTTCGTGGCGGGTTTCGTCTCCGAAGGCTGGAGCCGCCGCACGATGATGACCGCCTCGCTCACGGCGTCCTCGCTGCTTACGCTCGCGGTCGCGTTCGTGCCCCACTGGCACACGCTGCTCGTGCTGCGCACGCTCGAAGGCATCGCGCTGGGCGGCGTGCCGGCCGTCGCGATGGCGTGGCTCGCCGAAGAGATGCACCCCGACGGCCTCGGCCTGTCGATGGGCCTGTATGTGGGCGGCACCGCCATCGGCGGCATGGCCGGGCGCGTCATCACCGGCATCTGCACCGATCTGTTCGGCTGGCGCGTGGCCGTCGCGGTGATCGGCGTGCTTGGGCTGGCGTCGATGCTCGCGTTTCGCGCGCTCCTGCCGCCCTCGCGCCATTTCGTGCCCAGGAGCGGTCTGGGCTTCGCGCATCATCGCGCTGCGCTGCTGCGCCATCTCGCGCGCCCGGGTCTGCCCGTGCTGTTTTCGCTCGGCTTCGTGCTGATGGGCAGCTTCGTGACGCTCTACAACTACATCGGCTACCGGCTGATCGCGCCGCCGTACAGCATGAGCCAGGCGGCCATCGGCGCAATCTTTCTGGTGTACCTGACCGGCGTGGTGGCCTCGCCGTGGTCGGGGCGCATGGCCGATACCTTCGGGCGCGGGCGCGTGCTGCTCGGCAGCCTCACGCTGATGCTCGTGGGCGTAGTGCTGACGATGTTCGCGCCGCTTGGCGCGATCGCGGCGGGTATCGCGTGCCTCACCATCGGCTTCTTCGCAGGCCATTCGGTGGCGAGTGGCTGGGTCGGGCGTCTGGCGCGCGAAGCGAAGGGCCAGGCCGCGGCACTCTATTTGCTGAGCTATTACCTGGGTTCGAGCATCATGGGCTCGGTCGGCGGGCATTTCTGGGCCGCCTGGGGCTGGGGCGGCGTGGCCGGTCTGGTGACGGTGCTGCTCGTGCTGGGGCTGCTTGGCGCGCGCATGCTGCGCTCGCGCGAGCGGGCTGGCGCGGCGTAAGCGTGTGCCTAAGCGGCATTGCCATCGAAAGGTGTTCGTAACCTGGAGGTGAGGCGGCGGCGCACAGAGACACAAACATACGCGCCGCCATGTGTGAAAGCCTCACCTATACTCGATTGAAGGCCGAAGCCGCAGCGCCGCGCGTGACGCGATAGCGGCAAAAGCAGTCTCGTCGGCCCCCAAATACAAGGAGACGAGCATGTCAGGTTATTTCACGATCGGCGACTTCGTGATGATCATCCCGATGGCCCTCGCTGGCGCACTCTTTCTCGGCGCCGTGCCCTGTGCAACCGAATTCAGACATAACTCGCTACGCATCGTCGGGGCCATCATTGGGGCGCTCGCGGCCGTTGCGCTCGTGGAGACCTTGCCTGCGCTGATGTAACGCCCGGGCCTTTCCGGCTTCGTCGCAAGTCATGTCACAACGCGCCCGCAAGGGCGCGCGCCTACCGCTGCATTCAACGCACGCCCACGCCCGGCTGCAATCCCCGAAATTGTCGCAAAGCGGCTCGCCAATAGGCTTCGCGCCTGGGCGGCGGCGTTGCGCCGTCCGCCGTTTCCACGAGCGCGGGCAGCGCTACCCACGGCAAGGTCGGATGCAGATGATGCTGCCGATGCAGATGGTGATTCATCAGCAGCAACCCCAGACCGTGCGACACGCGAAAGTCGCGCGCACGCCCCGGCTCGTCCATCGCGACACCGTAATGCGGCAGGTTATCCGCCAGCGACAGCCAGAGGCCACGCAGATACATCGCCAGCAGCAGCACCGGCCACGCCTTGCCATAAAGCGCGAACGCGAACGCATACAGCACGATCGAGCAGAGCCAGTCGCGCCGCGCGTGGCGGCGGTTCGCGGGGTCTTGCACATGCTTCGAGAAAAGCCGCTGCACCTGCTGGCCTTCGGCACCATGCGCGTCCACACCGCGCTCGATCACGGCTTGCGCGAGGCGCAGCGGCATAAAAGCGAGCAGCGGCGCAAGCAGTTCCGCCACATACAAACCACCCAGCAGACGCGCATACCAGCCGATACGGCGCAGCCAGCGCGGAGCGCGCGCGTCGTCGACATCGGGTCGATCGAACGCCTCGCGCGTGAAGCGGTGATGCATCAGGTGTCCGAAACGTACTGCGTCGAACGGCATCGCAAGCGCAATCGCCAGCAGCCGCGCGACGGTTTCATTGGCGCGGCGCGAGCGCAACAACTGCCCGTGAATGCCTTCGTGGATCAAACCCCAGTGAATCGGCGTGATGAGCACGACGGGCAGCAGCGAAACCAGCAGCGCGAACGAGGCACCATCGGTTGCGCGCAGCAGCAAAGGCAAGCCAAAAAGTTGATACGCGAGCGCCAGCCCGGCCACGCCAGTGAGCACGAGATTCGCGCGCACGTCGGGCTCGCGGCGCACGGCGGTTTTTGCAGCAGACCTCGCATCGGACCCGGGACGAACGGCGCTCGTGGACTCCATGGGCATACCTCGCGGTAAAGACTGCCGCGAAAATAGCAGCGCCGCGTGACAGCGAGAAGGCGCGCATCTTGCGCCGCATTACGCAGCGCGAAGGCTGCAGCAAAGTGCAAATCGCATCGACGAAAAAAAACCGCCTCGCACACGGCGAGGCGG
>NZ_DASZJJ010000062.1:0-28740 GCF_035948235.1 Paraburkholderia sp. | reverse complement strand
ACGCGCAGAGTCACAGTGACGCCAGAAGGTCAGGATTACTACGCAAAGGCTACGCGCGTGTTGCGGGATCTTGAAGATATCGATTCGTCGTTTAGCGCGGCGCAAAGCAAACCGCGCGGCAATCTCCGCGTCGACGTCGGCGGCCTGACCGCGCGCGAGGTGCTGATTCCCCTGCTGCCGGATTTCATGGCCCGCTATCCGGACATTCGTATCGATCTGGGGGTCGCCGACCGCGCGGTCGATCTGATCGGCGACAACGTCGATTGCGTCATTCGCGGTGGTCCACTGGACAATTCATCGCTCGTCGCGCGCAGCATCGGCGAGGCGCTGATGGTGACCTGCGCCGCGCCCGGGTACCTGAAGCAATACGGTGTGCCCGCCTACCCGGAGGAGCTTCGCAATGGCCACCGCTTGATCGGCTACATCTCGACCCAGACCGGCAGGGCCATGCCCCTGCGATTCGAGCACAAGGGCGAGCAAACCGAATTCAGGATCGAACACCGCATCGGCATCAACGAAAGCAATGCGCACCTGGCCGCCTGCATCGCCGGACTCGGCATTGTGCAAACTTTTGCGCACGCGGCCAATGCGGCGCTTCAGGACGGGTCACTCGTGGAGATTTTGAAGAAGTGGCGACCGCCCTCGTATCCGTTTCATGTGGTGTACCCGCAGAATCGCTACGTGACGCATCGTCTGCGCGTGTTTATCGACTGGCTGCTCGAATGCTTTCCAGCGAAGGTTCGCGCGTGACCGGATTTGACCGGATAGATGGCTGCGCTCGGTGGACTACACCGCAAGCGAGGAGATGGGGGAAACGGGATGCAACGAAGTACAGGCGGGAGGAGCAAAACAGTCCGCCCGTGGTGCTCACGGACGAACGATCCTGCACACAATGCGCGCCATCGGCCAGACGCGGCTCACGGCTGGACATTGTGGGACAGCTAGCGGACGGTCACGGTGCGCGGCGCGCAGCGGCACTGAAGTGGCGCGCTCGAGCGCACCCGTGAACAATCCTGCCGGGCGCTTTAGCGGCGGCGCATGGCGGGGCGCGGTGCTCCGCTGCTCGCATCCTTGTGGCGGAAATTGATGCGGCCCTTGGTCAGATCGTAGACCGACAACTCAAGCGTCACGCGGTCGCCAGCGATAATGCGGATGTGATTCTTGCGCATGCGGCCCGATGCGTACGCGTTCACAACAACGCCATTCTCCAGCGTCACGCGGTACTTGCTGTCCGGCAGCACTTCGTCGACGACGCCGTCGAGTTCAAGCAATTCTTCCTTCGCCAAATCCAATCCTCCTGAAATACACAATGCCGCGCTCACGCGCAGCGCAGATAGTGACCCCGAACAAACGCCATCGGCCAGATCCTGATGCACCGCTTGCGACCGTGAGGCCGGCATGATCAGCAGATACAGTCGGGAACGGGGAACGACGTGGCCCTCAGCGCGCCAGAGTCAGGCGATCCGACACCGCGACAAGCAATGTGCCAACGCACAGGGCAATTCGTGCTCTTGATGAGCCAACCGGGGACACGGATCGTCGGCGTTCGCCTGAGGCCAATCCGCAGAGACGAACATCGAACGCGCATGCCCGCAGGGTGTCCGGTCTGCGAGCGCAGTGAACACCAATGCGGGACACACGAGATACGCGTGGCCTACAACTGCCACGGTATGAGACAGGGCATTCGCGCCGCCCGTGGGACGAACCCTGGGCGGCTGCGTTGCAACAGCTTACAGCGGGGTGATGTTCGAAGCCTGGAGGCCCTTCGGACCACGCTTGACTTCGTAGCTGACCTTCTGGCCTTCAGCGAGGGTCTTGAAGCCCGTGCCACGCACTTCCGAGAAGTGAGCGAACAGATCGTCGCCGCCCTTGTCCGGAGTGATGAAGCCAAAGCCCTTGCTGTCGTTAAACCATTTGACGGTACCGGTTTCCACTAAAAAATCCTCAAAAAACTGAATAAAAACACACGCGCCCCGCGAACAGGGCGTATAAAAATCAAGCGGGAGAGGTCAACGAATGCCGCGAGTAGCGGCAAATGGTGAGCAGACACAGCAAGACAATTAGCAGATTGAACTTACGCGCTATTTCACATCACGTCAAGTATTTTCGTGCCAACGGGCCAGATAGTTGCCAGCACGGGCCCTTTAGGCCCGAAAAATGCAAAAAATCGGCTTGTGCCACAATGCGGCATAAACGTCTGATGAATATCAAGTAATGCTTTTGTAGGGTTTGCGTATGACTGAATCGCCCCGCATACCGCATCAACACGTCGATAACGCCGTTCCGGAGCTAGCGGACAGCCCGTCCGGAAAAGCCACAAGCGCGAACGTCGCAACCAGCGCCTCGCGCTATCGCGCGGTGGTCGACTCGGCCTATGACGCTATCGTCACGATCGACCAGTCGCACAACATCACCCTGTTCAATCGCGCGGCGGAGAACCTGTTCGGCTACCGGGCCGACGAGGTGCTCGGCCATCGCATCGAGACCCTGTTGCCGGAAGCGGCGCGCGAGCATCATGCCCGAAATGTGCACAACTTCGCCGCTTCGCCGCTCACCGAACTGCGCCCGATGAACCCGCCGCGCATGGACGCGAGCAACAGCGTATTCGGGCGGCATCGCGACGGTTCGATCATCCCGGTTGAAATCGCGATTTCTAAAATCGACGTGGACGGCCACACCGAATTCACGGCAGTCGTGCGCGACATCACGGATCGCGCGCAACTGCTGGATCGGCTGAAAAAGCAGGCTGTCACCGACGCGTTGACCGGCCTGCCCAATCGCCGCGAATTCCTGGCGTTCGTCGAGAACATGCAGCGCACGCAGGCAGCGCTGTCGGTGTTTATTCTCGACATCGACCGCTTCAAGGAGATCAACGACAACTACGGCCACCACGTCGGCGACGAAGTGCTGTGCGTGCTCGCGAACGTCGGCGCAAGCCACACCGGCGAGCCCGGTCTGTTCGCGCGCTGGGGCGGCGAAGAATTCGTCGCGGCGCTGCCAGGCGCCGATGCCGCGCAGGCGCACCGCGTCGCCGAACAGTTGCGGCTGCGCTTCGAGCGCCAGGATTTCGCGCACGACTGGCGCCTCAAGCCGATTCCGTTCACCGTCAGCATCGGCGTCGTCACGCGCGAGGCCGGCGAGCACGACGTCGAAGCGCTGATAAAACGCGCGGACAACGCGCTTTATCGCGCGAAAAAGGCTGGCCGCAATCGTGTGGAGACCGGCTAACGAAGCTAACGGTACGTAATTCGGGTACATACCCGGGCACGGGATTCGCGCGCGCCACTAGCGTGTGCAGCGAACCGGAGACAGCCATGAAGGCTCCTCATTCCCGTACGACTCACGCCATGGTGCGTGTGGTGGGCGTGGTGGGTATTGCGCTGATTGGGTTGTTCAGCGTGAGCGCACTGGGCCAACAGCCCCCTCAGTCGCAGGACGCGCAGCCAGCCTCGCCGATGGTCAAACCACCCACGGCAGCCTCCGGCGCGACGAGCGCGACCAATCCCGACAACATGCCGGTCAAAAAGCCCCAACAGCCCACCAACGACCGCATGATCCGCAGCGAACCCGCTAGCGCCGCCAAGGCGAAATAGCTCGTGGAAGCCTGCACGGACATGGGCACGCGCGCTGCGCAGCCATAACCGTCTGTCACCCGGGAGAACGATCATGCCGCTCAGCAAGGGAAAATCTCGCGAAGCGATCTCGAAGAACATCAAGACGGAGATGAAGCAAGGCAAACCGCAAAAGCAGGCGGTGGCGATTGCGTTGAATGAGGCGCGCAAATCCGGCGCGAAGATTCCAAAGAAGCATTCGAAGTAAGGCCCACGCACGCCAAAACCCGCCTAAAAGGCCGGCCGCGCTTTTGCTTTTCTTTCGCGCGGCCGGACTTGCTTCAAGCAGGCACCGCTTCGGCAAGCGCTGCGCGCGACCACACGCGATGCTGCCCTGCCGCTTCGATAAACGCTTCAATCACACGCTTGAGATCGGCGGCATCGCCTTGCGCCACGCCATCCGCGTGATCGGGCAACTGCGCGGCGGTCAATAGCAGGCGCCCCGTGTCGACCGCTCCAATCGCCTTCAGATGCTTGAACGCTTCGTTGATGAAGTGCCGTGCGTCGCCCAACTGCGCCAGCGCTTGCGCCGCTTTCTCGCCGCCTGGCACGAATACGGCGTCGAACATCACCGAAGGCATGCCCGCGAGGGTCGCATCCGGCACAAGGCCGTCGATGGGCTCCAGCGTCGGCGCGATCAATAGCGCGCTCGCCCCTTCTTTAGCGAACGCATCGCGTAGCTGCTTGAGCATGGCGGCATCGCCGCCGGGCGCGCTCAACAATGCGATCTTGCGCGTGGCAATGCCAGGCTTTGCGCAATTGAGCAGGCTCAGCGCGGGTGACGCTGCGGGCTGCGGCTTGCCCAGTTTGCTGCCGGTTTTAGGCTTGGGAAGTCCCAGCGCCGTGGCGACTTGCGCGGCCAGATCCGCGTCGATGTTGGCGAGGATTTCATTTACCACGCGCTCGCGTATTTCCATTCTTTTGACTTTGCCCAATTCGAACGAATAGGCCGCCAGAATATGGGCCTTTTCAGGCTCCGACATGCTTTGATAAAACATCGTCGCTTGCGAAAAGTGATCGGCGAACGAGTCGCTGCGCACGCGGATCTTTGCGCCGTCCATGCGTTCCTGGTAGCTCTCGAAGCCGCCGTCCTTCGGCGTGGTCTCCTTGGGCCAGCCTTCTCCCACAGAATTCGGCTCGTAAGACGCCTGGCCGACATTGATGGTCTGGCGATGCATTGCATCGCGCTGGTTATTCTGGAACGGACACACCGGGCGATTAATCGGAATCTCGTGGAAATTCGGGCCGCCGAGCCGGCTGATCTGCGTATCGGTGTACGAGAATAAACGCCCTTGCAAAAGCGGGTCGTTGGTGAAATCCATGCCCGGCACGATATGGCCAGGATGAAACGCCACCTGCTCCGTTTCCGCGAAGAAATTGTCCGGATTGCGGTTGAGCGTCATCTTGCCGATCAACTTGACCGGTACCAGTTCTTCCGGAATCAGCTTGGTGGGATCGAGCAAATCGAAGCCGAATTTATGCTCGTCTGCCTCTTCGACGATCTGCACACCTAGTTCGTACTCCGGATAATCTCCTCGCTCGATCGCTTCCCATAGATCGCGCCGATGAAAATCGGGGTCTTTGCCCGCGATCTTCTGCGCTTCGTCCCAGACCAGCGAATACGAACCCAACACCGGCCGCCAGTGCCACTTCACGAAGCGCGCATGGCCTTTCGCATCGATCAGGCGGAACGTGTGCACGCCAAAACCTTGCATGGTGCGCAGGCTCTTCGGGATGGCGCGATCCGACATCGCCCAGATCACCATATGCGCACTCTCCGGCACCAGCGAGACGAAGTCCCAGAACGTGTCATGTGCGGTGCCGCCGGTGGGCATTTCGTCAGGCGCTTCGGGCTTCACGGCATGGACGAAGTCGGGGAACTTGATTGCGTCCTGAATGAAGAACACCGGCATGTTATTGCCGACCAGGTCGAAATTGCCCTCCTCCGTATAGAACTTGGTGGCAAAGCCGCGCACGTCGCGCACGGTGTCCGCGGACCCGCGCGGGCCTTGCACGGTAGAAAAGCGCACATAGACGGGTGTGGTTTTCGACGGGTCCTGCAAAAAAGCGACGCGCGTGAGCTTCGCCTGCGATTCATAGACCTGAAAATAGCCGTGCGCCGCCGACCCGCGCGCGTGCACGATGCGCTCCGGAATGCGCTCATGATCGAAGTGCGTGATCTTTTCGCGCATGATGAAATCTTCGAGCAAGCTCGGGCCGCGCGGGCCTGCGCGTAGACTGTTCTGGTTATCGGCGATCTTCACGCCCTGATTCGTGCGCAGCGCTTCGCCGTCGGCGTGCGCGCGAAACGGTTCGAGACTTTGCGACTTGGCGTCCGGGCTATCGGACTGGGCGGGGGCTTTACTATGGGGACGATTGCGATGAGGCATGGGTGACTCCTGAAGGTGAGCCACTGGGAGCGCAATCGATGTGCCGTCGGATGCCGGGAACGAACTAAAGTGAAGGCAAGCACAGACACCTGGCGGGAACCGTTTCGCCTCTTGCGATACGGTATGGAAATTGCGTCCAGCTTCATCTGGCTGGGCGCCAATATCCGGCCAATTTCCGGCCAACCTCCCGCCAGCACCCTGGTTCAGAGCCAGGTCCACAGTCAGGCCCACAGCACGTCTGCAAACACGGAACAAGGAAGCCCCATGACCGAGCAAGCGACTCCCGCCCCCTCGCCCACGCATTCCGTCCCGGCGCCTCGCGACCCGCATCTGCGCGCGATGGCGTACTGTATCCGCTTCCTCTCGATGGACGCGGTGCAGCAAGCCAACAGCGGCCATCCCGGCGCGCCGATGGGACTCGCCGACGTGGCGACGGTCCTCTTCAAGGATTTCATGCAATTCGACGCGTCCGATCCCCATTGGCTGGACCGCGACCGCTTCGTGTTATCGAATGGCCATGCTTCGATGCTGCTTTATAGCCTGCTCTATCTGACCGGCTATCAGGACATGACCATCGAAGAAATCAAGCGCTTCAGACAGGTCGGCAGCAAAACCGCCGGCCACCCGGAATATTCGCATGCCGAAGGAATCGAGCTGACCACCGGACCACTCGGTCAGGGCATCGCGGAATCGGTCGGCATGGCGCTGGCCGAGCGCATCATGAACGCGCATTTCGGCGACGATCTGGTCAATCATCATACTTACGTATTCCTTGGCGACGGCTGCCTGATGGAAGGCATCAGTCAGGAAGCCATTTCGCTGGCCGGCCACCTCAAGCTAGGCCACCTGATTGCGTTCTGGGATAACAATTCGATTTCCATCGACGGGGCGACCAGTCTTTCGGTTTCCGACAACGAAATCGAACGCTTTCACGCCTCGGGTTGGCACGTGCTCGAAATCGACGGCCACGACACCGATGCGATCCGTCAGGCGATCGAGACCGCGCGCGCGACCCAGGACCGGCCTACCCTGATCGCCTGCAAGACCATCATCGGATTTGGCTTTCCGACCAAGGCCGGCACGCAGAAGGCGCATAGCGACGCGCCCGGCGAGGCTGAAATCGCAGGCGCGCGCAAGATTCTGGACTGGAACTCGCCGCCCTTCGACATTCCCGACGATCTGCTCAAAGCCTGGCGCGAAGTGGGCGCGAAAGGCCGCGAAGCGCGGCTCGCGTGGGCCGATCGCGTCAAGGCCGCGCCAGAGGATTTGCGCAGCGAGTTCGAGCGACGCACCTCAGGCAAGCTGCCGCAGGACTGGAAAAAGGCGATCGCGGCGGCGCGGCAAGCATTTATCGCCGACGGCAAGGAGATGGCCACGCGCAAGGCTAGCGGGGATGTGCTCAATCACCTGTTCGACGCAATTCCGGAGTTGCTCGGCGGTTCGGCCGACCTCACGCCGTCGAATAACACCAAAACGAAGCAACAGGTCGAAATCAAACCGGGCCAATACGCGGGTTCGTATATTCATTACGGCGTGCGCGAACATGGCATGGCGGCCGCGATGAACGGCATCGCGCTGCATGGCGGATTGATTCCGTATGGCGGCACGTTCCTGTGTTTTTCCGACTATTGCCGCCCGGCCATTCGCCTGAGCGCGATGATGCGGGTGCGCACGATCTACGTGATGACGCACGATTCAATCGGGCTGGGTGAAGATGGGCCAACGCACCAACCCGTCGAGCATCTGGCCGCGCTGCGCGCGATTCCGCAGCTAGCGGTTTATCGGCCAGGCGACGCGATCGAAACCGCGGAATGCTGGGAACTGATTCTGGAACAGCCGCGCCGCGCTGCATTGCTGGCACTTTCGCGCCAGCCCTTGCCGCTGCTGCGCCACGAGGCCGATGGCGAAAACCGCAGTGCGCGCGGCGCGTACATCCTGCACGATGCCGAAGGCGGCCCGCGTCAGGTTACGCTGCTGGCGACGGGCTCGGAGCTTCAACTCGCCGTCGAGGCGCGCGAAATTCTGCAGGGCGAAGGCGTGCCCACTGCGGTCGTGTCGATGCCGTGCCGTTTATTGTTCGAGGAGCAGGACAAGGACTATAAACGCGCAGTGCTGGGCGATTCCCCCGCACGCGTGGCGGTGGAGGCTGCGGTTGAGTTGGGCTGGGATCGCTATATCGGCACGGAAGGGAAATTCATCGGCATGCACAGCTTTGGCGAGTCCGGGAAGATCCAGGACGTGTACGACAAATTCGGCATTACAACGGATGCGGTCGTGCGCGCCGCGCGTGAGATATTGAAGGATCTCGCGGTGTGATGTTCAGGGGAGCGCGGGCGCGCGCGATGCGCGCCTGCGGTTAGCGCGTCCTGTATCGGTCAAAACAGGCGGTGACTGCATCTCACGTCAAGCACCCTGAATCGCTAAGCTCCCTGCACCACACACCGATCGAGCGAATCCACCCTCATGCATATCCCCGCCTTACCCTTCGAAGTCACCCAGTGGAATACCGTCGAACAGACAACGCACGCAGGCGAACACGGTACAGCTTTGTGGCGCACGCAACGATTCGGCGAAATCCGCGTGCGCTTCGTCGAGTACAGCGCGGGCTATGTCGCCGATCATTGGTGTTCGAAAGGCCATGTGCTGCTGTGCCTGTCGGGTGAGCTCATCACTGAACTGGAAGACGGGCGACGGTTCGCACTGACGCCCGGCATGAGTTACCAGGTGGGCGATAACGCGCAGGCGCACCGCTCCTCCTCACCGCAAGGCGCAACGCTTTTCATTGTCGATTAAGCGACATTACATGGTTCTCCGAACCATCTCAGCAGAGCCTGTGCGGCTGCGCTAACGTCCGGAGCATCGTCACTGGCCCACGCGACGATGCCGTCCGGGCGCACCAGCAAGGCACTCAAACCCAGGCGCTCTTTCGCCTCGCCTGCCGCATACGTGACGCGCCCGCGCCAACGCTGCGCCAGCGTCTCTAGCGCAGCATTGCGCTCGAAGTCCAGCAACAATCCGCGCCCCTCGCGCAACAACACGCCAACCCGCGCTCCATCGGCCAGTTCGAAATCCGGGGCTCTGCGTCCCGCCAGCGCATGCCCCGCCGCAAAGCCTTCATCATCGTACGCGAGCGAAACGCCCCACACGCGCCCGGCGAAATACGTCGCACCGTCGCGGGTCTCGATGAGATCGCCGATGATGTCCGCAAGCGCGCGCGTAGCGGGCGTTGGCCGCATAAGCGCGACCTGCGCGCGCGACCAGTCGAGCACGCGTGCGCCCGCCGGATGGCGCTCGCGCTGATAGCTGTCGAGCAGACCGTCCGGCGCTTTGCCGCAAATCGTGGCCGCCAGTTTCCAGCCCAGATTCATCGCGTCCGCGATGCCGAGATTGAATCCCTGGCCGCCCAGCGGCGAATGAATATGCGCCGCGTCGCCCGCCAGCAGCACGCGCCCCGCGCGATAGGCCGTCGCCTGATACGCACGATCCGTCCAGGTGGTCGCGAGCAAAACGCGAGTCACGGACACCGCTTTGCCGCACACGCGACGCAGCACCGCTTGCGCATGCTCCCGCGTAATCGGCGCGCTGCGATGAAACGTGCCGCCGTCGAAATCGACCATCGCGATCGTGCCGGGTCGCGCGAAGGTGTACATTCCCGTCGCGGTGTAATGCCGCCCCGGTTGCAGCGCCTGCGGATCGGCCAGTTCGACTTCGACGGAATACCCGCTGAACTCGGGATCGGTGCCGGTGAAGCCAAAGCCGCCCGCCTTGCGGACCGCGCTACGCCCGCCATCGCAGCCGACGAGCCAGCGGCCGCGAAAGATCCGTCCGCCAGCGTGCACGGTCACCTCGGCATCTGCTGTGACAAAGGTTTCGACGCTGACACCGCGCTGGACTTCCACGCCCATCGCAATCGCCCGCCGCTCCAGCACCGTTTCGAGCGTCTCCAATGCCACCGCCATGCTGGTCCCGACGGAACCCGCAAGCCGATACGGCCACTGCGAGGCATCGATCGCGTCGTGATAAAAAGCCAGGCCTGCAAAGTGGCCCGCTGGGCGGCGCGGCTGCTGCATCCAGTGGGCGGCAGGCGTACGCGCGCTTGCTGCGTCCTGCGCCGAGCACAATTCATCAAGCAAACCGCGCCGATCCAGCGCTTCGAGCGTAGGCGCGGACAAACCGCGCATGCCAAACGGCAAACGCTTCAAGGCAGAGTGCGGACTGTGCGCCTGTTCAAGCACCAGCACCGAAAGGCCGAACAGGCGCAATTCGCAGGCGAGAAAGAGCCCGACGGGACCGGCGCCGGCAATGACGACGTCGTAAAGCTGGGAAGAACGGGAAAGAGAATGAGGCATGAACGGCTCCTGATAGTCGATTGTTCGACCGGAGCGTTCCTCCACCGGGAGCCGCACCGACGAACCACTGGACGCCCTGAAGCGTCCGCTGTTCGTCGTGGGGATCTCGTGCGCGAGGCCAAAGACCAGAGCTTTCGTTACCGAAAGGACTTGGGCTTACCAGACCAAGTCTGCCTTTTCCGACACGGCTTTATAACATCACCGCAGCTTTCTTGTCATCATATTGAAACACCCCGCGCGTTTTATTCAGGGCACAACAAAACGCGCGTCGCGGGCCGTCGATTGCGCGTACCGGGCGCCAGCCATTGCGCCGTTTTTCCGATTTTCGCCGCCGCTTATTCAACGCTCATGAACGCTCCTGCGATTCCCATCCGCCAAACGTGTCCTGCGATTGCCGTCGCCGCACGCACCATCTTCGCGCATTGGGGCCCACCGCCTCTTGTTGCACCCCGCCATCGCGCATCGATTTAGTGCTTCGCATGCGCCGGGCGCGCAGGCAGGCTGTCCGCTCCGATGCGTCGGGCATCGCCAGTAACGGACGCCGAACCCACGTAACGCCGCCCGGAGCCCTACACCGGGACTTTGCGCGCATCGGCATGGAAGTTGCATTGCCACTTTTAGCCCGATCACCCAGCGTAGCGAATAGCTGCAACGTGCACGACATGCCAGTCGTAATGGCGTGCACCGATGTTTCGATCAGGCGAATCCGCTGACGAAAGCGCAAGACGCGCGTTGGCGGACTTCAGGCGTCACCGATCGAGAGCAGCACGCTTGCGCATAACAAGCCAGCGCTGGACAGGGCACGACCTGCCAGGCAATGGCGAACGAGAGCCGCGGACGGAAGAACGGATATGACGCAAACATTCTTCAACGAGATGTTCGAGTACGGGGAATTCGATGTACGGGGCGTGGCCGCCAAGGCTTTTGCCGACACCGGCGAGCCGCGCGCGCACTACCGCGAGTTCCTCGCGTGGATGCAGGCGCAGAGCGAGCAGCAGATGCACAAGAAGCGCGCGGAAGCCGATACGATCTTCCGCCGTGTGGGCATCACCTTCGCCGTCTATGGCGAAAAAGACGTCACCGGCGCGGGCACGGAACGCACGATTCCCTTCGACGTGATCCCGCGCATCTTCCAGCGCGCGGAGTGGACCCAGCTCGAACGCGGCCTGCGCCAGCGCGTCAACGCGCTCAACCGCTTTATTCACGACATCTATCACGAGCAGGACATCGTGCGCGCGGGCATCGTCCCGGCCGAGCAGATCCTGCGCAACGCGCAATATCGCCCTGAAATGCAGGGCGTCAACGTCTCGCGCGATATCTACGCGCATATCGCCGGCATCGATATCGTGCGTGCCGGCGAGGGCGAGTTCTACGTGCTCGAAGACAATCTGCGTGTGCCTTCCGGCGTCTCGTACATGCTGGAAAACCGCAAGATGATGATGCGGCTCTTTCCCGATCTGTTCGTGCGCAACCGCATCGCGCCGGTCGCCCATTACCCGGATTTGCTGCTCGACACCTTGCGCGCCGCCGCACCCGCAGGCACGGACACGCCCACGATCGTGCTGCTCACGCCGGGCATGTACAACTCGGCCTATTTCGAGCACGCGTTCCTCGCACAGCAGATGGGCATCGAGCTGGTGGAAGGCCAGGACCTGTTCGTCGAAAACGATCATCTCTACATGCGCACCACGCAGGGTCCGCAGCGCGTGGACGTGATCTACCGGCGAGTCGACGACGATTTCCTCGATCCGCTCGCCTTCCGCGCCGATTCGACGCTGGGTGCGGCGGGTCTCATGAACGTTTATCGCAAGGGCAACGTCACGCTCTGCAATGCCGTAGGCACCGGCGTCGCCGACGACAAGTCGATCTACCCCTACGTGCCGGACATGGTGCGTTTCTATCTGGGCGAAGAGCCGATCCTCAACAACGTACCCACGTGGATGTGCCGCAAGCCCGACGATCTGCGCTACGTGCTCGATCATCTGCACGAACTGGTCGTCAAGGAAACGCACGGCGCGGGCGGCTACGGCATGTTGATCGGCCCGGCGTCGACGCGCGCGGAGATCGAAGCGTTTCGCGCGGCGCTGCTGGCGAATCCGGACAAATACATCGCGCAGCCGACGCTTTCGCTGTCCACCTGCCCCACCTGGGTCGAGAGCGGCATCGCGCCGCGCCATATCGATCTGCGCCCGTTCGTGCTCTCGGGCCAGGAAGTGCGCATGGTGCCGGGCGGCCTGACACGCGTTGCATTGCGCGAAGGGTCGCTGGTCGTCAATTCGTCCCAGGGCGGCGGCACCAAGGATACCTGGGTGCTGGAACGCTAGACATCACGCATTCGCCAACCATCAGCAATCCAGACTATCTGAATCTGCTGCACGCAAACGCACGCGCCACACCGGAGGCCCCATGCTGAGCCGCACTGCCGAACATCTGTTCTGGATGACCCGTCACACCGCGCGTGCCGATCATCTCGCGCGACTGCTGGACGCCTGCTATCAGCGCTCGCTGCTGCCCGCGCCCGACGATGCCGCGCCGCATGCCGTGCATGCAGCAAACGGCTGGCTCACGATACTCTCCACCGTGGGTCTGGCCGATCACTACCGGCTCTCGCATCGCGATATCGAGCCGGGTGAGGCGATCGCCTTCCTCGCCGCCGACGCGACGAATCCGTCCTCGATCGTCAGCAGCCTGCGCTTTGCGCGCGAGAACGCCCGCGCCGTACGCGGCTGCCTGAGCGCCGAGCTGTGGGAGACGCTCAACGCCACCTGGCTCGATCTGCAGCGTCTTATCGCGGACGGTCTGCACGAACACGATCCCTATGCGTTCTTCGAATGGGTCAAACAGCGCCTCTATCTCGCGCGCGGCGTGCAGATGGCGGCGCCCGTGCAGAACGAGACGTCCGGTTTCCTGCATCTGGGCGCCTGCGTGGAGCGCGCGGATCATATGGCGCGCACGCTCGAAGCGCACTGCGACATCCTGCAGCACGCGTTCGACTATCACGGCGCAAATGCGCTGCTGCGCGCCGTATCGGCGCATGATGCCTACCGCGAGGTCTATCGCGATGCCATCGCGCCCGCGCGCATCGCCGCGCTGCTGATCCAGTGCCAGGACTGGCCGGGTTCGCTCGCGGCAAGCGTGGAAGACATTCGCCGTCTGGCCGTGCGGCTGCGCAACGGGCAATCGGCGCAGACGGAGCGTCTCGCATCGCAGTTGTGCGAAGAAGTGCGCCAGGCGCCGCTGCACGAATGGTTTGCCGGCGGATTTGCCAGCGGGTTTGCCAGCGGGTTTGCCAGCACCCAGGGCAGCGTCGCGCTGCGCGCATGGCTTGTTGCGCTGATCGCACGCGTCAACGAACTCGCGCGCCGGGTGGGCCGCGACCTCGTGCGCCCCGCCATCCCCGAGCCCGTCGCGGCCGCCGCCTGACACGCCCCGGGCCGGGAAACGGGTAATCCGCCAATCAGGCCTGCGCCGCCGCCGAGATCACGCGATGAACGAAACGCAACTTGTCGATGACGGGCGAAGGCAGCGTGAACGGATAGCCGTCCGGCATGCCGAGGCTGCGGTTCAGGCTGTTGAGCGCGTAGGTCAGCGCAAACCAGCGCGCCTTCAGATTGTCGAAACTCGCTTCGTCGACGGGCGTCTGGTCGTTGAGGACCGGCTCGTCGGGGCTGTCGGGCAGCAGCGCGAGACCGCAGGCCGCGGCTGTGTCGAGCGTATCGACCAGATGCAGATAGTGCGCCCAGGTCTCCGCCCAATCCTCCCACGGATGCACGGACGCGTAGGCGCTCACATGGCGCTCGGCCCAATCGGGCGCGGGACCGTCGGCGTAATGCGCGGCCAGCGCCGCGGCGTAATCGGCGCGTTCGTCGCCAAAGCGCTCGCGAAACGGCTCGAGCCAGCGCGTGCCGGCCACCAGCCGGTCGAAATAAAAATGGCCGACCTCGTGCCGGAAATGCCCCAGCAAGGTGCGATACGGCTCGTGCAGCGAAACGCGCGTGCTTTCGCGATGCGCGTCGTCGGCTTCGGCGATGTTCATGGTGACAAGACCGTGGTCGTGGCCGGTGAGCACCTGCTGGCCGTCGCCCATTTCCTCCAGAAACTCGAATTGCAGGCCGTGTTCGGGGTCTTCGGCGCGCGTCGCGAGCGGCAGGCCCAGCGCGCGCAGCGTGTAGAGCAGGCGCCGCTTGGCCACTTCCAGCCGGTACCAGTAGAGCCGGTTTTCCTGCCGCGTGAGGTTGGGAATCGTGCCCGTGAACTGGCAGGCGCGGCACAGCGTATCGGCGGCGTGCGCGTCGTCGGCGGGGATCATGCCGTTGCAGATGTTCTCGACCGCGTAGTTATGGCACTGGCGAAACAGCGCGCCTTGCGCGTTGGCTTGCGCATCGGCCTGCAGACTGCGCCAGCGTCCTTCGCCCGCGTCCTCGAAGGCGTGCATTTCCCCGCTCTGCCACACGTAGCCCAGCCGCGAATCGCAGCGCTCGCAGCGGTCGTTTTCGAAGAACACCAGTTGATTGCAGTGGTCGCAGTGAAACGTCTTCATGGCCGCTTTCCTGTGGGTTGCGTCGCTGGCGCGTTGGCAACGCGATCCGGACGCACCGGGCGCACAAAGCGCACCAGCCAGACAGTCCAAGCACGCCGCGTGCCGCGCGCGCGGCGTCGGCACATTCATTGTCATCAGCATCACTCGCGCCCTGCGCATCATGGGCGCGCGTCCAGTCTTTCAATCCATCCCTGTCGAACGAGGAGTCGGGTGTGTCCATCCGTGTCGCGTTAAACCATGTCACGCAGTATCGCTATGACCGCCTCGTGCATCTTGCGCCTCATGTGGTGCGCCTGCGCCCGGCGCCGCACTGCCGCACGCCCATCCTCTCGTATTCGATGCGCGTGGAGCCCGCCGATCATTTCGTGAACTGGCAGCAGGACCCGTTCGCCAACTATCAGGCGCGCCTGGCCTTTCCGGAGCCGACGCGCGAATTCCGCGTGACGATCGATCTGGTCGCGGAAATGGCCGTCTACAACCCGTTCGACTTCTTTCTCGATCCAAGCGCCGAGCAGTTCCCCTTCGCCTACGCGCCGGAACTGGCCACCGAACTCGCGCCCTATCTGGTGCGCAGCGAGCCGACGCCGCGCTTCGCCGCCTTCGTCGAGAGTATCGACCGCACGCCGCGCGTGACGATCGATTTTCTCGTCGAACTGAACCAGCGGCTGCAGCACGAGATCGGCTATCTCATCCGCATGGAGCCGGGTGTGCAGACGCCCGAGCAAACGCTGGAAAAAGGCTCGGGCTCGTGCCGCGACACCGGCTGGCTGCTGGTGCAGACGCTGCGCCAACTGGGTCTGGCCGCGCGTTTCGTGTCGGGCTATCTGCTGCAGCTCACGCCCGACGTCAAGGCGATCGACGGCCCGCAAGGCGCCGAGGCCGATTTCACCGACCTGCACGCCTGGTGCGAAGTCTATCTGCCGGGCGCGGGCTGGATCGGCCTCGATCCGACTTCCGGGCTGCTGGCGGGCGAAGGCCATATTCCCGTGGCCTGCACGCCGGAGCCGGGCAGCGCCGCGCCGATCTCAGGTTCTCTCGACGATTGCGAGGTCGAGTTCTCGCATTCGATGACCATCAGGCGCGTGCAGGAAACGCCGCGCGTGACCCTGCCCTACACCGACGAGCAGTGGGCGCAGATGCAGGCGATGGGCGCGCAGGTGGACGCAGCGCTCGACGCCGCGGACGTGCGCCTGACGATGGGCGGCGAGCCGACCTTCGTGGCCGCCAACGATCGCGACGCGCCCGAGTGGAACACGGAGGCGCTCGGGCCCACGAAACGCCGCTACGCCATCGCGCTGATGGACAAGCTGCGCGAGCGTTACGGCTCGCTCGGCTTTTTGCATATCGGCCAGGGGAAGTGGTATCCGGGCGAGCAACTGCCGCGCTGGGCGCTCTCGCTCTACTGGCGCACTGACGGCGAGGCGTGCTGGCACGATCCGTCTCTATTCGCCGACGAGCGCGCGAGCACGCATCATACGGCCGCCGACGCGCAGCGCTTTCTCAGCCACCTGGCGGACAAGCTCGCGGTCAATGCCAGACATGTGCAGCCCGGCTACGAGGACACCTGGTACTACCTGTGGCGCGAACGCCGCCTGCCCGTGAACGTCGATCCGTTCGATTCGCGTCTGGACGACGAACTGGAGCGCGTGCGCCTGCGCCGCGTGTTCGACGCGGGCCTGGATACGGTCACGGGCTACGTGCTGCCGCTCGCGCGCGAGCAGGCATCGCCCGCCTTGCAGGGGCCGCGCTGGGTCAGCGGCCCGTGGTTCTTCCGCGACGAGCGCATGTACCTGATCCCCGGCGATTCGCCGATGGGCTACCGGCTGCCGCTCGACTCGCTGCCGTGGGTGTCGGCGGCCGATTATCCGTGGCAGCACGCGCACGATCCGTTCGCCGCGCCTGCGCCGCTGCGCAGCGCCGCTGCATTGCGCATGCAGTATCGGGGCGCGGATGGAGCGTCTGGAACGTCTGGCCAGGCTGAACTTGCGGCTGCCTTGCGCTCAAACGCAACCGGCAACACCGACGCAGACTCCACGCGACTGCCCGCACGCGGCGAATCGGCGGCGTGGATCCACCGCACGGCGCTGTGCGTCGAAGTGCGCAACCCTGCACGCGCGGCCGGCCCGCAAGCCGAAACCGCCTCCATCGGCAACGCTCAAGGCCAGTTGCATGTCTTCATGCCGCCGCTTGCCGCGCTGGACGACTACCTCGACCTGCTGGCCGCCGTCGAAGCCACCGCCGCCGATCTCGCCCTGCCCGTCGTGATCGAGGGCTATCCGCCGCCGCGCGATCCGCGCCTGAAGATGCTTCAGGTCACGCCCGACCCCGGCGTGATCGAGGTGAACATTCACCCCTCGGCGAACTGGGACGAACTGGTCGAGCGCACCGAATTTCTCTACCAGGCCGCGCACGAGACCGCGCTGTCCTCCGAGAAGTTCATGCTCGATGGCCGCCACACCGGCACCGGCGGCGGCAATCACCTGGTGCTTGGCGGCGCGACGCCCGCCGACAGCCCGTTCCTGCGCCGCCCCGACCTGCTCGCAAGCCTGGTGGCCTACTGGCACAACCATCCGTCGCTGTCGTATCTGTTCTCGGGCCTGTTTATCGGCCCGACGAGCCAGGCGCCACGCGTGGACGAAGCGCGCAACGATCAGGTCTACGAGCTTGACATCGCCTTCGCGGAAATCCAGCGCCAGGTCGATCTGCTGCGCGGCTATGGCGCGCCGGAACAAGCGGACAGCGCGCGCGTGCCGCCGTGGCTGATCGACCGCGCGCTGCGCAACATCCTCATCGACGTGACCGGCAACACGCACCGCGCCGAGTTCTGTATCGACAAGCTCTACTCGCCTGATGGCCCGACCGGGCGTCTGGGCCTGCTCGAACTGCGCGGCTTCGAAATGCCGCCGCACGCGCGCATGAGTCTCGCGCAGCAACTGCTGCTGCGCGCACTGGTCGCGCGTTTCTGGGCGAAGCCGTACACGCAGCGCCTCACGCGCTGGGGCACCGCGCTGCACGACCGCTTCATGCTGTCGACGTTCGTGCGCATGGATTTCGACGATGTGATCGCCGAAACCACGGCGGCGGGCTTCGCGCTCGATCCCGCCTGGTTCGCACCGCACTTCGAATTCCGCTTCCCGCTGGTGGGCGAGCTGCACACGGGCGGCATCGCGCTCACGCTGCGCCACGCGCTCGAACCGTGGCATGTGATGGGCGAGGAAGGCGCGGCGGGCACCACGGTGCGCTATGTCGATTCGTCGGTGGAGCGGCTGGAGGTGAGCGTGCTGGGTATCAACGAAAGCCGTCACCTCGTCACCGTCAATGGCCGCGCGCTGCCGCTGCAGCCGACCGGCCGCGCGGGCGAGAGCGTGGCGGGCGTGCGCTATCGCGCGTGGCAGCAGCCGACCTCGCTGCACCCGACCATCGGCGTGCACGCGCCGCTCACCATCGACATCGTCGATAGCTGGAGTGGCCGCGCAATCGGCGGATGCCAGTATCATGTTGCCCATCCGGGCGGTCGCAATTATCAGACGTTCCCGGTCAACGCCTACGAGGCGGAAAGCCGGCGGCGCGCGCGCTTCTTCACGGGCGGGCACACGCCAGGACCGGTCGATGCCGCGCCGCCCACGCGCAGCCTCGAATTTCCTTTCACGCTGGATTTGCGGCAGCCCTAAGTCGTTCATTGCCGCTTTTATCATCAAGCCCCACTGCGAACGCGCCCGGAACACGGGCGCGCCACATCATCTTGCCGACCCAGACCACCCTGCCGTTCGATGCCGCCGCCCATGACGATGAGGCGCGCGCGCCACTGCGCACCTTGCCGGTACGCAGCGGGCACTGGGACGAGCTGAGCGCGCCCCAGGGCGGCCTGCGCGAGCCGTGGCAGCAGTTCTTCGGCCTGCTCGACGAGGCCGGCGTGGCGGGCCTGGACAGCGCAGCGGCGTCGGTGGCGCGCCAGGTGCGCGAAAACGACATCACCTACAACGTCTACGCCGATCGGGGCGGCCCGCGCCCGTGGGCGCTCGACGTGCTGCCGCTCATCATCGGCGAGGAAGAATGGGCGCTGATCGAGCGTGGCGTGGCGCAGCGCGCGCGCCTGCTCAACGAAATCGTCGCCGATGTCTACGGGCCGCAGACGCTGCTCGCGCGCGGCCTCTTGCCGCCCGCGCTGGTGTTCGGCCATCCGGGCTATCTGCGCGCCGTGAAAGGCTTCGTGCCGCCTGACCGGCAGTATCTGCAGATTGTTGCGCTGGACCTCGCGCGCTCGCCCGCCGGGCAGTGGACCGTGGTCTCGCACCGCACGGAAGCGCCTTCGGGACTCGGCTATCTGCTGGAAAACCGGCTGATCGTCTCCAGCCTGTTCGCCGAGCCGTTTCGCGCGATGCGCGTGCATCGGCTCGCGCCCTCGTACTCGCAACTGGTCGCGACGCTCGCGGCGGCGGCGCGCACGCTGATGGCCAACGGCCCAGACGACGGGCGCGGCGCGAACGCCTCGCCGCATATCGTGCTGCTCACGCCCGGGCCGTACAGCGAAACGTATTTCGAGCACGTCTTTCTCGCGCGCTATCTGGGCCTCACGCTGGTCGAGGGCAAGGACCTGACCGTACGCAACGACATGCTCTATCTCAAGACGCTCGGCGGTCTTGAGCGCGTGCACGCGGTGCTGCGCCGACTGGACGACACCTTCTGCGACCCCGTCGAACTACGCGCCGATTCGACCATCGGCGTGCCGGGGCTGTTGCAGGTGATGCGCGCGGGCAATGTGATGGTGTCGAACGTGCCGGGCGCGGGCTTCGCCGAATCGCCCGCGCTGCACGGCTTCATGCCCGCGATGGCGCAGGCGCTGCTGGGCGAGCCGCTGGTGCTGCCGGGCGTCTCGACATGGTGGTGCGGCGAGGACGCCGCCTGGCAGGACGCCCAGGCGCAAATGGACGACGCCTTGCTGCTGCCGACCTGGCCGCGCGGCCAGATGGGCACGCAGCAAAGCCCGCCACCGGGCCTCGCCGCCGGACCGCAATCGCTGGCCGACTGGCGCGAACGCATCGAACGCCTGCCCGACGCCTTCACGATCCAGCAGCCGTTGCGCTACAGCTACACGCCGCGTTACGAGAGCGGCGCGGGCATGCTCGGCGCGCGTCCGGCCGTGCTGCGCGTCTACGCCATCGCCGACCCGCAATGCGGCTGGCGCGTGCTGCCGGGCGGTTTCACGCGCCTCGCCGCCGAACATCAGGAATCGGTGTCGATGCAGGCGGGCGGCAGCAGCGTCGACACCTGGGTGCTGTCGAGCCAGCCCGGCACGGCTTTCTCGATGCTGCCACGGCCGATGCAACCCGGCGATCTGCGCCGCGAACAGCGGCGCGTGCCGAGCCGCGCCGCCGAAAACCTGTTCTGGGCCGGGCGCTACGGCGAGCGCGCCGAAAACGGCGTGCGCCTGTGCCGCCTGATCCTCGGCTCGCTCGAAGGCAGCGACGCGGGCGAACTGTCCGGGACCTTCATTGAACTGGCGGCCGCGAGCGGTCTCGTGCCAGCGGCTAGCGGTGACGTGCGGCGCGGCCTGGACACGTTCGAGCGCGTGCTGGTGGCCAATCTGCACGAGAACGCGCGTAGCGCCAGCATCGGCCAGACGCTTGCGGGCCAGGCGTACGCCTGCGGCGAAATTCGCGGCCGCCTGTCGAGCGACCACTGGCGCAACGTGCTGGCCTCGCGCAACGACTTCCGCGACGCGCTGCAGGCCTTGTCGCTTGCGCCTGCCTCCGCGTCGGCCTCGCCTTCCGCGCGCGACGACGGCGTCACGCCGCTGCGCCGCGCCACGCCCTACGACCGCGTCGCGCTGATCCGCGCGCTCGACACCCTGACGACACAACTGAGCGCCATCAGCGGCTGCCAGGGCGACCGCATGACCCGCGACGAAGCGTGGCGCCTGCTGTTCGCGGGCCGCCATATCGAGCGCGTCGCGGCCATGGCGACGATGCTGCGCATCGCCGCACAGGAGCGCACGCTCGCCACGCCCGCTGGCTTCGACGTCATGCTGCAACTGTTCGACAGCACGCTCACCTATCGCTCGCTTTATCCCGGACGCCTCGAAGTGCCCGCCCTGCTCGACCTGATCGTCACCGATCCCACCAATCCGCGCGGCCTCTATGGCGTGTACGGGCGCTTGCGCACGCGCCTCGACGAAATCGCGCAGGCCGCGGGCGGCCCGCGCCGCGAACCATTCGCCGCGCAACTGCCGCCCATCGAAGCATTGCCCACGCTAGAGGCCCTTTGTGAACCCGGCGACGACGACCGCTATCCCGCGCTGGTCGCGCTGTGCGAGAGCCTCGCCGCACGCATGGCCGCCACGTCGAACGAAATCAGCGCACGCTGGTTCAGCCACGCCACGCCGCCCGCTGCGCAGGTGTGGTCATGAGCGGCACGCGCCTGACGGTCACGCACCGCACGACGTATCGCTATTCGACGCCGGTCGAAACCGCCCAGCATCTTGCGACGATCAAGCCGCTCGAATTGCCTTGGCAGCGCGTGCTCGCTTATCAATCGACGATCGAGCCTGTGCCGTCGTACCGGACGAGCCGATGCGACGCATTCGGCAACGAAGTGCTGTATTTCTCGTTCGACGCGCCGCATAGCGATCTGCAGATGACGAGCGAAACCACCGTGCTGCTGGCGCCACGATATGAGGCACTGGATGTTGCGGCTACGCCTGCGTGGGAAAGCGTGGCTCATACGCTGCGCTATGAAGCGGGCGGCGCATTTCATCCGGAGTCCGAATTTTGTTTCGCATCGCCGAATATTGCGTTGCTGCCCGCGTTGCGTGCGTATGCGCTTGAAAGTTTCAAGCCGGATGCAAGCGTGCTGGATGGCGCGATCGACCTGATGCATCGCATTCACGCAGACTTCGCCTATCGCCCAACGGCGACGGCATTCGACACGCCCGCCGCGCGCGCGTTCGAGTTGCGTCACGGCGTTTGCCAGGATTTTGCTCAGGTGATGATCGGGTGTTTGCGCTCGATTGGGCTGGCGGCGCGTTATGTCAGCGGTTATCTGCGCAACGATCCGCCCGCGGGCGCACCGCCGATGATCGGCGCGGATGCGTCACATGCGTGGGTTTCGCTTCATGTGCCGACGGTGGGCTGGGTCGATCTCGATCCCACCAACGATGTGCTCGCCGACCAAGGGCATGTGACTCTGGCGATCGGGCGTGATTACACCGATGTTTCGTTGCTGCGTGGCGTGATCCTGGGCGGCGGCGCGCACGAGGTTGAAGTGGCGGTGCGGGTGAAGGGGGAGTGAACACTGCCCTATGCAATACTGCCCCCACGCCCTTCCAGGAGACACCCACATGCAACGCCCGAGCTTCATCAAGCACTGGACCGAGCTGGAGGAATCCAACGCCGGCCACTACGCAAACGACACGGAACCGATGGGCCTGGACTCACCGTTGTCGCAGCAACTGGGACTCACGCGCATCGGCATCCATCACGTTCGTTTGCTACCGGGACGCAGAACCTCCTACCCGCACGCTGAAAGCGCGGAAGAAGAATTCGTCCACGTAGTAGAAGGCACGCCGGATGTGTGGATCGACGGTCATCTGCATCGCCTTCAGCCCGGCGACTCCGTGGCGTTTCCCGCAGGCACCGGCATCTGCCACAGCTTCCTGAATAACACGAGCGAGGAAGTGCGCCTGATCGTCATCGGCGAGCCGTCGAAGCCGGAAAATCGCATTCGCTATCCGCTCAACGCAACTTACGAAGCCACGCGCAAAGACAAATGGACCGACTGGCCGGACAGGCCACTCGGTCCACATGACGGAAAAGCGAAGGTCGAATAAATCAATCATCGACCTTCACAACGCCGCAAAACTCAGGCGAGATCGAAACGGTCCAGGTTCATCACCTTGGTCCAGGCCGCGACGAAGTCCTTGACGAACTTCTCCTTCGCGTCGGCGCTCGCATAGACTTCCGCGAGCGCACGCAGCACGGCGTTCGAGCCGAACACCAGATCGGCGCGCGTGCCGGTGTACTTCACTTCACCGCTCTTGCGCTCGCGCCCTTCAAAGCGTTCCGACGAACCATCGACTGCCTTCCACGCCGTGCCCATGTCGAGCAGATTGACGAAGAAGTCGTTGCTGAGCACGCCCGGCTTGTCGGTCAGAACGCCATCCTGGCTGCCGTCGGCGTTGGCGCCCAACACGCGCAGGCCGCCGATCAGCACCGTCAGTTCCGGCGCGGTAAGCGTGAGTTGCTGCGCCTTGTCGATCAGCAGGGTCTCGGTCGAAGGGCCGTCCTGCACCGCACGATAGTTGCGGAATCCATCAGCCTTCGGTTCGAGCACGTTCACCGATTCCACATCGGTCTGATCCTGGCGCGCATCCACGCGGCCCGCCACGAAGGGCACGGAGACCTTCACGCCCGCCGCTTCGGCGGCCTGCTCGATACCGACCACACCAGCCAGCACGATCACATCGGCGAGCGACACCTTGCCCGACGCCTGCTGGATCGCCTGCAGCTTGGGCAGCACAGCAATCGCACCCTTGTTGACGTCCCAGTCCTTCTGCGGCGCGAGCGCAATGCGCGCGCCGTTGGCGCCGCCGCGCTTGTCGCCGCCACGGAACGTCGATGCCGACGCCCACGCGATCGATACCAGTTCGCTCACCGACAGGCCGGACGCAGCGATCTTCGCCTTCACATCGGCGATATCGGCAGCGCTCGGGTGATGCAGCGGCGCCGGCAGCGGGTCCTGCCAGAGCAGATCCTGCGCGGGCACTTCCGGGCCGAGGTAGCGCGCCTTCGGGCCCATGTCGCGGTGCGTCAGCTTGAACCAGGCGCGCGCAAACGCTTCGCTGAACGCCTGCGGATCGTCGAGGAAGCGACGCGAAATCTTTTCGAATTCCGGGTCGAAGCGCAGCGTGAGGTCGGTGACCAGCATGGTAGGCTTACGCTTTTTCGACGGGTCGAACGGATCGGGGATGATGTCCGGCGCGTCCTTGGCTTCGAACTGGATCGCGCCAGCCGGGCTGCGCGTTTGCACCCATTCGTACTTGAAAAGGTTTTCAAAGAAGTGGTTGCTCCACTGCGTGGGCGTCTGCGTCCAGACCACTTCGAGGCCCGAGGTGATCGCATCCGCGCCCGCGCCCGAGCCGTAACTGCTGGTCCAGCCCAGGCCCTGCGCTTCGAGCGGCGAGGCTTCCGGATCCGTGCTCACGTGCTCCGCGGACCCTGCTCCGTGAGTCTTGCCGAGCGTGTGGCCGCCGGCGATCAGCGCGACGATTTCCTCATCGTCCATCGCCATGTTGCCGAAGGTCGCGCGAATCGCGGGCGCCGCCGACACCGGGTCGCCGCTGGCGTTCGGACCTTCAGGGTTCACGTAGATCAGGCCCATTTCCGTGGCCGAAAGCGGATTCTTCGCAAGCGTCTCCGGATTGCGGTGCGTGAGCCACTTCTTTTCAGTGCCCCAGTTCACATCCATGTCCGGTTCCCAGACGTCTTCACGGCCAGCCGCGAAACCGAAGGTGCGGAAGCCCGCGTTTTCCAGCGCGACGTTACCGGCCAGCACGATCAGGTCGGCCCAGGAAATCTTCTGGCCGTACTTCTGTTTGACCGGCCAAAGCAGGCGGCGCGCCTTGTCGAGACTGACGTTGTCGGGCCAGGAATTGAGCGGCGCAAAGCGCTGCTGGCCACGGCCCGCGCCACCGCGGCCATCGGCCATGCGGTAGGTGCCGGCGCTATGCCAGGCCATGCGGATAAAGAGACCGGCGTAGCTGCCCCAGTCGGCGGGCCACCACTCCTGCGAGTCGGTCAGCGTCTTGCGCAGATCTGATTTGAGTGCGCTGTAGTCGAGCTTCTTGAACTCCGCGCGATAGTCAAAGCTTTCGTCCAACGGGTTCGAGCGGCTGGAATGCTGATTGAGCAAGTCGACGCGCAGCTGGTTGGGCCACCAGTCGAGGTTCGCAGTGCCGCCGCCGGCGATCGGCTTGGCAGCGGCGTGGAACGGGCATTTGGCTTCATCGGGTGTGGGTGTATCGATGGGCGTGCTCATGTGTACTCCATTCGCGTGGGGGAACGCCGTAATATAGCCGTTACTGAAAACAGACCCCAATTGAACGTCTGTATGCGAGCGATAGGTCCTCAATACATGGAAGCCAGCGGGCGCGCTTCGGGCTTCTTCTTCGTCCCTGACTGACTGCCCTCGCGCGCACTTTCCAGGCGGTCGAGACGGCCCAGCAGTTCCTTCGCCTGTTTGTCGATATGCATGGGCAACAGCGGCATGACCTGGATTGCCCTCACCCGGGCGCGCCAATACCCCAGACTGATGACGGCATTGGCCTCGGTCTGACGCACGAAGTCAGCCGAGCGCTCGAGATAGCCGAGAACATTGCGGATGTGCTGCAGATCCCGCTCTGCGAATTCAAAGCTCACGATGGATTCCCCGTTATTGGTATCGGTTTGAACCGTATGTTGGCGCGAGACGCTACCGGCGCGAACGCGACCACTGCAACCAGTCGTGATGATCGAGATTGCGTAAAAGATCGGCGCGCCGACGCTCGCGGCGATAGTGCGCGACAACACCCACTGCGGCGATAAAGAGCACGATCGTGCCCACGCCCATACCCAGCCAGGACTGTTCCACTTCAGCCTCCTCGGGTTATCCGTCGATTGGTCGGGATCGACGCCGCGCCTGCACGGGCGGCAAGCAACGTTGTTACGCAGCGCGCGCGAAAGCCCGCAAGATGGCGTCTCCACGCGCGGTCACGCGCAGGATCGGCTGACCGGATTCCGGCGGCTCGAGCGCAACCAGTTGCAGATCGCGCAGCGTACCCAGTTCGACGCAATCAGGCTCGATGTGCTCAGAGGCGGCCTTGAGCAGCAGCAACGTGGAAAGTTCGTGGTGGCTTAGCATGGCGTCTCCTTCGCCAACATCGGACACGCTGCCGCGCCTGCGTTCGCGTGCATGACAAGGCATGCAACGTACAAGGTGGCAGAGTGATTTTCTTCAGGATTACTCATGAACAGGCTCCAGGGGAGTCGTCAAAATCCGGTCGCTGCCACGGCGACCGATGATCGGCCTGGTGTCTATGTGCGATCCAGACACCCCTTCGCCGATCTAGAGATTTCATTCTAACTTTGTTAAATCGTGGGTTTTATGACTCACTATCCAGGACATTCCCCAATGTTCTGACAGGGTCTGCTGAGCGTGATCGCCAGGCGGGCTGAACAACACGTTTTAGCAAACAGAAAAGAAACATCCGGCCAAAAATGCACCGGATGTTTTTTCGATGGGCGATGGGCGCCGAGCTTTGCGAGCCTTATTTCCCGGCGTTTTCCGCGATGATGCGGGCGATTTCCGCATCGGCTTCGTCGCCGTACTTCTCGAACACATTGGTCTGGTAGACCGTATTCTGGGCGTTGCCGAGCTGGCTGCCGGAATCGTCCTTGATATTCACGTCCACCTGCATCGACAGGCCGATGCGCAGCGGGTGCTTTTCCAGTTCGGCCGGGTCGAGCGCGACGCGCACCGGCAGGCGCTGGACCACCTTGATCCAGTTACCCGTCGCGTTCTGCGCCGGCAGCAGCGAGAACGCCGAACCCGTCCCTGCCGAGAAACCCACCACCTTGCCGTGATAGACCACCGACGAGCCGTACACGTCGGCCGTCATCTCGACCGGCTGGCCGATACGCATGTGCTTGAGCTGGACTTCCTTGAAGTTCGCGTCGACCCACACCGCGTTCAGCGGCACCACCGACATCAGCGGCGTACCCGGCGAGACACGCTGGCCGACCTGCACCGAACGCTTCGCCACATAACCCGTGACCGGCGCGGGCAGCATGTTGCGTGCGTTCGCCAGATACGCATCGCGCACGCGGGCGGCGGCGGCCATCACATTGGGATGATCGGCGATCGTCGTGTTGGCGGTGAGCGCGCGGTTGGCGGCGAGTTGCTGCTGCGCGGCGTCGAGCGCGGCTTGTGCGCTCTTCACCGTGTCGCTGGCATGCGAAACCTCTTCCTGCGAAACCGCGCCCGTCTGCGCGACCTGCATACGGCGGCGCAGATCGTCCTGCGCGCGGGAAAGGTCGGCCTGACGCACGGCCACTTGCGCTTCGTACTGGCTGTCGTCGGCAAAGAGGCCGCGCACCTGGCGCACCGTCTGGCCCAGGTTGGCTTCGGCCTGCTGGAGCGCGATGCGCGAATCAGCCGGATCGAGTTGCACCAGCGGCTCGCCTATCTTGACCGTCTGCGTATCGTCGGCGTTCACGGCGATCACCGTGCCGGTCACTTGAGGCGTGATCTGCACGACGTTACCGTTGACGTAAGCATCATCGGTGTCTTCGCTAAAACGCGCGACGAGGAAGTAGTACACGCCATAAGCGATCGCGGCTATCACGACGACGAGCACCAGCAGCGTCATCATGCGCTTGCGCTTGCGCTTGCCGTTTTGTTCGGTGCCCTGCTCTTCTGCGACAGGCCGTTGTGCGGTGTTCATTTCGGGTTTCTCTTGTGTGGTGTGTTCTATCGCTGCGTCGGGTTCGCGGCGGTCGTCGTCTGCACGTTGGCGCCGCTCCACGGGGCACCGTTCGCGCCCTTCGCTTCGCTGCCGACCTGCGCGGGCGCCACGAGGTTCACGTCGTGTGCGTCATGCGCGTCGAAGCCGCCGCCCAGCGCCTTGATGAGCGCCATCTGCTGGTCGCGGCGCTGTGCCTTGAGACTCGTGACCGTCTGCTCGGAAGCGAGGCGGTTCTGGTCGGCGTTGAGCACCTGCAATTGCTCAGAAAGGCCAGCCTTGTAGCGGATCACGGCAAGCTGATAGGCCTTGGTCGACGCATCGAGTGCGTTCTGTGCATCGACAAGCTGCTTGTCCGCCGAGCGGATCGACGAGACTGTGGTCGCCACGTCCTGGAACGCGCCGATCAGCGTCTGGTTGTAGTTCGCCACATCCAGGTCGAAGTCGGCGTAGCGGCCCTTCAACTGCGCGCGCAATGCGCCCGCGTCGAAGATAGGCAGATGCACGGCCGGGCCGATGCTCATCTGGCGGCTCGTGAAGTTGAGGAATCGGCCCCAACCGAACGCGTCAAACCCGAAACCGGCGGCCAGATTCACATCCGGGTAAAACTCGGCTTTCGCTTCCTTGACGTCATGCATCGCGGCTTCCACTTGCCAGCGCGCAGCGACGATGTCCGGACGACGCGCCACCAGGTCGGCGGGCAGGTTGTCGGGCAAGGCGATGGGCGCAGTCGGATTCAGAACCGGATTGGCGATCTGCAGGCCGCGATCCGGACCCTTGCCGAGCAGCGCGCCCAATTGATAGCGCACCGTTTCGATCTGGCCGTCGATCTGCGTGAGATTGGCCTGGCTCGTCGCGATGTTACCGTTGGCGGTCTGACGCTCGACGTTGGTGTCGAGGCCCGCCACCACGCGGCCATTCGTGATGTTGCCGATGGTCTTGCGGTTGCCGATTTCACGCGCGGCGATGTCGCGCAGCGCATAGAGCTGGGCCAACTGGTTATACGTACGAGCCACCGAAGAAGCCAGCGTGATACGCGCCTGCTCCATATCGGCCTGCGCCGCGCGCTGCTGGGAAACCGCCTGCGCCAGACGCTGGCGATTCTTGCCCCACAGATCCAGATCCCACGAGGCACTGGCCAGCGCGTTATTCTCGCTATACCAGTTGCCGCCGTAGGGACTCGGATAAAGCGCGTTCGACGAATACAACTCACGTGTCCACGAATAGCTGGCGTTGACCTTGGGCGCGAGTGCCGCCTTCGAGGTATCGATATACGACGACGCCTTGGCGATACGCGCCTGCGCCTGCGCGATGCTCGGGCTGCCTTCGAGCGCCTCGTCGATCAGCTTCGGCAGTT
>NZ_DASZJJ010000061.1:0-13811 GCF_035948235.1 Paraburkholderia sp. | reverse complement strand
TGTTCGAGCGAATAGCCCGCGCCGTTCTGCACGTCGGTTGCGCTGACGATATAGCCGCGCAGATAGGTGAACTGATCGGGACTGGTGGCGATGTCGCGGCGTACCGTCATTTCCGACACGCCCAGCAGCGAGGCCGCATCGCGCAGATGCACGACCTTGTGTTGAGCGATGGCATCGGCGAGTGCGCAAAGACGTTCAGATTTCAGCATGGAAGTCCTGAGGGACTGGATGCGGCGCAGGGCGCGTTCAAGGCTAGAGAATGAAAGGATTATAACAAGTCGAGGACGGCGGTTTAGCCTCGTTTGTGAAATAGCGCACATGCGCGCGCGCCACTGAAGGTTTGTGTGACGAATTGATTAAGGATGGCGAAATATTTGGGCGACAGTCATTCTTGACTCGCGGTCAAGACACCCTGGACGGTGGAGTGGTGTTTATCTGGCCCTGAAGCGGGCACACTGCGCGGCACGCGAATATAACAAGGCCGCCGCCATGGAGTCACAGATTGCCGACGATATCGATGAGCGGGAGGTTTGCCCGCCGTCGCTAGCGCTCGCCATGGCGCATATGCGCCTCGATCTTTCGCAGAGCGTGCGCATCGAAGAACTCGCCGCGCGGGTGCAGTTGTCGCGGGCTCACTTCATACGCGCATTCAAACGCGCGACGGGCCACACGCCGCATCAATGGCGCTTGTTCGAACGCGTGCGCGCGGCAATGCACGATCTCACGGCCGCCGAGTTGACTTCGGCGCAGATCGCGTTGAAATACGGCTTTGCGGATCAGGCGCATTTCACGCGCGTATTCAAACGTCTCGTGGGTGTGCCGCCGGCAAGCTGGCGGGCGGGCAGCGCAAGCACCGGTTATGCTTCTCGAACCGCAATGTGAAGCGATTCGAAGTACGCCGCGAAGTACCGCCTGTTTCCTCCGATCAATCTGCATTCCACTCAAGGAGCCCGTTTATGAGCACGCAAACGCTGACCGCAGGCATCGATCACGTCGGCTTGACCGCAAAGGATCTCGCGGCCACGAGCGCGTTTTTCATCGATTGCCTGGGTTGGAGGAAAGTGGGCGAGCGGCCCGAATATCCAGCGATTTTCGTGTCGGACGGCCATGTGCTCGTGACGCTCTGGCAGCGCACCGATGCGGACCACGGTATCGACTTCGACCGCAAGGCCAATATCGGGCTTCATCACCTGGCGTTGCGCGCGGCCAGCGAGGCGGCGTTCGAAACGCTGTTCGAGCGCGTCTCGAACTGGCCCGGCGCGCGCGTGGAGTTCGGGCCGGAGTTGCTGGGCAACGGCCCGAAACGGCACATGATGGTGTACGAGCCGGGCGGTATCCGTATCGAATTCGATATCACGCCAGCGGCGTGAGCGCTAAACGGCAATATCGACGACGACCTTGCCTTGCGCCTGCTGCGTTTCCACCAGCGCGTGCGCATCGTCGACATTCGCCAGCGTGAAGCGCCGTGCGTCGAGCGTGACGTCGATCTTGCCCTGTTCCGCGAGTTTGCCGATCTCGCGCAGGATCTCACCGTGCGCCGCGCGGCCTTCGCCGCTGAGCAGCGGCAGCAACGTGAACACGCCCGAGTAACTGGCGGCGCGAAACGAGAGCGGTGCGAGCGCATGCGTGCCCCAGCCGAGCGCGCTGACCACATGACCGAAGCGCGCCACGGCATGAAAGGCGCGGTCCAGGCTTTCGCCGCCTGCCGTGTCGTAGACCACGTCGAAGCCGCGTCCGTCGGCGTAGTGCGCGACGATTGCCTTCATGTCGGACGCCGCCGTGCTATCGATGCTTTGGATGCCGAATCGTTCGACCATCGCCTGGCGCGATGCCCCAGCAGTGGCAAATACCTTCGCGCCCAGCGCCTTCGCGAGTTGAATCGCCGCCTGACCCACCGCGCCCGTGCCGCCCAGTACGAGCACGGTCTGACCGGGCTGCACGCGCGCGCGATCGACCAGCCCTTCCCATGCGGTGATGAACGCGAGCGGCAACGTGGCCGCTTCGCGCAGGCTCAGGGTCGAGGGGGCGGGCGCCAGCAGGCGCGCGTCGACGGCGGCGTATTCAGCCAGCGAACCTTGCACGCCGCCCACGCCGCCCGTCATGCCATACACCTTGTCGCCGGGCTTGAATGCGCTGACGCCATCGCCTGCCTCCACGACCTCGCCTGCGGTGTCGATGCCGAGTATCGCCGGCAACGGATGTTGCGCATGCCCGGCGGCACCGCGCCGGATCTTGGTGTCGAGCGGATTCACCGCGCTCGCGTGGATGCGCACGAGCACTTCGCCTGCACCGGCGCGGGGGCGCGGCACGTCGGTGAGCGTGAACGGCGCATTGGGCGCGGCGAGCAGCGCGGCTTTCATGGTGTCGGACGACATGGTCTCTCCGGGTGGTGCGGTGCGAGATGACTACGGGTTTAACGAAGCGTTGGCGCGCAGCCGCTCGATCGCCAGATCGAGAAACGCGCGCACCTTGCGCGTGGCGTGACGGCCTTCGCGGTGCAGCACATGAATCGGCAGCGGCTGCGGCTCGTAGTCGGCCATCACGATCTGCAACTGGCCCGCTTCGACCTGGCGCGCAACCTGATACGAAAGCGCCTGGGTGAGCCCAAAGCCGTCGACAGCGGCGCTAATGGCGGAATCGTTGGTCGTGGTGGACAGGCGCGCGCGCTTTTGTGCCGTCATGCGCGGTGCGTTGGCGCCGAAGCGCCATTCAGGCAGCGACGACGCACCGCTTACGGTTATCAGCACATGCCCATCGAGTTGATCGGGGCGCGGCGGCACGCCATGCGTCTCCAGATAGTCCGGAGACGCGACTACCACGCGCCGCACGCTGCCCACGCGCACGGCCTGCATCGACGAATCCGCCAGTTCGCCGATACGCACGCCCACGTCGATGCCTTCATCGATCAGATTGACCAGGCGGTCGAGAAACCAGCAGCGCACGTCCGCTTCGTCATAGGTACGCAGATATTCGAGCACCACGGGCATGACGAAGATGCGCCCGAACAGCACGGACGCCGTAATGCTCAGGAGTCCTCGTGGTACTTCAAGGCTGCCGGCGACAGCGTGATCGGCCTGCTCGATATCGCTGAGAATGCGCCGGCAGCTTTCGGCATAGCCTGCGCCCGCTTCGGTCACGCGCACGATGCGGGTGGTGCGTGTGAGCAGACGCACGCCGAGCGTATCTTCCAGCTCGCTCACGATGCGTGTGACCACGGACGGCGAGACCTTGAGCTTGCGCGCGGCGGCGGCAAAACCGCCGTTATCCACCACTGAGAGGAAAGCGGTCATCGCCTGCAGACGGTCCATGGCGCGGGGTCCGCGCGAGGGCGGAACGAGGGTGACAGGTGCCCGCAGTATACAGTGGGGTGTCATCGTCGCGCGGACCATGCCCTTACAGATCGAGAACCAGCGGCGCGGCTGCGCCATCGTCGCTCGCTGCCGGCACCGCGCAGCAGATCAGCGCCTCATGTTCGCCGATGGCGGCGGAGGGCGGCTGATCGGGGTAGGCGACCGCGCCTTCCAGAATGCGCGTGCGGCAAGTTCCGCAACTGCCGCCGCGGCAACTGAATTCCGGTGCGAGTCCATTCGCTTCCGCGAGGTCGAGCAACGTGCCGCCTGTTTGCGGTGTCCATTGCGCGTCTTTCGCGGCGCGCGCGAAGCGCACCGGCACCTCGGTGATCGCCGCCGCGCGCGGCGGCGTGGCCGGTTGCACGCCGGGATCGGGTTGTCGCTTGAGCGCAGCGGGGCCGAATGCTTCCGCATGAATGCGCGCGTCGGCGATATTCAGGCCGCGCAGGCCGTCGTAGAGCGACTGCATGAAGCCGCCCGGGCCGCACAGATAAAAGTCGTAGTCGTTGAACGGCAGCACTTCGCTGAGCATGGCCATGTCGATGCGGCCCAGCGCCTGATAATCGCGGCCCGATATCGCATCTGCCGAATCGCTGAGCACGTTGACGAGCGTGACCGCGCCACCGGCCGCGCGTACGAGCGCCTGAAGCTCCTCGTCGAAGGCGCGCTCGGCTTTCGTGCGGGCCGCGTAGATAAACCAGGTGGGGCGGATTCGGCGCGTGCGCAGCCCTTCATAGACCAGATGGCGCAGCATCGCGAGCATCGGCGTGACGCCCACGCCTGCCGCGAGCAGAACGGCGGGCCTCGTTGCGCGCGCATCGATCGTGAATTCACCGGCAGGCGCGCGCGCCTCGATACGATCGCCCACCTTCAGCGTGTCGCGCAGATAGCTCGATACGCGGCCTTCGCGCTTCACGCTGATGCGGTATTGGCCGTCCGAGGGCGCGACCGAAAGCGTATACGTGCGCAGCGTGGGCTTCGCGTCGCCAGGCAGCGTCACGCGGATCGGCAGATGCTGGCCTGCTTCGTGGCGCACGAGTCCGGCGTCGTCGGCCGGCTGCAGATAGAACGAGCGGATCGTGCGGCTTTCGTCGGCTATACGCGCCACTGTGAATGGCCGCCACGCGTTGGCGAGCGCCTGCGCTTTCATGCGCTCGGCCGCTTCCGGCCAGTCGCCCGTCAACGCAGCGTTGGGCGACGCGCCGTTGGCGCGCGAACTCCAGCGCAGCGGCAGCGCGGCCGCGCGATAGATCACGCGCGTGGGCGTGAAGCGCCACAGACGCTCCGCGCCCTGAAACGCGGCGATTTCCGGTGAGTCGAGCAACACTTCGGCACGGCCCGTCAATTGCAGCAGATCGCCCGTGGCGTAATCGACGAACACGAGCCCCGCGCGCGGATTCACCAGAATATTGCCGAGCGTGTTGAAGAACAGATTGCCTGCGAAATCCGGCACCGTAAAGACGCCGTGTTCATCCACACGCACGAAGCCGGCCTTGCCGCCGCGATGGGAAACGTCCACCTGGCGATGACCGTCCTCGCGATCGACATAGGTGGCGACGAAAAACGAATCGGCGCGTCCAACGATGGCGCGCGCGTGTTCGTCGAGATGGTCACTCACGACCGGCGCGATATCGCTGCGCTGATCGGGGTCGCGCACGAACTTCGCGTCGCGCTGGAAGATGTATTGCGGGCAGTTGCCGTAGCTGTGTTCGACCAGCAGGTCAAAACCCGCGGGGCTGCTTTGCGCCGCGCGTTGCACCGTACCGTTGAGGCGGTTGCGGCGGCGCGTGGGCAACTCGATGCCGAGCAGGGCGAGCGCTGCGCCGTCGTGCATGCCTGCATCGGCGGGATCGTCGGGATCGTGATCGAGCGCGACGTGCAGACGCTTCGCGTCGGGTGCGTGCAGAAAGCCGGGGCGGTGCGCGCGCACCGTCGCCCACACATCGCCTGCGGGATCGACGGCGCCCAGCACTACGAAAGGCAACTGCGGATAGAACTGCCGATGCTGCTCGATCAGATGATCGCGCAGATTACGCCGCCCGACCGCGTCCATGCGCTGCTCGACACCCGCTGCGCGCTGCATCGCCAGTTCCCCGGCGTGCCACGGCGAAGGTGCGGTAACGGCGGTCGTGCTGGCAGCAGAAGTGGTTGCGGTGTCCATGATCGGAGGTCTCGGGTCAGGCGGGCGGGGCCGATATCAGGCGCGCAGGCCCACGCGGCTTTGCGGGAACGGCACGAAACGCGGCAGGGCTTCGACGCGCTTGAGCCACGCGCCGACGTGGCGATAGCCGCCGATATCGACGTTGCCTTCAGGCGCATTCGCGATATAGCTGTAGAGGGCGATATCGGCGATGGTCGGATGGCTGGCCGCGATCCATTCGCGCTGTGCGAGTTCGGCGTCGATAACGGCGAGACTCGCGTGGGCGCGGGCGATCACTTCATCGGTATTGAACGCAGCGTTGAAGAGCGTATTGAGGCGGGCCGCGCACGCGCCATAAGCGATCTGACCTGCCGCGACGGAGAGCCAGCGCTGGACCTGCGCCGCGCCAGCGGGCGTTTCGGGCAGCCAGTCGGTGCGTTCGTACTTCTTTGCGAGATAGACGAGGATCGCGTTCGAATCGGCGATCACGAGCTCGCCGTCTTCGAGCACCGGCACCTGGCCGAAGCGATTCATCTCAAGAAACGCGGGCGTCTTGTGCTCACCGGCGGCAAGATCGACGGGCACGAGTTCGTGCTCGACGCCAAGCAGCGCCAGAAACAGTTGTGCGCGGTGCGAGTGGCCCGACAGCGGTACGTAGTGCAGCTTCATGAGGCGGTTTCCTGGACTGGGTTGAAAGCACGGCATCGACCGTGATGAAGGCCAGTCTAGGCAAGCGCGCGGAGGAACAGAATCGGCCGCTGCGCGATTTCACTATTGCGCTAGCGCGAATGATGGCGATGCGAGCGGCATAGTTGTTTGGTAATGATAGTGATTTGCATTTACAATCTATCCGCCTTGAGAGGGGCGACACAGAGGAGATGCGCCGCGACGCTATTGCGGCCGTGGTGGCCGGTGGCAGGGCGCGCTCCATGGAGACAGACGAATTGAACGATTCCGACGACGCGGCCGATGCGGCTGATTCCGCCGTGTGCGCTTTTCTGCGCGCAAAAGGCCTCAACGTGACGAAAGCGCGCCTGCATGTGCTCGCGCTGCTCAGCGAGTTCGATCGCCCCGTCAATGGCGAAACGCTGTTTCGCCACATCATCCTGAAGCGCCAGACGATGAGTAAGGCCACGATCTATCGCACGCTCGTGGAGTTCGAGAAGGCTGGCGTGGTGAGCCGCCAGTGGGTCGCGGGCCTGACTGGCGCGCGCGCCGCTTACGTGTCGCTGCAAAAGCCCAGCGGTCCGACGGTCCACCAGCTCGTGTGCCGCGACTGCGAGCGGCGCCACGCAATCGCAGACGAAGGCGTGCTCGAGCGCATTCGTCTTGGCTTGCAGAACGACGCGGCGCTGGGCAGCCTGCCGCAGCCGCTCACGATCTACTATCAATGCGCGGCGTGTGCGGCGCGTAGTCCGCTGGCCAGCGCGAAAGCAGCGAACAACCCGGCGAATTAACCGCGTCCCTTGACCGAAGCCGCCTCCAGCGACTTCAAGCCGTCGGGCAGCTCCAGCTCAGGCAACGCCCGGCCTTCGAGCGTGGCGAGCAGCGCGGGTTTCACGCCCAGCGCGCCCAGCGCAAGCCTCATCACCGCGCGCGGATGCTCGGCCGGCGCGGCTCCGGACAACACCGTCTCGATACTCTGGTAAATCGCGCCGATCACCAGATCCTTGGCTGCGCGCGTGTTATCGAAATGCGCGATGCCACGCTCGCGCGCGGCCTCCAGATCGCGCGGCAGATAAATATCCGTCAAGCGCCCGCTCGCGTTCCCGCGTATGCCCGTACGCGTAATGAACGCGCCCCACTCGGGATGCGTCAACGCCACCCGCACATAGGTCTGGCAGCCGATCCAGATCCGCTCGACCGGATTGTCGATCGTGGCCACGCACACCTCGATACCCGCGATCACCTCGTCGCTCAACTCCGACGTCACCGCGTCCAGCAGCTCAGTCGTCGTCTTGAAGTAGTTGTAGAACGTGCCGCGCGCGACGCCCGCCGCGGCGATGAAATCGTCGATCGAGGCCGCGTCCGGTCCTTTCAGCGCGAACACGCCGACCGCCGCGCTCAGCATCTTGCGGCGCGTGGCCTCGCGCCGCACCGCGCCCGTGCGGACGCGGTGATCTTCCTTGTCCACTTGATCCGCTGCATCCGCGACGGGTGCCGGGCTGGCCGCCTTGCCAGATTTCGCTCGCGTGGCCTTCACGGCTGCACCTCGGGTTTCCCCCATTGAATTGATGATCCTATCAAGTTGACAATACAGTCCGAATTGTACAGAAATGTCATTTTTAAAAGTGAGCTTGAGACGGGCCTGAAACGAGGCTCGAAAAGGCTCAAAAAAAGGCTCAATACGGAGAACACATGGAGGCAGACCTGAGCGTCGACGTCGCAATCGTCGGCTACGGCCCGACCGGCCAGTTGCTCGCGCTGATGCTCGCTCGCGCGGGACATAGCGTGGCCGTGGTCGAGCGTTGGCCCAATCTTTACCCGCTGCCGCGCGCGGTCCATTTCGACCACGAAATCGCCCGGCTCTTTCAGGCCTGCGGGGTCATCCATGATATCAACAGCATCGCCGAGATCACGGACCGCTATCAGTGGCGCAACGCCAATCACGATCTGCTGATGGATTTCAACTGGGGCGGCAATGGCCCGTGCGGCTGGCCGGTCTCGACGATGTTCGCGCAGCCGGAACTGGAGCGTGTGCTCGACCGCCACGTCAAGCAGTTGCCCAACGTGACGGTGCGCCAGGGCTGGTCGGCCACGGCGCTGCAGGAGGAAACCGACGGCGTGCGTCTGGAGATCGAAACGGGCCGCCTCGCGGAAGGCAAGTGGTTACCCGGCGGCGAGCGCGAAACGATCCGCGCGCGCTATCTGGTGGGCGCCGATGGCGCGAATTCGATGGTGCGCCAGGCGCTAGGCATCGAGTTCGAGGATCTGGGTTTCGCGTTCGACTGGCTCGTGGTCGATGTGAAACCGCGCACGCCGCGCGAGTGGGTGCCCAAGACCTGGCAACTTTGCGATCCCGCGCGACCGACCACCATCGTGCCGGGCGGCCCGGGCCGTCGCCGCTGGGAGTTCATGCTGTTGCCCGGCGAAACCGCACAGCAGATGAATCAGGATGCAGTGGCATGGGACCTGCTGGCGCGCTGGGATGTCACGCCCGACAACGCGGAACTGGAGCGCCACGCGGTTTATACATTCCGCGGGCGCTGGGCGAAGGACTGGCGCGCGGGCCGCGTGCTGCTAGCGGGCGACGCCGCGCATTTGATGCCGCCGTTCGCGGGGCAGGGCATGTGTAGCGGTTTGCGCGATGCGGCCGCGCTGGGCTGGCGGCTCGACGCGATCCTGCGCGGCCGTGCGGGCGACGCGCTGCTCGACAGTTATGGTCCGGAGCGCTGCAACCATGTGCGCGAGATCATCGATTTTTCGATCGAGCTGGGCAAGGTGATCTGCATCACCGATCCACAAGCTGCCGCCGCGCGTGACCGCGACATGCTGGCTGCGCAGGCAACGCCAGGATTTGCCGCGCCGCAAGCGCCGCAGCCGCGCCTGGGCGCCGGTTTCTACGACGCTGACGCATCGGGCAGTGGCTTGCTGACGCCGCAAGGCATCGTCGAATTCAATGGGCGGCGCGGTCTGTTCGACGATGTGTTCGGCGTGCACTTCGCATTGGTGGCCCGCGATCAAGCCGTGCTCGACACGCTTAGTCATGCTAACCGACTGGCGCTGGAGGAGCAGGGAGTCATCGTCACGCACTTCGGCGCGGGAGGTTTTGTCGACGTGCAGGGCATCTACGCCGATTACCTCGCGAAGCACGCAGCGGTGGCGGTGCTCGCGCGGCCAGATTTCTACAGCTTTGGCGCGGCGCGCGACGTGCAGGCGCTCGATGCGCTCGTCGATGCGTGGCGTGAAGCGTTGCAGCCAGCCGTTCGAGCCTAACCACAAACAGGAGATGCAAATGACCAACGCCCGCCGGCACGACCGCCTCGGCATTCATTCCATCGGCGAATTCGGCATGACAGTGCCGTCGCTCGACGATGCGCAACGCTTTTATTCGGCCTTTGGCCTGGATGTGCAGCCCGACGCAGCGGGCGGCCTGCTGATCCGCACCTTCGGCTCGTCACATGTGTGGGGACGCTTGCGTGAAGGCGCGCGCAAAAAGTTCGACTCGGTCACGTTGCATTGCTTCGAGGACGAACTGGAAAGCTTGAAAGCGCGTGCGAAGGATGCCGGTGCGGAATTCATCGCGCCACCACCGGGAGCCGACACTGCCGGTTTCTGGATCAGGAATCCTGACGGTATCGCGCTACAGATCCGCGCAGGCGTGAAAACGACGCTCGACGAGGCGAATCATCATCAACCCGCCTTGCCCGAAAACGGTGTGCGCTGCGCGCCCTATCGACGTCATACGGCGAAAGTGCAGCCCGCACGCCTTTCGCACATCGCGTTTGCTACGTCCAGCGTGCCTGCGCAGATTGAATTCTGCGAGCGCGTCCTGGGCCTGCGTCTTTCGGATCGTTCGGGCGATGGCGTGGCCTTCCTGCATGCGCCGCACGGCGGCGATCACCATCTGTTCGCCTTCGCGATGAGTTCGGGGCCCGCGCTGCATCACCTGAGCTGGGACGTGCCGACCGTCGAGGACGTAGGGCTCGGCTACATGCAGATGGCCTCGGCGGGTTATCGCGACGGCTGGGGCGTGGGGCGTCACGTGCTGGGTTCGAACTACTTTTATTACGTGCAGGACCCGTGGGGCAGTTTCTCGGAATACAGCGCGACGATGGACTTCATTCCGGCCTCGGCGGACTGGGTGGCCGAAGACCACGCGCCCGAGGATGGCATGTATCTCTGGGGCCCGGACCTGCCGGCGGTGTTTGTCGCCAATTCCGAACAGGGCGCATAAGCGGCAAAAGCCCCACGCGTTCATTCGCGATTCACTCAACACGAAACACGATTCAGAAGGACCGATATGAAACTCGTTACTTTCCAGTGCCGTGGCTATGCCTCCATCGGCAAGGTCGAAGGCCAGCAGGTGATCAATCTGCCGGCGAGCGATCCCGCGCTGCCGCGCACGATGCTCGAACTGCTTCAGGGCGGCCCCGCGCTGATGCAGCGCGCGCGTGACGTGCGTATCGAACAGGCCGTGACATGGCCGCTCGCCGATGTGCGGCTCGATGCGCCGGTGCCCAATCCGTCGAAGTTTCTCGCCATCGGCATGAACTATCGCCGCCATGTCGAAGAAGCGCGCGCGGCAGGCATTCAGGTGCCGGACAGCCAGGTGTGGTTCAACAAACAGGTCTCGTGCGTGAACGGGCCGTTCGATCCCGTGCATATGCCGAAGGTCTCCGACAAACTCGACTACGAGGCGGAACTGGGTGTCGTGATTGGCCGCCGATGCCGTCATGTTTCGGAGGACGAAGCAGCATCGGTGATCGCGGGTTATGTGGTGTGCAATGACGTCTCGGTGCGCGACTGGCAGATGCGCTCGCCGACCATGATGCTCGGCAAGTCCTTCAATACGCATGGACCGTTTGGTCCGTGGATCGTCACGCCCGATGAAATCGCCGATCCGCACGCGTTGCAGATGCGCATGCTCGTGAACGGCGAATGCCGTCAGGAAGTGCGCACCGGCGAGATGATCTTCAATGTGTGGCAGCAGATTGCCTATCTTTCGACCGTGATGACGCTCGAACCCGGCGACGTGCTGGCGACCGGCACGCCATCGGGCGTGGGCGCGGCGCAGAAACCGCCGCGCTTCCTGAGCGTTGGCGACGTGCTGCGCGTGGAAATCGACGGCGTGGGCCACATCGAAAACGTCGTCGTGGCCGAACCGGTTTAAAAAACGCTCACGCGGAGAATAGACATGGCACGTAAAGTCATCATCACCTGCGCGATTACCGGCTCGATTCATACGCCGAGTATGTCGCCGTATCTGCCCGTCACGCCCGACGAAATCGCAGAACAGGCCATCGCCGCAGCGAAGGCGGGTGCGGCGATCCTGCATCTGCACGCACGCAATCCCGAGGACGGTCGCCCCGCATTCGATCCGGCTGCCTATCGGCGCTTCCTGCCGCGCATTCACGCGGCCACCGATGCGGTCGTCAATATCACCACGGGTGGCGCGGTCAGCATGACGCTGGACGAGCGCCTGGCCGCGGCCATCGACGTATCGGCGGAAATGGCCTCCTGCAATATGGGGTCGCTGAATTTCGCGGTGTTCCCTATCCTCGACAAGCTCAAGACCTTCAAGCACGAGTGGGAGCGCGAATATATCGAGGGCACGCGCCGTGCGATTTTTCGCAATACCTTCGCCGATATCGAGGAAGTGTTCACGCGTCTGGGGCAGGCGCACGGCACGCGTTTCGAATTCGAGTGCTACGACGTGGGGCATCTGTACAACCTCAAGCACTTCGTCGATCGCGGACTGGTGAAAGGGCCGATCTTCCTGCAGTTCGTGCTGGGGATTCTGGGCGGCATCGGCGCGGATCCGGAAAACCTCGTCCATATGAAGCGCATTGCCGACAAGCTCTTCGGCGATACGTATCAATGGTCGGTGCTGGGCGCGGGCCGCAACCAGATGCCGCTGATTACCCAAGCGGCGCTGATGGGCGGCAACGTGCGCGTAGGGCTGGAGGATTCGCTGTCGATCGGGCCGGGCAAGCTCGCGACTTCGAACGCAGAGCAGGTCGAGATGATTCGCGACGTGCTTACGCGTCTGGGCCTCGAAATCGCCACGCCTGACGAAGCGCGCCAGATGCTGGGACTCAAGGGACGCGACAAAACGCGGCTTTAAGACGGCGTCGTGCTGCGCGTGCCTCGCGCAGCACGCCATGACAGGGACATCACGATGACGGATCAGGAAAGCGCGTCGCTCATTCGTGCGCTTGAGCAGCAGCGGCGCATGGCGATGCTGGCGGCGGACACGCAGGCGCTGGAAGCGCTCTTTGACGAAGGGCTGCTCTATATCCATTCGACGGGCGGCCGCGACAGTCGCGCGAGCTATCTGGAGAAACTTGCAAGCGGCGCCATGCGCTACGAGACGGTGACGCTCGATGTAATCGACATCGTGGTGCGCGAGCGTTTTGCGTTGTTGAGCGGGGCGATGACCGCGACGGTTCGCATCGCCGGCGCGAAGCCTGCTGTGCTTGACATCGCGAGCCGCTACGAAGCCGTGTGGATACGATCGGCCGACGGCTGGCGCGTGGTGGCGATGCAGAGTTTCGCGGCGTAAGAACTCCGGCGTCGTTGTATCGATTCAAGCAATAAATATAGGATTACATATCAAATAAAACAGCAGTTCGATTCAGGTCCAAAGAGACGCATAACGAACGATTACGGTTGGAGAGATAATGGAAGAGACGAAAAAGACGCGGCGCGAGCGGCGCATCGTGACGCTGATCGGCGCTGCCGCGACGGCCTTGATGATTCCCGCCGCGCACGCGCAAAGCAGCGTCACCTTGTATGGCATTCTCGATGTGGGCGTCAGCTATGCGTCGAATGAAAACGGCCACTCCGCCGTTCTCGCTCAGGATTCCGCGTACACGCCGAGCCTGTGGGGCCTCCATGGCGTGGAGGATCTTGGCGGCGGGTATAAAGCGGTCTTCGATCTGCAATCGCAGTTTTATGTCGATTCGGGCGCGGGCATTCCCGGTCCAAACGCGGACTTCAATCGCGGCGCTTACCTTGGCATTGAAAAGGACGGAATCGGCAAGATCACGTTCGGCCAGCAGTACAACCTGCTGTTTGATTTTCTGTTCTTTCCGCCGGCCCGTCTTGACGGCGCGTTCCTTTACGGTGGTTTGTTCAACATGCGGCAGGGGCCATTTTCAGCGCTGGCAATTCCGGGGAACCCAACCGGCTCGCTCGACTTCGACGAGACTGCGGGCATGACGCGCGTGTCGAATTCGGTCAAGGTGACGTCGGCGGTGTTCGACGGTTTGCGCGTAGGTGCGCTGTATGGCTTCGGTAATACGGCGGGCAGCCTGTCGGCCAACAATACGGTGGGCTTCGGGGCGAACTATGTGTTTGGCACGTTCGGCGCGGGCGCGGCCTATAACGAAACCCGCTACGCGTCGATGAACGATGGCCACGACGGGATCCGCAATTTCGGCGTAGGTGTGGGCAATACCTTCGGCTCGCTGTATGCGAGTGCGCTTTACACGTACACGAAAAACACGTTGACGGGCGCAACCGCGCAGGTCGGGCAGATCAGCGGGCTGTACTCGTTCAATCCGTTCTGGCGTCTAGGGGCGAACTATGAATACATCAAGGGCAATGCGCAGCTTGACCACAATCGCGCGCAACAGGTAACGGCGGCGTTGCAGTAC
>NZ_DASZJJ010000060.1:0-15191 GCF_035948235.1 Paraburkholderia sp. | reverse complement strand
CAGCTCCAGTAGCCGCCCCAGGCCTGCGCGGCCCACAGCGCGCCAAGGATCGTAGCGATCGTAAAGAACGCGAAGCCCACGGCGATCGACTTGTACATCACGTCGTCGAGCACTTCGAGCGCGGGCAGACGGTCCGCCAGCACGCCGCGTTCTTTCATGATGTAGGCCACGCCCACCATCGCCGACAGCGCAAAGCTGCCATAGCCGATGAAGTTCGCCGGCACGTGGATCTTCATCCACCAGCTTTGCAGCGCGGGCACGAGCGGCTGGATCTGCTGCGCGTCGCGCGAGATCGAGTACCACATCAGGAAGCCCACGGCCGCGCTGATCACCAGCAGCACGAAGGCGCCCAGCGCGCGCGTGGCGTAGTGCTTCTCGTAGTACAGATAGAAGAGCGCTGTGATCAGGCTGAACAGCACGAACACTTCATAGAGGTTCGAGATGGGAATATGGCCGACATCCGCGCCGATCAGATAGGACTCGTACCAGCGCACCATCAGGCCGGTAAAGCCCATCAGCACCGCCGCCCAGGTGAGCCGCGTGCCGATTGCGCCGCCCGTCTCCGAGCGCGACAGCAGGCCGATCCAGTAGAACATCGTGGCCAGCACGAACAGCGCGCTCATCCACAGGATGGCCGACTGGCTGGAGAGGAAATACTTGAGGAAGAAGGCCTGGTCGGCGCGCGCGAGGTCGCCCTGATAGATCTGGATCGCACCGATCGACATCACGGCGATCGCGGCCATCAAGAGGCGCGAAGGCTTCCAGCGCCAGCCGAGCACGACCAGCGCCGGCACCGTGCCGCACAGCACGAGCTTGTCGTAGTAGTTCATGTGCGCGTGGTAGCGCGAGAGCGCGAAACCCGCGCCCGCCACCATCGCCAGCGCGAACACCCAGTCGAGCACCGTCAGGCGGCGCAGGAAGGGCCGTTCGTCGAACAGCAAATCGTTGAGATCGGACGCGCCGCGCGCGTCGTGAGCCGCTGCCGCCGCAGCGCGGTCGGCGCGGCGGGTCTTTGCGGAAGAAGAAACCTGAGTCAAGTCCATGGGCTTACCGATGTTGATCTTGAGTGTCCGTAAAGGGCGCCTTAAAGCGCGCGTGGATCGCGTGGATCAAGCGTTACGGTCCGTCCCGCCGTCGTCTGCGCTTGAGCTCCCGGGCTGGGCGCCCAGGGTGCGCGAGACCGCTTCACGGGTGCGGGCAAACTCTTTCTCGAAGTCGAGCGTGCGGCGCGCGGTCGACATCGCCATGATGACGTCGACGCCCTGTCCGTGCGTCCCGCTGCGCTCTTTCAGCCAGAACCACAGACGGCGCTCGCGCACGTAGAACATCGAAAAGATGCCGAGCACGAGCAACAGGCTGCCAAGATACACGACTTCTTGCCCGGCGCGCGCGTCAACTGAAATACCGAAGCTTGCACCTGCTTGAATGAATCGAGCTGTAGATAGACAGGCGATCCGTACAGGAAACTGTCCGAAACGGCGTTGATCGAGTCCTGCACGAAGCGCGCGGACTGGGCATCGGGCGTGAGCGCGGGCTCGCCGGCCTGGGCGCGCGCGAGTTGCCAGAGATCCCACGTCGAGCCTTCGAGCATGCGCAGCAGCAGCCCCGCGGCCTTTTCCTGCTGATCCTTCGGCACCGATTTATCGATGAAACCCGCCACGGCCTGGAAGCCGCCCATCTGCGCGGGCGGCGCGCCCTGCATCGACGGATCGGTGCCCGAGAACAGGGTCAGCACGCGCGAGGCGCTGTCTTCCAGATGCTTCTGAAGATCGCGATTCGAATCGGGGACGGAGCGCGCGGCGAACTGGTGCGCAGCCTGCGCACGCAACGCCGGGTCTTCGAACGCAGCGCGCAGCAGCATCCACTCCTTCATCGTGCCGCCGCTATCGGCGGGGATGCGCAGGTAGCGGAACGGCTCGTCCGGGTTCTCGCGCATGCCGGCGAGGAACATGCGCTCGCCGCCCACATCGACGGGCAGCATGTAGTTGTTGTACTCGCGCGCCTGGCCGTCCTTGTCGCGCACCTTGTACTGCACCGACGGCCCGACGTTATGCAGATCGAGCGGCTTCGAGGTCTTCGCGCCCGAACCCAGGCGCTCGTCGAAGGCTTCCTTGAGGCTCTGATGCGCCACGCCGCGCGCATCGTTCTGACCGTTGCCGTTCGACGTGTTTTCGACGTTGATGGCGCGGAAATCGGCGAATTCGATGGTCTGGCCGTCGACGCCCGGCACGCTCTGCCCCGCAGGCAGCTTGAGCGGCGCCGAATTGCCGATGATGCCGCCGAACGGGAAACTCTTCGCGCTCGCACCGGCCATCGGCCAGGCGGTCATCTGCATCTGCGAGCCGCCGTCCTGGAAGCTCGACTGGTAGATCGACACGCCGTCGTACGTGAACGGCTCGTTCACCTCGACGCGCGCCGGAATGCGCTGGCCCGTCTTGTGGTCGATCACGACGATGTCGCTCGCGAACAGCTTGGGCATGCCGGTCGAGTAGTAATCGACGATGAACTTGTTGAGCTGGATCGAGAACGGCAGGTCCTGGATGATCGAGCCGTCGGGCTGGTTCAGGATCGCCGTCGACACATACTGGCCTTCGGGCACCCACGCGTAACCGCGGAAAGTCGGGTTCGACTGCGAGAGACGGTGTTCGGGCGCGATGTCGTTGATGACGGCATTGCTGCGGATCGGCGATTTGTCGAACAGCCACATCTGGAATTTGATCGGCAGATTGCTGTCGAGCAGCCCGCCAATGCAGATCACCACGATCGCCAGGTGGGCGAAGATGTAGCCGATCTTCGTGAGCGCGCCGCGCTTGCCTGCGATCAGCGTCGCGCCTTCGGTTTCGCGCGTGACGAAGCGGTAGCCCATGCGCTGCATCAGCTTGCCGAGCTTCGCGGTGGTTTCCTCGCGGCTCGCGCCTTCCAGCGCGAATTCGCCCTTGTGATGGAACGCGCGCAGGCTGCCTTCGCGGACCTTGTCCTTCCAGCTGCGCATGTCGGCGATCATCTTCGGGCCGTTGCGGATCACGCACAGCGAGATCGACACCACCAGGAAGCCGAGGATGGTCATGAACCACCACGCGCTATAGACCGTGTAGAGGCTCAGCGAGCGGAAGATGTCGGCCCAGAACGGACCGAACTGGTTGACGTAGTTCGGGTACGGATCGTCCTGCGTGAGCACCGTGCCGATGATGCTCGCGATCGCCAGCACCACCAGCAGTGCAATGGCGAAACGCATCGAACTGAGCAGCTCGATGGCGCCTCTCACCGCCTTCTGGCGGACATTCAACTGCAGACCCTGCGTGGTGACGCTCATTCAAACTCCGCTTCTCGTTCCCGCTTCTGGTTCCATCAGACCGTCACGCGCCCTGGCTGCGTGACAGCAAAAAAGGGTGCAGGACCGCCGCATCTGCACGGCGCCCACACCCTTTTCTTGTTCTTCGACCGACCTGTTTGACTGTGCGACCGAGAACGGCATCGCGAGAGACTACACGCGTGCCAGGTCAATATCGGGTCAATGCAGACCGGCCGCGTAATCGGCGACGGCCTTGATTTCGTCGTCCGAGAGACGGTGCGCGATCGTGCGCATCGGCTCGTTATTGTTACGCGTGCCCTGCTGGAATGCCTGCAACTGCGCGACCACGTATTCCGACCATTGGCCCGACAGGCGCGGGTACTGGACCGGAATGCCCTGGCCGGTCGGCCCGTGGCAAGCCGCGCAGGCGGGCACGCCTTTATCGGCGATACCGGCGCGCCAGATTTTCTGGCCTTCCGGCACCGTCTTCGCGTCGCGCGCGAAGCCGGGCTTGGGCGTCTGCGAGGCGAACCAGGCAGCCACGTTGATCATATCCTGATCGGAAAGCGCGCTGGCGAAGCCAGCCATAATCACATTATTACGCGCAGGGGGCTTGCCGCCGGGCTGCGGCTTGAAATCCTTGAGTTCTTTGACGAGATATTCGGCGTGCTGGCCCGCCAGTTTGGGATAGGCGCCGCCCGTGCTATTGCCGTCGGCCGCGTGGCACGCCGCGCACACCTGCGCCGCGATGGCCTGCCCCCGCGCGAGGTCGGGTTTGGCCGGAGTCGCCGGGTCCGCCGCCATCGCCATGATCGAAACACCTGCCGTAAGACCTGCCGCTATCGCAAATTCGAGTGCCTTCAAAGACTTGCTCAGTCGATTCATTCGCGCACCTTGTTTCGTCTTGTGGGAATCAGGTTCTGCAAACTACGACAGCGACCGATCTATCTCGAAAGGCCCGCGCCGGCCTCACGGGTATTCAGTAAACCGTCGCATTGTACAATAGCGCGCAAGGCGCCACGGCGCCAGTCGGGCCTGCCCCCGATATCTCCAGATCCTCCCCGGGCTTCGCCGGGCTTGGCGCCTCTGCCGCCTCGATATTTCATAATGTGGTCCTCACGATGGCCTTCCTGCTGCATCAAGCCCGTTTCTTCACGACGGTGAATCATCTGCGCGACCTGCCCGCCACGGCGCGGCCCGAGGTCGCGTTCGCCGGGCGCTCGAACGCAGGCAAATCCACCGCCATCAATCTGCTGTGCAACCAGAAGCGCCTCGCCTTCGCGTCGAAGACGCCTGGCCGCACGCAGCACATCAACTATTTCTCGGTCGGCCCGGAAGACGAACCCGCCGGTTATCTGGTCGACTTGCCGGGCTACGGCTACGCCGAAGTGCCGGAAGCGGCCAAGCAGCACTGGCAGCAACTGCTCGCGCTCTATCTGCAGACGCGTGCGCAGTTGACCGGTCTCGTGCTGATGATGGACGCGCGCCGCCCGCTCACCGACCTCGACCGCCGCATGATCGAGTGGTTCGAGCCGTCGGGAAAACCGATTCACGCGCTCCTGACGAAGTGCGACAAATTGACTCGTCAAGAAAGCGTGCTGGCGCTGCGCAATACGAACAAGGCGTTGGACGAATATCGCAATCAGGGTTACCAGGGCAAGCTCAGCGTGCAGCTTTTCTCGGCGCTCAAGCGTGTCGGTCTGGATGAGGCGCACGCCGTCATCGAAAGCTGGATTGCGCCCCAGGTCGGTATCGGCGAATCGGAAGCTCCGGCTTCCTGATTTCGCCCGGGATCGCCTGATCTCACTGGCGGCGGCCGGTTCCTGGCCGCCCCTTGTTCCCTCTCCCCGCCTTTTTGCTGCCGAGCGTGCGCAAGGTCACATAGCCGTGGCTGAGCACCGCTCGCGACGGCGTTCGCCTGCTCATTTTTCGAGCAGAATCCATGCAAAACGCAATTTTTGTCGGCGCATAAAAAAACCCGCCGTAAGTGCCGGCGGGCTAAACAGCCTTATCGAAAAACGACAGGCACCCGCTCAGGGAGGAGAAGCGGGGAGTCTGGCGCAAGGCGCCTCGCTCGATCGGTATGATATACCATTGTCCTGAAAAGTTTCCTGCGCTCCAAAAGCGCGTTTTGTTTCAAGATAATCCGCCGCCATGAGCTTCTACCCGCATCACCGTCCGCGCCGCATGCGCCGTGACGACTTCTCGCGCCGCCTGATGCGCGAAAACCTCCTCACCACCAACGATCTGATCTATCCCGTGTTCGTCGTCGCGGGCGAAAACGTGCGCGAAGCCGTGCCGTCGATGCCCGGTGTCGAACGCGTGTCGATCGACCTGCTGATGGGCGTGGCCGAGCAATGCGTCGAGCTGGGCATCCCGGTGCTGTCGCTGTTCCCCGCTGTCGACCCGGCGCTGAAGACGCCCGACGGCATCGAGGCGACCAATCCCGATGGCGTGATCCCGCGCGCGGTGCGCGAGCTCAAGAAGCGCTTCCCGGATCTGGGCGTGCTGTGCGACGTCGCGCTCGACCCGTACACGAGCCACGGCCAGGACGGCGTGCTCGACGAGAACGGCTATGTCATCAACGACCAGACCATCGAGATTCTCGTGGCGCAGGCGCGTGCACAGGCCGAAGCGGGCGTCGACATCGTCGCGCCGTCGGACATGATGGACGGCCGCATCGGTGCGATCCGCGAGATGCTGGAAAGCGAGAACCACATCCACACGAAGATCATGGCCTACTCGGCCAAGTATGCTTCGGCGTTCTACGGCCCGTTCCGTGACGCGGTGGGCTCGGCGTCGAATCTGGGCAAGGGCAACAAGATGACCTACCAGATGGACCCGGCCAACTCGGACGAAGCGCTGCGCGAAGTGCGCCTCGACATCGAGGAAGGCGCGGACATGGTGATGGTCAAGCCCGGCATGCCGTACCTCGATATCGTGCGCCGCGTGAAGGACGAGTTCCGCTTCCCGACCTACGTGTACCAGGTCAGCGGCGAATACGCGATGCTCAAGGCGGCCGCGCAGAATGGCTGGCTCGATCACGACAAGGCGATGATGGAATCGCTGCTCGCGTTCAAGCGCGCTGGCGCCGACGGCATTCTGACGTATTTCGCGCTGGACGCTGCGCGGTTGTTGCGCGCGCAGAAGTAAGCGGCGTCAGCCGGTACGCCATGCAAAAAGGCACGTCGCAAGACGTGCCTTTTTCGTTTGTACTGCCGATGCGGCGTTTGATCGTTCGTTCTGGTTACGATTGTCCGCTGGGAAGATTGAGCAGGTTGCGCGAAGGCACCGCAGACGCCGAAGGCGCTTGCGCATCGGCACCCGCGCCCGGAGTCGCAAGCCGATCGAGGCGTGCGAGGAATTTATCGGCGTTCTCGTAGCCAACCACGCGCAGCACCTCGTTGCCCTTCGTATCGAAGAAGATGATGCCCGGCGGCCCGAACAGCCCGAAGCGCTTGAGCAGCGCCTGATCGTCGGTGCTATTGGCCGTCACGTCCGCGCGCAGCAGACCCAGTTGCGCGAGACGCGCCTGCACGCGCGGGTCGCTGAAAGTGAACTTCTCCATCTCCTTGCAGCTCACGCACCAGTCGGCGTAAAAGTCGAGCATCGAGGGCTTGCCCGCCGTCTTGAGCGCCGCGTCGAGTTGACCCGACGAGCGCACCGGCGCGAACGTCAGCGCGTCGGCCTGCGCACTCGCGCCCGGCGTGCCTGCCGTGCCCACAGCCGCGCCACCTTCGCGCGCGGCCAGCACGGCGAGCGGGCGCAGCGGATCGGTCGAGCCCGCTGCGAGCCCGACGATCAGCGTCGCGGCCCAGATCGCAAACGCCGCGCCGACGCCACGGCCCAGACGGCGCCAGACGTTAGCCGGGCCTGCGTTCGGCGTGAACAGGCCGAGCGAGGCGGCGGCCAGCAGCAGCCACAGGGCGGCTAGCAGCATCTGCGCCGTCGCGCCCAACACCGGCCAGACGATCCAGAGCGCAGCCGCGAGCAGCACGACGCCGAAGAATACCTTCACGCCGTCCATCCACGTGCCCGCGCGCGGCAGCAGCGTGCCCGCGCCAAGGCCAAGAATCATGAGCGGCACGCCAAGCCCGATGCCCATCGCGAAGAGCGCCGCGCCGCCCAGCACGGCATTGCCCGTGTGCGCGATGAACGCGAGCACGGCGAACAGCGGTGCGGTCATGCAGGCGCCGACCACCAGCGCCGACAGCGCCCCCATCAGCGCGACGGCGGCGAACTTGCCGCCCGAGCGGCCCTGTGACGCACGCGACGCGCCGTCCTGCCAACGCTGCGGCAACGCAACGTCGTAGCCTGCGATCAGCATGACGGCGAATGCGGTGAGCAATACTGCGAACGCACCGAGCACCCACGGATTTTGCAGCCACGCGCCCAGGCTCTGCCCGACCAGCGCGGCGGCGATGCCGAGCACCGTATAAACCAGCGCCATGCCAAGCACGTAGACGAACGACAGCGCAAATCCGCGCGCACGCGTGACTCTGGCGCCTTCGCCGACGATGATCGCCGAGAGGATCGGGATCATCGGATACGAGCACGGCAGCAGGCTCAGCACCATCCCCGCGACGAAGTACAGACCGACCACGGCGAAGAAGCCGCCGCCTTGCAGCAGTGACTGCGCATAGTCAGCGCTGGTCGCGCGCTCGTACCAGGGCTGGGTGTTATCGGCTGTGGCCGAAGGGGCGGCTGCGTTGGCCACCGTCGTCGTGCTCTGGCTGGAACCGGCAGCTCGCAGCGCCGCGCCGCTCACGTGGTAGACATGCTCGGCCGGCGGATAGCAGATGCCCGCATCGGCGCAGCCCTGCGAGGTCACGGCGAGGTCGAACGGCCCGCTCGCGGACTTCACCGGCACGTGGATCGTCAGTTCGTTGCGGTAGGTCTCGACGTTCTTGTTGAAGGTCGGATCGAACTTCACATGCCCGGGCGGAATCTGCGCGTCGCCGAGCGTCGCCGAACCGTTGCGCGTCGCGAAGGCAAAACGCTCGCGGTACATGTAGTAGCCGTCGGCGATCTTGAAATGCACGTCGACCACACCCGGCGTTTCGCTGGCGCTGAAGGCGAAGGCCTGATCGGGCGGCAGGAAGTCGTCGTCGGCATGCGCGGGCGCGGCGCCGAACAGCAGCGGCAGCAGGCAGCCAATCAGTGCGAGCAAAGTCAGAAACGAGGCGTACGGCGCGGCGCGCTGGCGCCGATCGAAGCGGTTAGACATGAATGGGGCGCTGTGTCTCGGCATGAACCCACTGGCCGTAGGCGCTGGAGGCCGTGGCCTGCCACGAGAGAATCTCGGGCGTCTCGTAGGGGTGCTGGGTCTGGATGAACTGTTCGAGATCGGCCGCGCGCGCGAGGCTCGTCTTGAAGAGTAGCTGGATCTCGTCGCCGGACTCGATCTTGCCTTGCCAGTGATACTCGGAGTGCACCGCACCCAGGCGCGTCACGCAGGCCGCCAGGCGTGCTTCGAGCACGGCCTTCGACAGCGTCGCGGCGGTGTCCTCGTCGGGCACCGTGGTCAGCATGAGTGTCACACTCGGGGTCACATTGAGGGTCACGACGAACTCCGGCAGGATGCCCCGCATGCTGCACAACACGGCGGGACTCAGTAAGGCAGAACGCTATCGTACCACCGGCGCCGTTTGGCTTTGTTCATGCGCCCTGGACGCCTTCAGATACGCAAACACCCGGCCGCAGCATTTATTCCGCAGCAGAAAACAAAAAAGCCAGGCTAGGCCTGGCTTTTTCGCGCGCCGCTCAATCCGGGGATCAAGCGACTAGAAGCTTATTCCGCTTCCTGGATGTTCTCTTCCGTGACTTCCGGACGGTCGAGCAGTTCGACCAGTGCCATCGGTGCGTTGTCGCCAACACGGAAACCGAACTTCAGGATACGCAGGTAGCCGCCCGGACGGTTCGCGAAACGCGGACCGAGCACGTCGAACAGCTTCGTGACCGAGTCACGATCGCGCAGGCGGTTGAACGCCAGACGACGGTTTGCCAGCGACGGCTTCTTGCCCAGCGTGATGAGGGGCTCGACAACCTTACGGAGTTCCTTCGCCTTCGGCAGCGTCGTCTTGATGACTTCGTGCTCGATCAGCGAGTTGGACATGTTACGGAGCATTGCCAGACGGTGGCTGCTCGTGCGGTTCAGTTTCCGCAGACCATGACGGTGACGCATTTCAATTTCCTTGAAACAAAGTTTTAGTCCAGCTCTTCTATCGCCTCTTTATGAGGCACGGGCCGGTACGCGAAAAAGGCAAGACGCGGATTCTAAAGGAAAATCCGCGTCCCTGCCACATTACTTACTTGTCGAGACCAGCCGGCGGCCAGTTTTCGAGCTTCATGCCGAGCGTGAGACCGCGCGAAGCGAGCACTTCCTTGATCTCGTTGAGCGACTTGCGACCCAGATTCGGGGTCTTGAGCAGCTCGTTCTCGGTACGCTGGATCAGGTCGCCGATGTAGTAGATGTTCTCGGCCTTCAGGCAGTTCGCCGAGCGAACCGTGAGTTCGAGATCGTCCACCGGACGCAGCAGGATCGGATCGATCTGCGGCGCGCGCGACGGAGCTTCCGCCGCCGTTTCGGTGCCTTCCAGTGCAGCGAACACCGACAGCTGATCCACGAGGATGCGCGCCGACTGGCGGATCGCTTCCTCAGGCGAGATCACGCCGTTGGTTTCGATGTTCATCACGAGCTTGTCGAGGTCGGTACGCTGTTCGACACGCGCGCTTTCCACGGCGTAGCTCACGCGGCGAACCGGCGAGAACGACGCGTCCAGCACGATGCGGCCGATGATCTTGGCCGAATCGTCGCCGTAACGGCGCACATTGCCCGGCACGTAGCCGCGGCCCTTCTCGATCTTGATCTGCACGTCGAGCTTGCCGCCCTTCGTCAGATGCGCAACGACGTGTTCCGGGTTGATGACTTCGCAGTCGTGCGAGAGTTCGATGTCGCCAGCGGTGACAACGCCTTCGCCTTCCTTGCGCAGCGTAACCGTCACTTCGTCACGGTTATGCAGCTTGAAGACCACGCCCTTCAGGTTCAACAGCAGGTTGACCACATCCTCTTGCACACCGTCGAGCGTCGAGTATTCGTGCACGACGCCTGCGATCGTCACTTCGGTCGGCGCGTAGCCCACCATCGACGACAGCAGAACGCGCCGGAGCGCGTTACCCAAGGTATGGCCATAACCGCGTTCGAACGGCTCCATGACCACTTTCGCGTGGTTGTCGCCGAGCGATTCCACAGCGATGATCTTGGGTTTCAACAAACTGGTTTGCATAGGTTTTCCTTTTCAATACCCTCGGCTCGTTACACCGATAAGGCTGAGATGGCCACAACCTGAAAAAAACAGCCGAGGCCACCTCCTGCGCGAAGCACAGAGGCTACCCCGGCCGTCAATTCGATTAACGCGAATACAATTCGACGATCAGGCTTTCGTTGATGTCGCCAGCGATGTCGCTGCGCTCCGGCACGCTCTTGAACGTACCTTCGAACTTCTTCGCGTCGACTGCAACCCAACCTGCGATGCCACCTTGCTCTGCCAGCGACAGCGCTTCAGCGATACGCACTTGCTTCTTCGCCTTTTCGCGAACAGCAACGACGTCGCCTGCCTTCACTTGCATCGACGGGATGTTCGCGACGACGCCGTTCAGCGTGAGAGCCTTGTGGCTCACGAGCTGACGCGCTTCAGCGCGGGTCGATGCGAAGCCCATGCGGTACACGACGTTGTCGAGACGCGATTCGAGCAGTTGCAGCAGGTTTTCGCCGGTGGCGCCCTTGCGACGGTCCGCTTCCGCGAAGTAGCGGCGGAACTGACGCTCGAGCACGCCGTAGATGCGCTTCACTTTTTGCTTTTCGCGCAGCTGCGTGCCGTAGTCGGACGTACGAGCGCCCGACGTGCGGCCGTGCTGGCCCGGCTTGCTGTCAAGCTTGCACTTGTCAGCGAGCGAGCGGCGTGCGCTCTTCAGGAAGAGGTCGGTGCCTTCACGGCGGGACAGCTTGGCCTTCGGGCCGATATAACGTGCCACGTTGCTTTCCTTCGATAATTAATCACGCAAAGCCTGAAACGGGGAGACCCCGCAGCTTGCGCTAGTTCGACCCTTTGGACCGAACGGTGGGCTTAGTCAATTCAATAGCGCCGAGAGCCTGGGACGCCGTTACCGGCGGCTCAGGCAGTCGGCAAGCGCGACGCCTTAGATACGACGGCGCTTCGGCGGACGGCAGCCGTTGTGCGGGACCGGCGTAACGTCGGAGATCGCGGTGATCTTGATGCCAAGACCATGCAGCGCGCGCACCGCCGATTCGCGACCCGGGCCGGGGCCCTTGATACGCACTTCGAGGTTCTTGACGCCGTATTCCATTGCAACACGGCCAGCCGATTCAGCTGCAACCTGAGCTGCGAAGGGAGTCGACTTACGCGAACCCTTGAAGCCCTGGCCGCCCGACGTTGCCCAGGCAAGCGCGTTGCCTTGACGGTCGGTGATCGTGATGATCGTGTTGTTGAACGACGCGTGAACGTGAACCACGCCCTCGGCGACGTTCTTCTTAACCTTCTTGCGAACGCGTTGCGCCGCGGAGTTGTTCGAAGCCTTAGCCATTACGTTTTCCTGTAACTGTCAGAACCGCTTACTTCTTCAGCGACTGTGCTGCGCGGCGCGGACCCTTGCGCGTACGTGCGTTGGTACGCGTACGCTGGCCACGCAGGGGCAGACCCTTGCGATGGCGCACGCCACGGTAGCAGCCGAGGTCCATCAGGCGCTTGATGTTCATCGTCGTTTCACGGCGCAGATCGCCTTCGACAACAAACTTGCCCACTTCCTCACGCAGCTTTTCCAGATCCGCGTCGTTCAGGTCCTTGACCTTCTTGTTGAACGGCACACCCGCTGCCACGCAGATGTTGCGCGAACGCGTGCGGCCAACACCGAAAATTGCCGTCAGGCCGATTTCAGTGTGCTGGTGGTTCGGGATGTTAACCCCTGCAATACGAGCCATTGTTTTTCCTCAAACAAAAAGCGCAAGCAAAAGCGCGCTGATCAGCCTTGACGCTGCTTGTGGCGCGGGTCCGAGCTGCAGATCACGCGAACGACGCCGTTGCGCTTGATGATTTTGCAGTTACGGCAAATGCGCTTTACCGATGCCATCACTTTCATGATATTACCCTTTTTCTAAATCACTTCGCCCGGAACACGATCCGCGCACGCGACAGATCGTAAGGCGTCAACTCAACCGTCACCTTGTCGCCCGGAAGAATACGGATGTAGTGCATCCGCATTTTCCCGGAAATATGCCCCAGAACGACATGGCCGTTTTCCAGCTTCACCCGGAAGGTTGCGTTGGGGAGGTTTTCGATGACCTCGCCTTGCATCTGGATTACATCGTCTTTGGCCATATGTCCTTACCGCATCGGGACTCCACCGCCCTTGAAGTTAGCCTTCTTGAGCAGCGATTCATATTGTTGCGACATAACGTACGACTGCACCTGCGCCATGAAGTCCATTGTGACGACGACAATGATCAGCAGCGACGTGCCACCAAAATAAAACGGCACATTCCAGCGCAGCACCAGAAACTCCGGCAACAGGCAGACAAACACGATATAGATCGCACCGGCCAGCGTCAGACGCGTGAGGATGCGGTCGATATAGCGAGCCGTCTGATCGCCCGGGCGGATGCCAGGTACGAACGCGCCACTCTTCTTCAGGTTGTCGGCCGTTTCCCTGCTGTTGAACACCAGAGCGGTGTAGAAGAAGCAGAAGAAGACGATCGCCAACGCATACAGCAACACGTACACGGGCTGGCCAGGCTTGAGGGCTTCGGCCACGTTGTGCAGCGTGTCCGCGAACCAACCGGATCGCGATCCCGAACTGAACCAGTTCAGGATGGTTGCCGGGAACAAGATGATCGACGATGCGAAGATCGGCGGAATCACGCCCGACATGTTCAACTTGAGCGGCAGGTGCGACGACTGCCCACCGTAAATCTTGTTGCCAACCTGACGCTTCGCATAGTTCACGAGGATCTTGCGCTGGCCGCGTTCAATGAACACCACCAGGTACGTCACGGCTGCGATCAGCGCCACGATGATGATCGCCGAGACGGGGCCCATCGAGCCGGTTTGCACCAGCGAGAAGAGACCGCCGATCGCGTTCGGGAAACCCGCTGCGATCCCGCCGAAGATGATGATCGAGATACCGTTGCCAAGCCCGCGTTCCGTGATCTGCTCACCGAGCCACATCAGGAACATCGTGCCAGTCACCAGCGTGACGACCGTCGTCAGACGGAACACCATGCCCGGATCGATCACGAGTGCCGGCTGGTTTTCCAGCGCGACTGCAATGCCGAAGGCCTGAAAGGTCGCCAGCACTACCGTGAAGACCCGCGTGTACTGCGTGATCTTGCGTTGTCCAGCCTGCCCTTCCTTCTTCAGCGCCTCGAGCTGCGGCGAGACAATCGCCATCAGCTGCAGGATGATCGACGCCGAGATATACGGCATCACACCCAGCGCGAAGATCGTGAAGCGAGACAGTGCACCACCCGAGAACATGTTGAACATGCCAAGGATGCCGCCTGACTGGCTCTGGAAGAGCTTCGCCAGTTGGTCCGGGTCGATGCCCGGCACCGGAATGTGCGCGCCGATACGATAAACGACCAGCGCCAGCAGCAAGAACATTGCACGCCGACGCAGGTCGCCGAACTTCGGAGCGCTGCGACCGGTTTTTGCGAGACTCGGGCTGTTAGCCAAGTAGCTTCTCCGATGCAGAAGTTAGTGACGGCGGGCAAGCCCGCACGCACCACTCACAATCACTCGGCAAAAGAACCGCCTGCTGCTTCAATCGCAGCACGCGCATTCTTCGTCGCACCCAGGCCCTTGACCACGACCTTGCGCTTGATCTCGCCAGTGGCGATGATCTTTGCGGAACGGGTCATTTCGCCAACGAGGCCTGCCTGCTTGAGAGCCAACAGATCGATTTCGTCGACCGGCAGCTTCTCGATATCGGCGAGGCGCACTTCACCAACGAATTCCTTCGTCAGCGAGGTGAAACCACGCTTCGGCAGACGACGCTGCAGAGGCATCTGACCGCCTTCGAAGCCGACTTTGTGGAAGCCGCCCGAACGCGATTTCTGACCCTTGTGACCACGGCCAGCGGTCTTGCCGAGGCCGGAGCCGATGCCGCGACCAACGCGACGCTTTGCGTGCTTCGCGCCTTCAGCCGGCTTCAGGTTATTCAATTCCATTTTCAAACTCCTGGAGTCCTGGTCGAGCGCTTAGCCGATGACCTTGACGAGGTACGAGACCTTGTTGATCATGCCGCGCACTGCCGGCGTGTCCTGCAGCTCGGAAACCGAGTTCAGGCGGCGCAGGCCGAGACCGCGCACAGTGGCACGGTGCGTTTCGCGGGTCCCAATCAGGCTCTTGACGAGCTGAACCTTGACAGTTTTTTCAGACATGGTGCCCACCCTTAGCCCAGAATTTCTTCGACGGACTTGCCGCGCTTCGCTGCGATGTCAGCCGGGGTCGACTGCTTGCGCAGACCGTCCAGCGTGGCACGAACGAGGTTGTACGGGTTCGTCGAACCGTGGCTCTTGGCCACGACGTTCTGCACGCCCATCACGTCGAACACTGCGCGCATCGGGCCGCCGGCGATCACGCCCGTACCTGCCTTCGCCGGAGCGAGGAGGACGACCGAAGCGCCATGCTTGCCGTGCACTTCGTGTTGCAGGGTGCCGTTCTTCAGGGGCACCTTGAACATGTTGCGACGAGCTTGTTCCATCGCCTTCTGGACAGCGACGGGCACTTCCTTCGACTTGCCCTTGCCCATACCGACGCGGCCATCACCATCGCCAACCACGGTCAGAGCGGCGAAGCCGAGAATACGGCCGCCCTTCACAACC
>NZ_DASZJJ010000059.1:0-3386 GCF_035948235.1 Paraburkholderia sp. | reverse complement strand
AGGTTCGATCTGTGAGGCCGGCTTGGCGGGGCGGCGGTAGTCGAGGCATGACGGCGGCTCTCATGCGTTTCGCGCCCGTGGCGGGATACGTATGTGCCTTGAGCGTCGTCGCGTTTGCGCACGCCGCGCCCGCACCGTCATGGCAGAACACGCTTGCGCTGTTCGACGATGCACGTCCCGATGCGTCAATGCGGCGTTTAGCGTGGGCCGACCACGCGCCGCCGCGCACCGGCACGCTGCGACTGGCGAACTATAACGAGGTTTCGACCTACGATTCGCTCAATCCGTTTCTGCTACGTGGCAATGCGGCGCCGGACGAAGTCAATCTGATGTTCGAGACGCTGATGCAGCGCAGCCTTGATGAAGTGGGCACGCAATATCCGCTGCTCGCCGATCGTGTTGCGATCGCGCCAGATGGACTCTCGGCCGCCTTTCATCTGAATCCGGCCGCGCGCTTTTCGAACGGCGCGCCGGTGACGGCTGAGGACGTGCGCTATTCGTTCGAGCAATTGACGGGTTCGTTCACTTCGCCGCTCTATAGCAGCCGTTACGCCTTGATTCGAGCCGTGGAGGTCGTCGATGCGCAGACGGTGCGTTTTGTCTTTCGTGCGGCGCAGCGCCGAGCCGTGCTCGAAGCGGGCGATCTCTACGTGTTTTCGCGCGACTGGGCGCGAACGCCGCAGGGCGACACGCAGGGATTCGACCAGCTTGCCACCGTGCCGCCCGTCGCAAGTGGGCCGTATCTGATCGATGCGCGCGCAAGCAATCGCGAGATCGTCTATCGCCGCAATCCGCAGTATTGGGGCGTTGATCTGCCCGTGCGGCGCGGTATGTTCAATTTCGCCAATGTGAGTTTTCGTCTTTATAGCGATTCCTCCGCGCCGCTGCAGGCGTTTCGCGCGGGCGATATCGACGCCATGTTCGAGGGCACCGCCGAGCAATGGTCGCGCAATTACAGCGGCCCGGGCTTTGCGAGCGGCATGCTGCACAAGCAGGAATTCGCGGAGCACGGTATCAGCGACGCGCAAGGGCTGTTCTTCAATTTGCGTCGCGCTAAATTCCAGGACATTCGCGTGCGCGAGGCGATTGGCCTTGCGCTCGACTACGAATGGATCAATCGCAACATGTTTTTCGGCCAGTACGCGCGCAGCCGCAGTTTCTTCGACGACAGCCTGTTCGCCGCGAGTGGCGTACCGGGCGCCGACGAACTGGCGCTGCTCGATCCGCTGCGTGCGAGTGTGCCGCCCGATGTGTTCGGTACATTGCCGCCGCAGCCGCAAACATCCGGGCAAGGCGGGCTGCGCCGCAATCTCGCGCGTGCCGAGGCATTACTTGCCGACGCGGGCTGGCATTACCGCGACGGCGTGCTGCGTAACGCGGCGGGTGCGCCGCTCACAGTCGAACTGCTCGACGACGGCACCGGCATGCAGCGCATCCTGATGATCGTCGTGCGCAACCTGAAATTGCTGGGTATTGACGCGCGACTGCGCATCATGGATCAAACCGTTATCAACGAACGCCTGAAGCATTTCGATTTCGATATGACGACGATGGGCTATCGCGCCGCCAGTATTCCAGGCGCGGAACTTGAACGCCGTTTCGGCAGTCGTGCGGCGAGCACGCCGGGTTCGGAAAATTACACGGGAATCGCGTCGCCTGCCGTGGATGCGCTGATCGCCGATGTGCAGCGTGCGCACAGCGAGCGCGAGGTGATCGCCGCCGCGCGTGCGCTTGATCGCGTGCTGCTGTGCGATCGCATCATGGTGCCGGAATGGCACATTACGCATGCGCGCGTCGCATGGAACCGGCGTATTGCGCCGCCCGAGCGCGTGCCGCAGCAGTATGGCTGGATCGACTGGGTGGTCGGCTGGTGGCACGCCGCGCCAGATGCAACTGGCGCAACCGGCGCAACTGGCGGCCACGAAGAATCCACCGCGCCAGGCGCGGCTCGACAGGAGTAGGCCGCATGTTCGCGTATATTGGGCGCAGATTGCTGCTCATGATTCCCACGCTGTTAGGCGTGTTGACGGTGACCTTCATCATCATGCAGTTCGTGCCGGGCGGCCCGGTGGAACAGGTCATGGCGCGCCTGCAAGGCACGTCGGTGCACGGCGAGGGCGGCGGTGGCGGCGGTGGCTATCACGGCAACGAAGGCGTCGATCCGGCGCAGATTGCGGCGATCCGCCACGAGTTCGGTTTCGACGTACCGCCGCTCGCGCGCTACCTGCGCATGCTCACGCATTACGCGCGTTTCGATCTTGGTCAGTCGTTTTTTCAGCATCGCTCGGTCTGGGCGCTGATCGTCAGCAAGTTGCCGGTGACGGTGACGCTTGGCACCTGCACGCTGTTGCTCACGTATCTGATCGCGGTGCCGCTGGGCATTGCGAAAGCGTTGCGGCGCGGCACCGCTTTCGACTTCGCGACCAGCGCCGCGCTGCTTGCGGCCTATGCGATTCCGGGTTTCGTGCTGGGCGTGTTGCTGATGATGTTGCTCAGCGGCGATCTCTTTCTGCATGTCTTTCCACTGGGCGGATTCGGCGTGGAAAGTCACGACAGCTTGCCACTTGCGCAACGCGTGCTGGACCGCGTCTGGCATCTGGTGCTGCCGGTCACGGCATCGGTCACCAGCAGTCTTGCGGTCGTTTCGTTTCTGACGCGCAACGCGTTTATCGACGAGCTTTCGCGCCAGTATGTGCTGACTGCGCGCGCCAAGGGCGTCTCGCGCGGCGCAGTGGTGTGGCGGCACATCCTGCGCAATGCGTTGATTCCCATTGCAACGGGTTTGCCCGCTGCGTTCGTTTCCGCCTACGTGAGCGGCAGTCTGCTGATCGAGACGCTGTTTTCGCTCGACGGCGTGGGGCGTCTGTCTTACGACGCGATCGTCGGGCGTGATTATCCGGTCGTGCTGGGCGCGTTGTTTGTGTTCACGGTCGTGAGTCTGTTCGCGAAGCTCGCGGGCGATCTCGCTTATGCGCTGATCGATCCGCGCATTCACTTCGGTGGCAATGGCCGCTGAATCCGGGGTTCTTCATGGAAGTCACCACCTCATCGCGCGATGAAGCGGCACAATCATCCGAATCTGAGCCTGCTCTCACGTTCGCAGCGCCTTCGTCAACGCAGGCCGTATCGCGGGCGGCCGCGTGGTGGCGGCGCTTGCGGCGCCAGCGCATCGGCTTTGCGAGCCTCGTGATCTTCGCGGTGTTGTTCGTCGCGAGTCTGCTGGCGGGTGCGATCGCCAGCGATCGCCCGCTGGTCGTGCGCTATCACGGCCACTGGCTGTTTCCGGCGCTGCGCACCTATGCCGATAGCGACTTCGGCGGCGCGCTGCCCACCGAGGCCGATTATCTCGATCCGTTTATCCGCGAGCAGTTTTCTCGCGACGGTAA
>NZ_DASZJJ010000058.1:0-3881 GCF_035948235.1 Paraburkholderia sp. | reverse complement strand
CAGTGGCGCGCCGTGGCGCTGCACGATCACGCATGGGACGTGCGCCGTCGCGTGGGCACGCCCTGGTGGCGTCAAGTCGCCGAGGCGCTCAGGTCCGCGGTGAAGGGGCCGCGTCCATAAGTAAAAGCCAATAAAAAACCGGGGCTTGCCCCGGTTTTGCACATTTGGCGATGCAGCGCTTACTGCACCGTCACCGCGCCGAAGTTCTGGCGGCCGAACGGACTCACCTGATAGCCGCTCACGTTGGTGCGCGTGATGGCCGAGGCGGTCGGATAACCCAGCGGAATCCACAGCGCCTGATCGTGGATGATCTTCTGCGCCGCGTCGTAGAGCTTCGCGCGTTTGGCCTGATCGGCGGTGGTCTTGCCTTCGGTGATCAGCTTGTCGAGCTGCGGATCGCAAAAGCGCGCGAAGTTGATGCCCGACTGCACCGCGTTGCAGCTAAAGAGCGGCGAAAGATAGTTGTCCGGATCGCCGTTGTCGCCGGCCCAGCCCATGAAGAGCGTGTCGTGCTGGCCCTGCTTGGCTTCCTTGATCAGCTCGCCCCATTCGATCACCTTGATATCCGCCTTCACGCCGATCTTCGCGAAATCGGCCTGCAGCAGTTCGGCGCCCGCGCGCGGGTTCGGATTGAGCACGCTGCCGTTCGGGCGCACCCAGATCGTCGTCGAGAAGCCGTTCGGCACGCCGGCTTCGGCGAGCAGTTGCTTTGCCTTCGCGACATCATGCGGATACGGCTGGATCGACTTGTCGTAGCCCCAGGTGGTGGGCGGCCACGGATTGGTCGCGGGCGTCGCCGTGTTGTCGAACACCGTCTTCAGATAGGTCGTGCGGTCGAACGCGAGGTTCAGCGCCTGGCGCACCTTCGGATTGTCGAGCGGCTTTTTCTGCGTGTTGAGCGCGACGAAGGCGGTCATGAAAGCCGGCGTCTGCACGACCTTGAGCGCTTTGTCGGCCTTTGCGTCGGCCACATCTTGCGGCTTGGGCGACAGCGCGATCTGGCATTCGCCGGCCTTGACCTTCTGCGCGCGCACGGCGGCGTCGGGCGTGATCGCGTAGATCAGGCGATCGACCTTGGGCTTGGGGCCCCAGTAGGTCGGGTTGACGTCGTAGCGGATCACCGCGTCCTTCGTGTAGCTCTTGAGCGCGAAGGGGCCGGTGCCCACGGGTTTGGCGTTCAGGTCGACCTGCTTGCCGGCCTTGAGCAACTGGTCGGCGTATTCGGCGGAGTAGATCGACGCAAAACCCATCGACAGGATCGGCAGGAAGGTGGCGTTCGGCTCGTTGAGTTCGAACTTGACCGTGTTCGCATCGACCTTGCTGACCGATTTGACGAGCTTGGCAAGGCCCATCGACTGCGCGTGCGGGAAGCCGCTCGCGCCCGCCACCTTGTGCCACGGGTTGTTGGCGTCGAGCATGCGCTCGAAGGTGAAGACCACGTCGTCGGCGTTGAGCGTGCGCGTGGGCTTGAACCATTCGGTGGTCTGGAACTGCACGTTCGGGCGCAGATGGAACGTGTAGGTGAGGCCGTCGGCGCTCACGTCCCACGACTGCGCGAGCGCGGGCACGACCTTCTTCTGCGCTTCGTCGTAGGCGACGAGCGGGTTGAAGATCACGTCGGCGGATGCGTTGGTCGTCACGAGCGAGTTGAACTGCACGACGTCGAAGCCGTCCGGGCTCGATTCCGTGCAGACCGTGAGCGGTTTCGCGAGCGCGGGCGTGGCCGCGCAGGCGAGCGCGGCGCACAGCGCAGCGGCGAGCACGGGAGCGGGCGAGGTGAAGCGCATGGGATCTCCGTTGGTCGGGTAGGCCGGGATGGGCAAGGGTGAGCGGTCGAAGGGCCGCCGCGAGGCGCGCAGGCGATATCCGCGCCCGAAGCACGGGGCCCGAACGGGGCAAGCTTATCGAAGGGAAATTGCCCAGACAACAATTTAATCGACATACCCATATGGGGTGCGATCTGTCGGGCGATGCGGGGAAGGGCGAGGCAAGCGGGGAATGACGCGCGGCGCATGAGACAAGCGCCGCGCGCGGTGAGTCAGTGCTGCCTCAGTGCTCAGCCGTACGCGGCTTGCGCGGCGCGCGCACGAAGGCGCGGTCGTAGAGCCAGCGCGGCAAGGCGCCGAGCAACGCGGCGACCACGCGCATCGGCCATGGGAACACCGCGAAGGTGGTGCCGCGCGCGATGGCGTCGGCGGTGCGTGCGGCGAAGCGGTCCGCGTCCATCAGGAACGGCATGCGGTACGGGTTCTTCGCCGTCATCGGCGTGCGGATGTAGCCGGGCGCGATGGTGACGACCGGCACGTTGAACGGCCGCATCTCCACCCGCAGCGCTTCGAGATAGGCAAACGCCGCCGCCTTCGACGCGCTGTACGCGCCCGAACCCGGCAGCCCGCGCACACCCGCCACGCTCGCAATGCCCACGAGCGTGCCGCGCTTCGCTTCGGCCATCGCCTGGGCGAACGGCTCGAAGGTGGCGACCATGCCGAAGTAGTTGGTGTCCATCACGTCGCGGAACGTGGCGAGGTCGCCATGACCGGTGAGCGCGCCGCGGCTCACGCCGGCGTTGGCGATCACCACGTCGGGCATGCCGTGTTCCGCCACGAAGGCGTGCGCCGCGGCGGCGAGCGCATCGGCGTCGCGCACGTCGGCGCCATAGAGGGAGATGGGGTGCTGCGGGTGGGACTGGCGGAACGCCTCGAGCGCGTCCGTGCGGCGCGCGACCAGCCCGAGGATGGCGCCGCGCCGCACATACTCGGCGGCGAGAGCGGCGCCGATGCCGCTCGACGCGCCGGTGATGAAGACCTTCAACGGTTGTGTCATACCGGCGCGCGCGCTCACATCTTCTTCGCGCGGATCTGCGAAATGATGTAGTCCATCACCTGCAGCGTGGCCGGATCGGCCTTGTCTTCGGAGACCTGCATCAGCGCCGGGCCGGTTTCGTACTTGCCCTGGATCGCGATGGTCGGCACGCCGTCGATCTTGAAGGCGTCGAGCATGCCCTTGTCACGCTGCAGCGCGCTTTGCGTCGAGAACGAGTTGTACGCGTCCATGTACTTCTTCGGATCGACGCCTTGCGTGGCGAGGAACTTGGCCTGGTCTTCCGGCGTGAGCAGGTAGTTCTTGTTGACGTGGATCTCATGGAACACGGCCGGCGTGAGCTTCTGCGCGAGGCCCAGCGCGTCAAGCGCGTAGTACATCTTCGAATGCGGGATGAAGTCGTCGCGGAACGCCACCGGCACGCGCTTGAACACGATGTCCGGGCCTTGCTTGGCGATCCAGCTTTCGAGGAACGGGTCCAGCGCATTGCAGTGCGGGCAGCCGTACCAGAAGAATTCGATCACTTCGATCTTGCCTGCGGGCACGCCAACCGGCTGGGCCTGTTTCAGGACCGTGTATTCCTTGCCCGCGACGGGCGCGGTGGGCGATGCGTGCGCCGCGCCGGCGAGCATCGAGAGCGAGACCAGAAGCGTTCCGAGAAGTCGTTTCATAGCGTGTTATTCCAGTGAACGGGGGCCGGCGGTGCCGGCCGGGCAACGTCGGCGCGCGGCGTGCGAGTGTTGCGGTTTGTGACGGACGCGCGCGCTGCGCGCGTCACTTTCATTTCGCGATGGGTTATCGCGCTTTACTGCTTCGTGAAACGGATGACGGCAGTGTCGATCCCGGCATCTGACAGACGCTGACGGGTCGAGTTCATATCGTCGAATTTCGAGAACGGCCCGATGCGCACGCGGAAGTACGTGACACCGCCCGCATCGCGCTGCGTGACCTTCGACTCGAAACCCTGGAACGCCAGACGCGCGCGCTGCTGCTCGGCATCGCCCGACGTCTTGTACGCGCCCACTTGCAGGAAGTAGCCGGTGTTGGCGTCGCCGGCCGTC
>NZ_DASZJJ010000057.1:0-12846 GCF_035948235.1 Paraburkholderia sp. | reverse complement strand
CGTAGTGCTGCTTCATACACGCCGTGATTTTCTCCTTGTTAGGGATCTCGCTCACGCAGAAGTGAAAAGCATCGCCGCGACAGGCGTGATCCTGCTCATCCTGCGACGCGGCATAGCCCGGCAACGTCGTCGTCGCCAGCGTGAGCGTTACCGCCAGCATTGCGCCCACGCGCATCGGGTATCGGATTGTTGTGCTCATAACGCGATCCTCGTGGTGATTGTTCTGGTCGAGCAACTGCAAACGTCGTTCCCGGCACGACGTTTGCAGCTACCGCACATCACCACAAGAGGCGCTGCCACTCACGCAGCGATTTCAACATGCCACTAGATCTCGCCCGCAGCGCTCCGGCCATCGCCGCCGCACTCCTGTTACTCGCGCCGCTCGTCTCCCACGCCGACGACAGCGCGAGTCCCTGCGCCGCGCTCAAACGCATCGTCGCGGCCGCACCGCAGCATTTCGCCTCACTGAGCCCCGATGATGGCCGCGCCGTCGCCCAGCCGTATAGCGACGATGCGCAATGCGCCGCCACGCATGGCACCTATCAATGCACATGGAGCACGCGCAACGCCGACACCGGATCGGGCACGGACGCCCTCGAAGGCGTAGGTGCCGATATCGCCTCGTGCCTGCCGAACGCCACGCACGACGGCAATGCACCAGGACGCCAACACTTCTATCTAGGAGAGCGCGGCAGCCGCACCGAGATCACGGCGCAATCCGATGGCACGACCCGCGTCAAATTGACAGTTTCGAAGCAGTAACCCGACGCCCCCTAAACCGAAGCCGTCAAGTACGCGCAGCACCTCGCGGCGCGGACCCCTTGCGCCCGCCGCCGCTCGCGCGGGCAGCGCCGTGCCGACGACCTGTCAGCACCGTCTGCACGATCACCGCAGCGAGCAGAAACGCGCCGCTCGCGAGATTCTGATAGTAAGGGCTCAACGTCCCGACCTGATTGATGACGTTGTCGATCACGCCCAGCAGCAGCACCCCCGCCAGCGGCCCCGCCATCGTGCCCACACCACCCGTCAGCAACACGCCACCAATCACCGCAGCGGCAATCGACTGAAGCTCATAACCGGTTCCCGCCGCCGCAAGCCCCGAATCCAGATGCGAGGCCAGCAACGCGCCCGACAGTCCGGCAAGTGCGCCCGACAAGCCATAAGCCAGCACCTTCACACGCTCCACTCGCACGCCGAGCATGCGCGCCGCCTCCTCATTACCGCCGATCGCAAAGATCGCCGCGCCGAAGCGCGTGTGATTGAGCAGCACCGCCCCAAGCGCATAAACGACCGCCAGCACCCAGATCAGATTATTGATGCCAAACAGCGCGCCATTGGCGATATGCGCGAAGAACCCCGGATTGGCGATCAGCAGATCCTGACTCGCGAGCACCAGCGCGAACCCCTTGAGCCCGAGCAGCGCGGCCAGCGTCACGATGAACGGCGCCATGCGTGCCCGCGCGATCAGCAGCCCATTGACGATGCCGATGAGAAACCCCGCCGCCACGGGCGCCAGCATCGCCGCGCCCCAGCCATACGGTGCGGCGTAAGCGGAGAGCACAGTGCCAAGCCCCACCATCGAGCCGACCGAAAGATCGAAGCCGCCAAGAATGATGACCAGACTTTGCCCCACGGCGACGAGGCCAAGGAAAGCACTATTCGACACGATATCGGCGAGATTGGCTGGGCGCAGAAAGTCGGGAAACACGAAGCCCGCGATCAGCGCGACCACTACGAGCATGCCGATTGCGCCGCGCGACTGTACGAGTGCGATGATCTGCGCGCGGCGGCTCGCGCGTGGGGCAGCGGCAGATGTTGAAGAGGATGCCGGCGTTGCGTCGTTGGCCATGTGGTCAGCCTCCCGAGCGTTGCAGATACAGCGCGACGACGATGAACACCGCCTTCAGGATCTGCGCATACGTAAAGCTGATGTTGTTCATGATGAAGCTCGCGTCGAGCACCTGTAGCAACAACACCCCGAACACCGCGCCGACGATCGAAATCCGTCCGCCCGAAAGTGGCGTGCCGCCGATCACAGAGGCCGCGATCGCGTCGAGTTCGAAGTTCACGCCCACGTAGTTCGGATCGGCCGCGCCAAGCCGCGACGAGGCGAACAGCCCCGCCAGTCCAGCCAGCGTGCCGCTCACCACATAAACGAGGAACAGCGTGCGGCGCACCGGAATACCCGCGAGGAACGCCGCGCTGCGGCTCGCGCCTACAAGGATCGTGTAGCGCCCGAAGGTCGTGCGACGTACCACGAACGCCACCACGGCCGCGAGCGCCAGCGCGATCAGCATGACGATGGGCACCGGCCCAAGCGCACCCGCGCCGAGCAGATCGAAGGCCGGCGCCTCGGGCAGATTCACACGCGAGCCGCCGAGCAGCGCCTGGGCGAGACCACGCGCCGCCACCAGCAGCGCCAGCCCGGAAATCAGCGGATCGATAGCGAGCAGCGCGACCAGCGCGCCGTTGCACAAGCCAGCCACCGCGCCCACCGCGACGGCCCCTACCAGCGCCGTGCCCACGCCATAAGGCAGGAACACGGCAATCGACGCGCTCGCGAGCGCCATCACGGAGCCCACCGATAAATCGATGCCGCGTGTAGCAATTGCCAGATTCTGGCCCAGCGCAATCAGCACGATAGGCGCAGCCTCGAACAGCAGACTGCGCGCCGCGAACGGATTCGAGAAACCCGGCGTAATGGCCAGATTGAACAGCACGAGCGCGGCCAGCGCGAAATAGACGCTGTTCTCGCGCAGCAGCGTGAGCCAGGCCGCGCGGCCGCGCGGTCGTTCGCCGGGGGCGGGTGGCACATTCGGCGCGGGAAAATTCGAAGGACTCAAACGATCCTCGTTCGATTCAAGCTTCGTGGCCATCAGCGTGTGGTCCTTGCCCCGCCAGCACGGCGAGCACGTCGTCGGGATGCGCGCCCGCCGTGGGCATGCCGCCCTGCGTCGCGCCTTCGTTGAGCATCACGAGCCGGTCGGTCAGCGCGAGCAGTTCCTCCATTTCCGAGGACGTCACCACCACCGCCAGCCCTTCCTGCGCGAGCTGCTGCACCACGCGGTGCACCTCTTCCTTCGCACCGACGTCGATGCCACGAGTCGGATCGTCGAGCAGCAGCACGCCTGGCTGGGTGGACAGGCAGCGCGCAATCAACACCTTCTGCTGATTGCCGCCAGAGAGCGTAGTGATCAGCGCGCCCGGCCCCGCCGTCTTGACGCCCAGGCGCGCAATCGCCTCGCGCACCACCTGCGCTTCCTTCGCGCGCGAGATGAAACCAAAGCGCGAAATACGCGGCAACAGACTCGCGACGATGTTTTCCCGCACCGAAAGACGCGGAAAAATGCCCTCGGCGCGCCGGTCCTCTGAAAGAAAAGCGAGACCGCGGCTAATCGAACGCGCAGGCGTCGCATGCGTGAGCGGCTGGCCGCTGAGCTTCACCTCGCCCGCGTCGGCCTTCTGCGCGCCGAAGATCGTCTTGAAGGTTTCCGTGCGGCCCGAACCCAGCAGCCCGGCAAGCCCCACGATTTCGCGCGGCGCCACGCGCAGCGCCACATCGCGCACACGATTGCCCCATTGCAGCCCATCGACCTGCAGCGCGGGCGTCGTTTGCGCGTTCGCATCGGCGCGGCCCGAGCGGTCGGTCCATGCATGTTCGCCGGCGCTTTCGCGTCCGAGCATCGCGGCAATCAGTGCCGCACGCGGCAATTCATCGGGCGTGCCCGTGCGCACCACGGCGCCGTCGCGCATCACCGTGAAGCGGTCGCACAGCCGGTAGCACTCGGACAGTCGATGACTCACGAACAGCAGCGCGATGCCTTCCGCGCGCAGCCGGTCCACCACTTCGAACAACACATCCACTTCCGCGCCGCTGAGCGCCGAAGTCGGTTCGTCGAGAATCAGCACGCGCGCGCCCAGCGACACGCCGCGCGCAATCGCCACCATCTGCTGCGCGCCCAGTCCCAGCGTGCCCAGTTTCGCCGCCGGATCGACGGCCAGCCGGTAACGCTGCACGATTTCGGCAGCGCCATCCAGCATGCGCCTGCGATCCGTCAGGATGCCGAAGCGTTTTGGTTCGTGGCAGAGGTAGATATTGTCGGCGACGCTGCGCTCGGGAATCAGGTTGATCTCCTGATACACGGCGCACACGCCCGCGCTTTGCGCCGCGCGTGGGCTATCGAAGGACACGTTCGCGCCATCGAGCGTCAACGCGCCGACATCGGGTTGATGAAAGCCCGTAAGCACCTTGATGAGCGTCGATTTGCCCGCGCCGTTTTCGCCGACAAGACCATGCACTTCGCCCGCGCGCAAGGTAAGCGAAACGTCGCGCAGCGCGCGCACCACGCCGAAGGTTTTCGACACGCCGCGCGTCTGCAGCACGACGCGCGGCTCGGCACTGGAAAAGGATGCGTCGCCTGCTGCGCTCATCGTCATCGCCTCGCTTTTGCGTGTGCTTCTGGCTTAATAGACCTTGCCCGCCGCCAGCGACGACTTGGCGTTCGACTTGTCGAACAGCGCGTCGTCCATGATCTGCTTTTGCGGCACCGGCTTGCCCGCGATCCAGTCCTCGAGCGACTTGAAGGCAAGTGGGCCGAAGCGCGGATTGGTCTCGACGTCGGCGGCCACGATGCCCTGGTCGATATCGGTGACGATTTCCTTGGTGCCGTCGATCGACACGATCTTCACGCCCTTGAGCTTGCCGGCCTGGCGCAGTGCCGTGATCGCGCCCACCGTCATGGTGTCGGCGTGCGTGTAGACGGCGTCGACGTCCGGATGCGCAAGCAGGATCTGCTCCATCACCTTTTGCGCTTCGGTGGTGGACCAGTTGGCCGTCTGCGCAGCGGCGATCTTCATGTTCGGGTAGGCCTTCAGGCCCGCCGCGAAGCCATCGGTGCGCTGGCTTTCGACGGTGTTGCCGTAGCCGCCCTGGATTTCGGCGATCACGGCCTTGCCGCCGGTCGCGTCCGCGAGCGCCTTGGCTGCGCGTTCGCCCTGCTTGTAGAAGTCGGAGCCGAGGAACGTGATGTAGTCCTGGCAGAAGGTGCCCGCCGTCAGGCGGTCGATCGTCACAACTGGAATGCCCTTGGCGCGCGCCTGCGCGAAAGCGGGCTGCAGGCCAGTGGAGTCGTTCGGCGCGATGATGAGCGCCTCGGCGCCCTGGTTGATCATGCTTTCGATGTCGGCGACCTGCTTGGCCTGGTTGGCGTTCGCATTCGTATACAGCAGGCGCTTGACGCCCGCCGCCTTGGCGGCCTCGCGCACCGAAGCCGTTTCGGTCGCGCGGAACGGATTCTGTTCATTCTCGGATTGCGAGAAGCCCACCACCATATCGCTCAGCTTTTTGCCGCCGGGCTTGGGATTGGTGCAGGTTTCGCTGGAATTCGACTGGACTTTCTGCGCGCCGGAATCGGACTGCGCGTAAGCGCTGCCCGATACGGCGGCGGCAAGGGCCGCACACAGACCGGCGGCAATGAGGGCGGACTGGATTCGTTGACGACGCATGGCTGTCTCCTGTCGGCTGCGTCCGACGCTCAGGTCTCCCCGTGCGTCCTGCGCGGCCCCATGCAAAGCGGTGAATGACGTTGGCGGTATGGGCTGCGCCCTGCCGCGGCTTTGTTGTCTTTCCTGTCTTGTCTTTCTTACCGGGCGCCTTGCATACCGCGCGTCAGCGTGCGATGCACAAATCCGCCTCGTTATTACGAGCACTGCTCCAACTAATATTACCAGTCAGAATTAAGAGATATTAATGAGGGTATTCACGGGGGCAACGGGGTTGGGCGCGCATACCGAAGCGCGCTCGATCAGCGGTCCGTCGAGCTTCACGGTGCGGTGGCGCACCGGCGCGCCGGCGCTGCGGTTTTGCTCTTCCTGCAACAGCGTATCGACAGCCCAGCGACCCAATTCATAATTCGGCAGCACCACCGTGGTGAGCGGCGGATGGGTGTGGCGGGCGATTTCCTGATCGTCGTAGCCGATCACGGATACCTCTTCCGGCACGCGCAGGCCCAGTTGCTTGAGCGCCTCGATCGCGCCAATCGCCATCAGGTCGTTGGCGCAGAAGACCGCCGTGGGCGGATTCGGTTCGCGCATCAGCGAAAGCGTCAGTTCGAAGCCCTTGTCTGGGCTCCAATCTCCGTCACGCACGAGGCTTGGGTCGTAGGGCAGATCGGAGGTCGCCAGCGCCTGGCGATAGCCCTTGAGGCGATCCTTCGCCGCGTCCTGCCAGGTCTCGCCGTTGATGAAGCCGATGCGCCGATGCCCCGCCTCGATCAGATACTCGGTCGCGGTATGACCACCCGCAACTTCGGCCGGCACCACCGACGAGAGCGCATGGTCCGAGGCGTAACAGTTGAGCAGCACCGCGGGCACCTTGAGCAAGGCAGGCGGCACCGTGACCTTGCGCGTGTAGACGGTCGCGTAGATCACGCCGAGCACATTGGGCATGGCGAGTGTCTGCAGCACGCGCTGCTCCATCTGCGCGTTGCCGTGGGTGGAAAACACCGCGAGCACGCAGCCCGCATTCCAGGCGGCGTCGCGCGCGCCGTCGATGCTGACAACGGGATGCGGGCTGGTGGAAATTTCGTCGGCGATATAGACGATCAGGTTGCGATCGCCCGCCGGCGCGGGCGGCTGGGCCGCGCGTACCGGCAACTGGTAGCCGAGCGACTGCGCGACTTCGTGCACCTTGTCGCGGGTGGCCTCGGAGAGCTTGGCGCCGACCGCGCCGTTAAGCACGAGCGAAACCGTCGATTGCGACACGCCCGCGGCTTTCGCGATGTCGGTCATGGTCGGGCGGCGCTGGGTCGATTTTTTCATCGGATGGCTATGAGCTTGCGCGACCCGGCGGCAGAGGAACGGCCAGGTCCCGGGCGGGCGCTGGTGGACCGAAGCGTAGCACTAATATTTTTGCCGAACAATTGGCGTAAGTCGGCATGTGAAGTCGGGTTCAGCACATGGTTTCCGGTCTATATTATCAATTTATTAGTAATATTCTTGAGCCACCGGAGATCGCGCCTTTGAACGCCGCCCCGACGCCCCGCTCTTCATCCGCCCCGCCCTTCAATGCCGCCACGCTCGACGATGGCCAACTCGTCGCGCTGACGCACGGGCGCTCTCACGCGCTGATTGCGCCGCACGTAGGCGGTTCGATCGCCGCCTGGTACGACCAGGACAACCCCAAAGACCCGGCGCAGCACTGGCTACGCCCCGCGACGCGCGCGGCAATCGACGCGCGCGACCCGCTTGGCATGGCGAGCTTTCCGCTGATGCCCTACTGCAACCGGATTCGCGACGGCCGTTTTCGTTTCGAAGGCGAGATGATCGATCTGCCGAGCGGCACGGGCGCGCTGCGTCATGCGCTGCACGGCCACGCCTGGCGGCGTCCGTGGCGCGTGGAATCGCAGCAAGCCAATGCGGTCACTTTGCACTTCGTCCACGAGGCGCCGGCACGCGGCGGCGAAGGCTGGCCGTTCAGCTACGAGGCGCGCCAGCACATCACGCTCGACGAAACAGGGCTGGCCGTGCGGCTCTGGGCGCGCAATCTGGGTTCGCGCACCATGCCGTTCGGCTTCGGCCATCATCCTTATTATCCGAAGCCGCCCGGTACGCGCCTGAGCGCTCGCGTGCGGGCGATGTGGGAAATCGATGCCGAAGTGCTGCCGGTCACACTCAGCGCGCATCCCGCTGTCGATGCGCTGGAAAACGGGCTGATCGTCGACGAATTCGATCTCGACAACAACTTCTCGGGCTGGCGCCGCGAGGCCCTGATCGAATGGCCACATGAAGGCCGTCGGCTGGCGCTACGCGCGGGCGCGCCGCTCGACTATTTCGTGCTCTACAGCGCCCAGGGCCTGCCGTGGTTCTGCGCCGAACCGGTCAGCAACACGACTGACTGGCTCAATCTTCAGCTGGATGGGCTGGCTGGGCGGCTCGACGTGGGCGGCACCGCGCTCGCGCCCGGCGAAGTCGTCGAGGCTCAACTGAGCTGGATTCCAGGACGCATCTAGAGAGCGCCCGGAGGACGTTACATGCCCTGCGGCGGATGCAGACCCGCCTGCGGCGCGCCGTAGCCGCCCGACTCGGCATTATTCGGCAGGCCGTTGGTCAACTGGCCGCGCGGATCGGTTGGTCCGAGCGGCATTTCGCCCGCCTGACGGTTGCCATGCGTCGGATATTCGCTGCCCAGCGGCGCATTGGGCATCAGCGCAAGGCTGTTCTGCGGCGAGCGCAGGTCGTCGTTCTGCGAAAGCTGCGCGAACGCGCCGCGCGCGGGCAATCCCGCCACCAGCGCCACCGTCAAGGCGAGCGCGCCCGCGCGCGCCGTTGAAACAAGCATCCGGTTCTTCACGTCGATCTCCTTCTGCACAAAGACTCAGGTTCGACACGCCGTCACGCGGCATGCATAAATAAAGATACGCCCGTCGCGCTTGCCCGGATGCACTCAAGAAAGTCCCCGATATCGCGCCAGCCCGCAGACGGGTAGGATGACGTCCTGAGTTCGCATAGCGAATTTGTGTGCGCTATTTGCGAACTTCGCATGAGATCAGAGGAGACACCTTTCATGAGCCGCAGTGCCGTCAACGTCCAGACGTTCATCAACGAGCATCCGTTTTCGCCGTTCCAGTGGTTCATCTTTCTGATGTGCTTCGCCATCGTGCTGCTCGACGGCTTCGATACGGCGGCCATCGGCTTTATCGCGCCTTCGCTGCTCGGCGAGTGGAGACTCGCCAAACCCGCGCTCGCGCCGGTGCTGAGCGCCGCACTTTTCGGCCTCGCTTTTGGCGCGCTCGCTTCCGGGCCGCTTTCCGACCGGCTCGGCCGTCGCGCCATGTTGCTCGGCTCGGTGCTGGTGTTCGGCGTGGCGTGTTTCGCTTCGGCGTTCGCCGACAGCATCGACCATCTGGTCTGGTTGCGCTTCGCCACCGGCGTGGGGCTGGGCGCGGCCATGCCGAACGCCGTCACGATGATGGGCGAATACTGCCCCGACAGCCGCCGCGCCACCATCATCAATCTGATGTTCTGCGGCTTTCCGCTGGGCGCTGCATTCGGCGGATTTTTGGCGGCGTGGATGATTCCGCACTTCGGTTGGCGCAGCGTGCTGCTGCTCGGGGGCGTGACGCCGCTCGTGCTGGCCGTTCCGCTCGCACTGCGCATGCCGGAATCGGTGCGCTATCTGGTGGCGAACGCCAAACCGGCCGAGCGCATCCGCACGGCGCTCGCGCGCATTTCCGCCGACGCGCAGGCCGCGCAGTCGTTCACCATGACCGAAACCGCGCCGCACGCCGACGGTAAGGGCATCGGCGTGGTGTTGTCGGGCCGCTATCTGGTCGGCTCGCTGATGCTGTGGATCGCGTATTTCATGGGCCTCGTGATCTTTTATGCGTCGATCAACTGGATGCCGCTGCTGCTCAAGGACGCCGGCTTGCCGCCCGCGCGCGCGACGCTGATCGCGGCGCTATTCCCGCTCGGCGGTATCGGCGCGGTGCTGTGCGGTGTGCTGATGGACCGCTTCAACGCCAACCGCATCATCGCCGCGTGCTATGCGCTGACTGCGTTGTCGGTCTGGATGATCGGCCAGGCCGTGGGCAATGTGGGCGCGCTGGTGCTCGTGGTGTTCGCCGCGGGCGTGCTGATGAACACGGCGCAATCGTCGATGCCCGCGCTCGCCGCGGCGTTCTACCCGACCCAGGGGCGCGGCACAGGCGTCGCGTGGATGCTGGGGATCGGGCGCTTCGGCGGGATCGCCGGATCGTTCCTGGTCGCCGAACTGGCGCGCCGTCACTTCTCGTTCGCGGGCATCTTCGCGACCATCGCCGTGGCGGGTCTGGTGGCCTGCGCCGCGCTGCTCGTGAAACAGGCCGCGCGGCCGCACGCCGTGCAGGCATCGCCGGACGCACCCAAGGAATCGTTCGGGCATTGATTACCGTTGCGGCTCGCGATATCACCGCAAGCCGCAAATCGCAAACAAAAGGGGCCGCAGTTGTGCACCGCGGCCCCTTTGCATTTCAACCTTTGCGCCGATCAGAACTTCGGCAGCGGGCGATTCGACAGACCTTGCTCCGCGTTGTGCGCCACGCCCGACGCGGCCGTCGTGAACGTCCACAGCACGTCGATCGGGTGCGTCTGGTTCGAAGCGTCGGTCAGCGTACCCTTCACGTGCACCGAGTAGGTCGTGCTGGCCGCAAGCGGCGAGTAAGGCACGCACAGCGCGGCGTTCGACAGTTCGCTCGGCGTGGTTTGCGGCGTCTGCGCAAGGCACGGGATGTTGGTGCCGTTGGTCGCCGTGATCGTGAAACTCATCGAGCTGAGCGTCGAACCGAACGCGCTCTGGATCGTCACCGGATAACCGACCGTGGTCATTTCGTACTGCGTTGCGCTCGCGAACGGATTCGGGTCTTCGTTGGCGAACCAGCTGGTCGGCACGCCTTGCTCGCCCGCGTACGGATAGGCGACGAGCGAAGTCGCCGATAACGTATCGGCGCTGGTCGAACCAAAGTCGATGTTGAACGCCTCCCAGTTTGCGTTGGCCATATAACCCACGCCCATCGACGTGAAGTCGTCGAGCATGACGATGCGGTGGAACGGCGCGTCGAAGAGCGTCTCGACCGGCGAGACGCTGTCGCTGAACGCCGCGGGCTGGCCGGCCACAACCACTTCGCCCATCATCGTGAAGCTGCCTTCGGCCTGGATACGCGTTTGCGGATCGGCGCCGGTGAAGCCTGGGTTGCCCGCCGTTTCGGTGTGGCCGTAGGCCTGGTTATCGACCAGATACGTCGCGTGATCGCCCGAGGCGGTCGCCAGACCCGCGTTGCTGGGCAGCGCCGTGAGGCCGACGTTTTTGCGCATCGCGTTGATGTAGGCCGCGCCGTCGGTGCTGGCGTTGCCGCTCGCGCCCGGCAGCGCAGTAATCTGCGAAGCCGGCGTGATCAGGATCGCGCTGTTGGTGGTCGCGTTCGACTGCGCAGTCGTTGTCGTGGTGGTGGCCTGCGCCGTGTTGCTGCTGCCGTTCGACGAGTTATTGGCCGCCGAGCTGCCCGAACTGCCGGATGAGCCGCCGCCACCGCCACCACCGCCGCAAGCTGCGAGCAAGGCGCTCGCGAGCAACGCGAGCGCTTCGAATCTGAATTTTGAAAACCGCATATCGTGCCTTGTAAAGGTTCTTCGTGAAGCAGCGTCGGCTCACTATGCCGCCGCCAGATGCAGGCGCGCCTCCCTTGCTGCTTCGGGTCCTGGCGACCCCAAAATCCGCATATCGCCTGCTATTCGTCTACAGAAAGCGATTGCAAAAATTTGATTGCGCGTCCTGACTAACGGCAATACAGAAACGAACTTGAGTTGAAACAGCAGAAGAGAAAAACAGGCACGTTTTACCGGTGTGGCCGGCAAAACGCGCGATTATGCAGGAATGCAAAGAGGGCTGGAACGGACTTTTACACTTCGTTTCAGCGACGATCCGACTCAGGCGCGAGCATCGGATACGGAGGGTTTTGTCTGATTTTTATTTTGATGTGCTTGCTAATTTATTCTTGCTTCAGCCACCGAGTGCCGCGAGATTGAGTGCATATGAATTGCCAATCCAGACCGCTGCGTCGCGATGATCGCGCAGGTCGTCGCCGGTGTTGGGATGCACGAAGATATCGAGCTTGCCGTGATTGACGACGAGCCACGCGAACACGGCCGCAAACCGTTCATTTGTCACAGCAAGCTGATAGGACCACATCGGATGCGGACCAACCGGACGCTCATGAAAGCGGCCGATTTCCACGGCGTCGCCAATCTCGGAGGCGATGGTTTCGCGCAAGGCCCAGGCGGTATCGCGCGTATTGGCGTCGAAGTAAATGTGAGCGTGCCAGCTGGCAATGTTGGCGGGATCGGCAAGTGTCATGGTGTGTGTTCTCGAAGCGCGGGAAGTGTCGTTGAAACTCTATTTTGCCGCTAAATGGGTTTTCACTTGCGCAATCTCGGCACGATGCAATTCGATAATTCCCAGCCCGATTGAATAGGTATCCTTTTTAATTTTTTCTTTGTTCTGCCGCAGAGAGACGCCCGCTAAGGCGCAGGGCATCTCTCGTAAATAACGCGCTTTCGCTTACTTCAGGAACAAACGATAAGCCGGATTCTGCGTCTCTTCCCAATGCGGATAACCGAGCGTCGCGAGGAAGCGGCGGAACTCCGCATCCTCCGCGGCCGGCACCTGGATGCCGACCAGAATCGAGCTGTAGTCCGCGCCCTGGTTGCGGTAGTGGAACAGGCTGATATTCCAGTTCGGCGCCATCGACGAGAGGAAGCGCATCAGCGCGCCCGGACGTTCCGGAAACTCGAAGCGGAACAGGCGTTCGTCGTGCGCGAGCGGCGAGCGCCCGCCCACCATATAGCGGATGTGCTGTTTCGAGAGTTCGTCGCCGGTCAGGTCGACGCTCGGGAAACCGTGTTCGACGAAAGCCCCGGCGATCTGCTGAGACTCACCGCGATTGCGGATCTGCACGCCGACGAAGATATGCGCGCGCTCGGCATCGTCGATGCGGTAGTTGAATTCGGTGACGCTGCGCGTGCCGACCAGTTCGCAGAAGCGCCGGAAGCTGCCGCGCTCCTCGGGGATCGTCACCGCGAACACCGCTTCGCGCGCTTCCCCCACTTCGGCGCGCTCGGCGACGAAACGCATCCGGTCGAAATTCATATTCGCGCCGGAGGTGATGGCGATCAGCGTCTGATCCTCGATGCCCTCGCGCTCCGCGTATTGTTTCGCACCTGCCACCGCCAGCGAGCCCGCGGGTTCCAGCACGCTACGCGTGTCCTGGAACACGTCCTTGATTGCCGCGCACAGAGCGTCGGTGTTCACGATCA
>NZ_DASZJJ010000056.1:0-3755 GCF_035948235.1 Paraburkholderia sp. | reverse complement strand
CGAAGAAGAAAAGGCCACGCTCGAAGCGCTGGGCTTCGATCTGGCGGTGCTCTCGCCCACCTCGATTGCGATTCGCGCCGTGCCCGCGCTGCTCAAGGACGCCGATCTCCAGGCGCTCGCGCGCGCCGTGCTCGCCGACCTGCACGCCTACGGGGGCTCGCGCGTGCTGACCGAGCGCCAGCACGAAATGCTCGGCACGCTCGCCTGCCATCACGCGGTGCGCGCGAACCGGCGTCTCACGCTCGACGAAATGAACGCGCTGCTGCGCCAGATGGAAGCCACCGAGCGCGCCGACCAGTGCAATCACGGCCGCCCGACGTGGTACCAACTCACGCTCGCCGACCTCGATCGGCTTTTTATGCGCGGTCAATGAGCATGACGGATCACGTACTCCCGGTCGCGTGCCTGCTCGGCCCGACCGCTTCGGGCAAGACCGCCGCCGCGCTGGAATTCGCCGCGCAATCGAAAGCGCGCGGCCGCGAAGTCGAAATCGTCAGCGTCGATTCGGCGCTGGTCTATCGCGGCATGGATATCGGCACGGCCAAGCCCGACGCCGCCGAGCGCGCCGCAGCCGTGCATCATCTGATCGACATCGTCGATCCCGCCGATGCCTACTCCGCCGCCAACTTTCGCGCCGACGCGTTGCGCGTGACGGGCGAGATCGTCGCGCGCGGCAACCTGCCCTTGCTGGTGGGCGGCACGATGCTGTACTACAAGGCGCTCACGCAAGGCCTCAACGACCTGCCGACCGCCGACGCCGCCGTACGCGCGCAGCTCGACGCCGACGCGGCCCGCGACGGCTGGCCCGCGCTGCACGCGCGCCTGGCCGAAGTCGATCCGCCCACGGCGGCGCGCCTCGCGCCCAACGACTCGCAGCGCATCCAGCGCGCGCTTGAAATCTTCCTGCTGACCGGGCAGCCGATGTCGACGCTGCTGGCCGCGCCGCGCCAGAGCACCGCCGACGACGAGGCGGCGCATTACCGCTTCGTGCCAATCGCACTGGAGCCGTCGGATCGCAGCGTGCTGCACAAGCGTATCGAACAGCGCTTCGATGCGATGCTCGCCAACGGGTTGATCGACGAAGTGAAGGCCCTGCGCGAGCGCGGCGATCTGGACGCCGATCTGCCCTCGATGCGCTGCGTGGGCTATCGCCAGGCGTGGGAATATCTCGACGGCCTGATCGACTACGCGACCATGCGCGACAAAGGCGTGTTCGCCACGCGCCAGCTTTGCAAGCGCCAGCTCACGTGGCTGCGCGCAATGCCGGAACGCATCGTCGTCGATTGCTGCGCGGCCGATGTGACGGCGCAGGCGGTGGCGGCAGTCGCCGCCCTTGCTGAAGCATCGACCTGAGATTTTCAGGCGCGGCGCATCGCTCGCCGCGCGCTCTCTCGTCCTTCTCGCGTCCTCCCTATCCGCGTTTTTGCACTGCAACAACTGCGCCGCGTCGCTCATCGACGCGCGCGGTTGCGCCCTTCTAGCCCCATCACCTCGCAGCGCATCACCAAAATGCCGTGGTCCCTGGCTTGACTTTCGCACGACCGGATACGATCATTCGTTCATCAATAGAGCAAATGCTCACACCGAGAGCGACGCGCCCGCCAGAGATCACGGCGCAAAAAATGCGCGCATCGCCGACAGGCCAAATCAGGGCGAAAAAATCAGGAGACAAATATGGACAGCGCACGCAGCGACGCGAACGTGATCCTGCACATTGGCGCCGGGTCGTTTCACCGGGCGCATCAGGCGTGGTATCTGCATCGCGTGAACCTCACACGCGAGGCGGGCGAGCCGGCGTGGTCGCTCACCGTGGGCAATATCCGCGCCGATATGAACCCCGTGATGGACGCGCTCGCCGCGCAAAAAGGCGTCTATACGCTCGAAACCGTCACGCCGCAGGGCGAGCGCCACTATGAGCAGATTCACTCGATTACGCGCGTGCTGCCATGGTCGGCGGATCTCGCTAGCCTCATCGAAGCGGGCGCCGATCCAGTCTGCAAGATCATCGCCTTCACCGTCACCGAAGGCGGCTATTACCTCGACGAACACGACCGTCTGGACACCGCCAACCCCGATCTGGCCGCCGATCTGGACGGTGCGCGCTCCACCATTTACGGCGCGCTTGCCGCGATTCTCGAAGCACGCATGGCGCGCGGTGGAAATCCCGTCACGCTGCAAACCTGCGACAACCTGCGCAGCAACGGCAAGCGCTTTCACGCGGGCATGCGCGAATTCCTGAGCCTGCGCGGCGCGCTGGCGCTGCGCGAATGGTTCGACGCCAACACGGCCTGCCCCGATTCGATGGTCGATCGCATCACGCCGCGCCCCACGCCCGACGTGCGCGAGCGCGTGAAGGCCGCCACCGGCATCGACGATGCCTGCCCGGTGATGGGCGAAGCCTTCATCCAGTGGGTGATCGAAGATCACTTCTGCGCGGGGCGGCCCGCCTGGGAACGCGCGGGCGCGGAGATGGTGGAATCGGTGATGCCCTACGAGGAAGCGAAGATCCGCATCCTCAACGCCACGCATAGCTGTATCGCGTGGGCGGGCACGCTGGTGGGCCTCGACTACATCCACGAAGGCACCCATGACGCCGATATCCAGGCCTTCGCGCGCGCCTACGTGACCGAGGACGTGATCCCCTGCCTCACGCCCAGTCCGCTCGATCTGGCGAAGTATCGCGACGTGGTGCTCGAGCGCTTCAGCAATCCGTATATCCAGGACACCAACCAGCGCGTGGCCGCCGACGGCTTTTCGAAGATCCCCGGCTTTATCGCGCCGACCATCGCGCAGCGCATCGCGGCCGGCGCCACGCCAACGGCCACCGCGATCCTGCCCGCGCTGTTCCTGCGTTTCCTGCAGCGCTGGAACGCGGGCACGCTGCCGTATCAGTATCAGGATGGCGTGATGGACGGCCCGTCCGTGGCGAAGATATTCGAGTCTGAAGATCCGCTCGAAGCCTTCTGCGCCGACAAGCTGCTGTGGGGCAGCCTCGCCAGCAGCGCACCACTCGTCGCCGCGCTGCGCGATGCGCTCGCTCGCGTCGATGCGTGGCTCTCGCAACGCGGCGCCAGCGTTTGATACAGCCGATACGCAAGCTTCTTCCACCGCAACCGGACGCGCGCCGCGCCCTCGGGTCGGCGCGCATGGCGCCGCCCTGTGTGCGCGGCTAAAGTAGCGCCTCCACCTACACGAACAGTGTGCGCGCCCATGTATCTCGGCATCGACCTCGGCACCTCCGAAGTGAAAGTTCTGCTGCTCGCGCCCGACGGCCGCGTGATCGGCACCGCGGGCTCGCCGTTCACGGTCTCGCGCCCCCATCCGCGCTGGGCCGAGCAGAATCCCGCCGACTGGTGGAACGGCACGCGCGAAGCGCTCGCCGCACTGCGCGCGAAGCATCCGCACGAATTCGCCGAAGTGCGCGGCATCGGGCTTTCCGGGCAGATGCACGGCGCGGTCTTGCTCGATAAAAACGACACCGTGCTGCGCCCGGCGATCCTCTGGAACGACATGCGCGCCGTCGATGAATGCGCTGAACTGACCGCGCGCGCGCCGCAACTGCATCGCGTGGCGGGCAATCTGGCGATGCCGGGCTTTACCGCCCCCAAGCTGCTGTGGGTCGCGCGTCACGAGCCGGAACTGTTCCGCCAGACCGCCTGCGTGCTGCTGCCCAAAGACTGGCTGCGCCTGAAGCTCACGGGCGGCAAGGTGTCCGATCCCTCGGACGCGGCGGGCACGCTCTGGCTCGACGTCGC
>NZ_DASZJJ010000055.1:0-24213 GCF_035948235.1 Paraburkholderia sp. | reverse complement strand
GCCGGCGAGCAGGGCCGCGGCTTCGCGGTGGTGGCCACCGAAGTGCGCACGCTGGCCCAGCGTTCCGCGACGGCGGCCAAGGAGATCAAGACGCTGATTACGGCCTCGGTGGAGCGCGTGGAAAACGGCTCGACGCTCGCGACCGATGCGGGTCACACGATGGAAGAAGTGGTGAAGGCGGTAAGGCGTGTGAACGACATCATCGGCGAGATTTCGGCGGCGTCGAGCGAGCAGCGCGCGGGTATCGAAGAGATCAGCCGCGCGGTCTCGCAGATGGATTCGGGCACGCAGCAGAACGCGGCGCTGGTGGAAGAGGCGACGGCCGCAGCCCAGTCGCTCGACGATCAGGCGAAGGTGCTGAAGCGGCTGGTGGGGAAGTTTCAGTTGGCTTAGGCGGTTTTTTTCGCCGATGTAAAAACGCCGCTGGGTGCGAACTGTACCCAAGCGGCGTTTTACATTTCAAACCCTAGTCTCAAACCTCATTTCGCATCCCGCTCAATAATCCACTCATGCGCGGGATCGTTATGGAAATGCCACTCGCGCGTGGGGCCGGCCATCACGTTCAGATAGTACAAGTCATAGCCATACGGCACGACTACCGGGTGATAGCCACGCGGCACCATGACCACATCATGATCTTCAACCGCCATGGTTTCGTCGAGATCGCGCGCATCGGTATACACGCGCTGAAACGCAAATCCCTGCTGCGGATTGAGCCGATGGTAATACGTCTCTTCCAGCGCGCTTTCCTGCGGCAGACGATCGGCATCGTGCTTGTGCGGCGGATAGCTCGACGAATGGCCCGAAGGTGTGCGCACTTCCACCACGAGCAGCGATTCGGCCGTCTCGGTCTGCGGAAGAATATCGCAGACGTAGCGCGTATTCGCGCCCTTGCCGCGCGTCGAGCGCTTCATCTGGCCAGGCTCGATCAGGCGCACCGGCAGCGTCCCTTTGGCAGGCGCGCTCGCCACGCCCACTTCCGCTTCGCGCGTGGCGCGCACGGTTGCTTTCATACCGGGCGGCACATAGAGCGCCGTGGGCGCGGCATCTTCGAACACGCTATCGCGCGAGCCCAGGCCCGAATACCGTTGACCATCGACTTCTATATCCACCGCGCCCGACAGCACGACGATGCAGCTCTCGCGTTGCGTTTCGTAGATATGCACGACTTCCTCGGCGCCCAGCCGATACGCCGCGAAGCCCACATAGCGCCAGCCCGCCGTAGCGGGCGTGACGCGCGCGATTGTCTGGCCCTCGCGCGAGGCCTTCACCAGCAGGCTCATGCTGCCTCCTTTGTTTCGGTATCCGGATCATCGACCAGCTTACGCAGCGTGCGATAACCCTTCTGTGCATATTCGTACGACGGCGCGATCACGGGGTCCTGTTCGGCTTCGACCACCAGCCAGCCGCGATAGCCGTGCCGCTTGAGCCGCGCGATGATGGCCGGAAAATCGACCGCGCCATCGCCCGGCACCGAGAACGCGCCCGCGAGCACCGCGTCCAGGAAACTCCAGTTGCGGTTGCGCGCCAGCTTCACGACGGCGGGGCGCACGTCCTTGCAGTGAACGTGGCACACGCGCGCGATGTGCTTGTCGAGTTCCTTGACGGGGTCGCCGCCCGCGAAGGTGATATGGCCCGCGTCGAACAGCAGGCCCACGGCGTCGCTGGTGCGCGCCATCAGCTTGTCGACGTCGGCGGGCGTTTCGACATACGCGCCCATGTGATGATGATAGGCGAGGCGCACGCCGCGCGAGAGGGTGTGCTGCGCGAACCTGTCGAGGCGCGCGGCGTACTCGTCCCACTGCTTCTCGCTAAAAAAGCGCGGACGCTGATAGAGCGGACGCGGCGCGCCCTGGATCGAATCGGCGACTTCGCCATAGACCATCACCGTCGCGCCGTTCTGCGCGAGCAGGTCGAGATGTTTGTCCACCGCGGCGATCTCTTCCTCGACGCTGCGTCGGGCCAGCATGCCCGAATACCAGCCCGACACCAGCGAGAGATCGTATTGCGCGAGCAGCGCCTTGAGCGCCTGCGGCTCGCGCGGAAACTTGTTGCCAAGCTCGAATCCTTCGTAGCCGATCTCGCGCCCTTCGGTCAGTGCCGTGGAGAGCGGCGTTTCGCCGCCCAGCGAGGGCAGATCGTCGTTCATCCACGACAGCGGATTGATGCCGATGCGTACTTCAAATGCGCTCATGTGCGTGCCTCGATCTGGGGATCGTGAATCTCGTCATGCGTTGGAAGGGGTATCGCTGTCGGCCTCATCGATGCCGTCGCGTGCGGGCTTCGTCGCGCGTCCGCCACGCTCGGCGAGCTTGCCGTCGTAGCGCGCGCGCGCCTCGCGCACCGCCGTGCGCGGCGAGACCTCGGGCACCGCGACTTCCCACCACCAGCCGCCGTCCTCGGTCGTGCGGGACGGATCGGTGTCGATGCTGATGAGGTAGGTGCGCGATGCCGCGCGGGCGCGTTGCAGCGCCGCTTCGAGTTCCGCGACATTGGCGACATGCTCGGCCTGTGCGCCCAGCGAGCGCGCATGCGAGGCGAAGTCGATGCGCGGCGCGCCCAGCGGCCCTTGCGCGCAATCCTCGAACAGATTGTTGAACGGCGCGCTGCCCACTGCCTGCTGCAGACGGTTGATGCAGCCATAACCGCGATTGTCGAGCACGACGATGATGAGCTTCGCGCCCAGCATCACCGAAGTGGCGATCTCGCTGTTCATCATCAGATAGCTGCCGTCGCCCACCATCACGATGACTTCGCGATCGGGCCGCGCGAGCTTGGCGCCCAGTCCCCCCGCGATCTCGTAACCCATGCACGAGTAGCCGTATTCGACGTGATAGGCGCCGGGCTGGCCTGCGCGCCAGAGCTTGTGCAGCTCGGCGGGCAGGGTGCCAGCCGCGCACACGACGATATCTTCGGTGTACGAACGGCTCGATGAGCGCTGCACGGCGCCGATCACATCGGCGTCATACGGCAGGCAGTTGCGATCCTGCGGCGCGTGCGTGAGCCGCTCCACGCTCGTGCGCCAGTCGTTGGCGAGTTGCAGGGCGTTGGCGCTCCAGCCGGCTTCGGCGCGCCAGTTGATCAGCGCTTCATCGAGTGCGGCGAGCGCGAGTTTCGCGTCGGCCTGCACGGCGACGCTGTTGAGCTTGAGCGTGTCGAAGCCGTTGGCGTTCACGCTCACTACGCGGGCATTCGCAAACAGCGAGTTCGAGCCGGTCGTGAAGTCCTGCAGGCGCGTGCCCACGGCGAGCACGCAATCGGCTTCGCTGGCCAGCGCGTTGGCGGCGGGCGAACCCGTCACGCCGATTGCGCCTGCGTTAAGCGGATCGTCCCAGGCGAGCGTGCCCTTGCCGGCCTGAGTCTCCACCACGGGAATGCCGTGCGCGGCGGCGAAGGCCTGCAACTGCGGCGCGGCGCGCGAGTAGAGCGCTCCGCCGCCCGCGACGATCAGCGGGCGCTTCGCGCGCAGTAATTGCGTGACGGCGGCGTCGATTTCGGTTTGCAGCGGCGCGGGCGCATGGAAGGTGACGAGGCGCGGCGTGAAAAAGCTGGCCGGATAATCCCACGCCATCGCCTGCACGTCCTGCGGCAGCGCGAGCGTGACGGGACCGCACAGCGCCGCGTCGGTGAGCACGCGCAGCGCGCGGGGCAGGGCCGAAAGCAGTTGCGCCGGATGCACGATGCGGTCGAAGTAGCGCGAAACGGGCTTGAGCGCATCGTTGGCCGATAGCCCGCCATCCTGAAGATCTTCAATCTGCTGGAGCACGGGATCGGGCTCGCGCGACACGAAGATGTCGCCAGGCAGCAGCAACACCGGCAGGCGGTTCACATGCGCGAGCGCGGCGGCGGTCACCAGGTTGGTGGCGCCTGGGCCAATCGACGTCGTGACCGCCATCATGCGGCGGCGAAAGTGCGCTTTGGCGTAGGCGATTGCGCTGTGCGCCATGGCCTGTTCGTTGTGCGCGCGCAGCGTCGGCAATTCATGGCGATACTGATAGAGCGCCTCGCCCAGGCCCGCGACATTGCCATGACCGAAGATCGCGAACACGCCGCCGAATAGCGGCTCGGTGCGCCCGGAGCCGTCCTCGCAAGCAACGCGTTGTGCCGCGAGATAGCGCACCAGCGCCTGTGCGGCGGTCAGGCGCACGGTAGCGCCGGGCTGCACGGCTTGCTGTGCCTGTTCCTGGGCCACGCCGATGATGGGAGCGATGCGTTGATTCATGCCGCTTTCTCCTCATGCGCAATCTGCGCGCGCTCGTGAGACTGGCCTTGCGCATCGCCGCGCGCCGCGCGCCATGCCGCGATCAGCGTTTCGAAAGCGTGGCGCACGCGCGCGATCACTTCCTTGTCGTCGATTTCGCCATTGAGCCAGGCGAAGCTCGGCTCGTAGAAGATCGTGCGGCCGACCGTGAAGCCACGGCAGGTTTGCGATGCGGCCGCAGCGGCGAAGCCGCCCATGAGCTGATCCATCGGCGCCGAAAGACCCAGCAGCACTACGCCGCGGCAATGCGGATCGCGCTCGGCGATCAGCGCGTCGATCGCGCGCCACTGCGCCGCGTCCACCGGCTCGAGCTTCCACCACTCGGGATAAAGGCCGATGTTGTAGAGCCGCTTGAGCGCGCGATAGATGACGTCGGGTGCGTTGGGTTTGCCATTGAGTTTGGGCGGAATCACTTCGAGCAGCAGTTCATGGCCACTCGCCTGGGTGGCGTCGTAGAGCGCACGCAATTGCGCTTCCTGTTCGAGCCGCTGCTCGATCGGCTCATCGGGATGGAACTGCACGAGGCACTTGACCGTATGGCTCGCGGGCCACGCGGCCAGCGTCGTGCCGATCGAGCGGCCATGATCGAACACCAGCGGCACCGAACCCGGCAATTCCACCGGACGACCGATCCACCAGTCGCGCCCGGTCGCCGCATTGAGCGCGTCCTGGCCGTAACGATCGTCGATCAGTACGCCGATCTTGCCTTGCAGGCCAAGCGCGCTTTCGGTTTGCGCGACCGCTTCGACGAACAGATTCTTCAGGTATGAGATGCGCGTTTCGCTGGCGCCGGTCTGCTGCGCGAGATCGAAGAACTGATTGCGATGGTCGAACGCGAAGCCCAGTACTTCGTTGTACTGCTTGCGCGCGGGCGTCACGCGATGCAGGCGCGCAAGCGTCGCGTCGCGGTCGGGGCGACGCATGCGCACGGGGTCGGCCTGCGCTTCGCGCAGGAAGTAGTCGAGTTCCGCGGGCGTGGGCATGGCGGGCGCGCAGCCGTGACGCGAGACTACCAGCGCGCCGCAGGCATTGGCGGAGCGCGCGCAGTCTTCGAGCGGCGCATCGCGCAGCCAGCCCGACAGAAAGCCCGAGGCGAACGCATCGCCCGCGCCCAGCACGTTGAGCACTTCGACCTCCACGCCGCGCTGCATCGGCAGATCGTCGAGAGAGGCGGGCACGGCGCCTTCGACGATCTGGCAGCCCAGCGGCCCGCGCTTGACCAGCAGCGTCGCGGCCGTGACTTCGCGCACGCGCCTGAGCGCCGCAACGAGATCGTCCTGGCCGCCCGCGATGCGGAATTCTTCCTCGGTGCCGATCACCAGATCGAATTGCGGCAGGATGCGCTGCAGGTGCTCGCTCACACCGGCGCTGGCGACAAAGCGCGTTTCGCCATCGGCCTTGCCCGTGAGGCCCCACAGCACCGGGCGATAGTCGATGTCGAGCACCGTGCGCACGTTGTTGCGGCGCGCGTAGTCGAGCGCCTGCAGGCTCGTGCGATTGACCTGTTCGGTGGAGAAGTGCGTGCCGGTGATGAGCAGCGCCTTCGACGAGGCGATAAACGCTTCGTCGAAATCGGCAGGATCGACGGCCATGTCGGCGCAATTCTCGCGATAGAAGATCAGCGGGAAGGTGTCGCGATCCTTGATGCCGAGCAGCACGAGCGCAGTGAGACGCTCGGGATCGATGCGCACGTGGCTCGTGTCGCAACCTTCCTTGTCCAGTGTTTCGGTGAGAAAGCGACCCATGTGGTCGTCGCCGACGCGCGTGAGCATGGCCGATTTCAGGCCTAGCCGTGCGCAGCCGAACGCAATATTCGCCGACGAGCCGCCCAGATATTTGGCGAAGGTGGAGACGTCTTCAAGCCGCGCGCCCACTTGCTGCGCGTAGAGATCGACGCCGAGGCGGCCGAGGCAGACGATATCGCGGCTGCGCCCGGAAGCGAATCGCGATACGGTATTTTCATGACTGGTCATGAGCATTCCTGATGAATTCTGGGTCAGATCGTGGCGCCGTCGAGTTCGGCGATCATCTTCTGCATTTCCGCGCCGCCGGCCATCATGTCGAGGACCTCGTTCTTGGTGATCGTGTCTTTCGTGTAGGTGCCGAGCGAGCGGCCACGATTGAGCAGCGTGAACGAGTCGCCGATGGGGTAGGCGTGGTGGACGTTGTGAGTGATGAAGATCACCGAAATACCCTTGGCGCGCGCCGCATGAATCAGCTTGAGCACATTGAAGCTCTGCTTCACGCCCAGTGCGGCGGTCGGCTCGTCCAGAATCAGCACGCGCGCGCCGAAGTGAATCGCGCGGGCAATCGCCAGACACTGGCGCTCGCCGCCCGACATCGTGCCGATGGCCTGATGCGGATCGCGCACATGGATGCCCATTTCGGCCAGACGATCCTTCGCAACCGTTGCGCTCGTATCCAGGTCCATCACGTTGATGAAGCCGAACAGCTTCTTCTGCGGCTCGCGGCCCATGAAGAAGTTGCGCGCTACCGACAGCAGCGGCACCAGCGCGAGATCCTGATAGACGGTGGCGATGCCCAGATCGAGCGCGTCCTTGGGCGACTCGAAGCGCACCGGCTTGCCGTCGACGTAATACTGGCCTGTGGTGGGCGCGTGCACGCCCGCAAGCGTCTTGATGAGCGTGGACTTGCCTGCGCCGTTGTCGCCGAGCAGGCAGTGCACCTCGCCGCGCTTCAGGCGCAGCGTGACGCCGTTGAGCGCGATGACCTTGCCGAAGTGCTTGCTGACGTTGTCGAGCGCAAGGATGTAATCGGCGTTCGGGTCAGGCTGGTTGCTGGTCTGAATGGTGTCGGACATGGTGGCCTCCGTCTTACGATTGCGCGACGCGGCGGCGCACATAGTGGTTGAAGAGCACGGCGACGAGCAGCATCCCGCCGAGGAACACGCGGAACCAGTCCGAATCGATGTTCGTGTAGGTGATGCCGATCTGCACGACGCCAAAGATGAGCGCGCCGAACGCCGCACCAATCACCGAGCCATAACCGCCCGTGAGCAGTGAGCCGCCGATCACCGCAGCGATGATCGCTTCGAATTCCTTCTGCAAACCGCGGTCGGCGGCGGCCGAACCGATGTCGCACACCTGCAGCACGGCGAACAGGCACGAGCAGAACGCGGTGAGCATGAAGAGCGAAATCTTGACGCGCTTGACCGGCACGCCCACATTCTTGGCGGCGTTCGAATCGCCGCCCACGGCGAAGATCCAGTTGCCGTAGCGGGTGCGGGCCAGCGTAAAGGCGCCGATGATGACGAGCGCGATCCACCACAGGATCACCTTCGGGATGCCCGGCACGAGCGGCTGGCCGTTGTCGAGCATCTTGCCGATGCCGATATGCGCGAGCGCCACGAACAGGCCCTTGAACGCCGTGCCGTGAAACAGCAGGTTGGTCACGAAGTCGGCTTTGGCGACGTCGCCCACGCCCGAGACGATGGTGCGATCCGCGAACATGATCGAGAGCGCCAGAGTGAGGCCGCGCAGGATGAACAGGAACGCGAGCGTGACGATGAACGAGGGCAGCCGCGTGCGCATCACGAGGTAGCCGTTGAGCGCGCCCAGCGCCGTGCAGCCCACGAAGGCGAACAGGATCGACAGCGCAATCGGCCAGTGGAAATACATCGTCGGGATGGCGACCATCATGCCCGCGAAGCCGATCATCGAGCCGATGGAAAGGTCGAACTCGCCGGCGATCATCAACAGACACGCGCCAACGGAAAGGATGCCTAAATAAGCAGCGACCTGCGACCAGTTCATCACGCCGTCAAGGTCGAACATGCCGGAGCCGCCGGCGCCGATCGCGAACACGGCGAACACGAGTACGGTTCCCGAAATCGCGGCGAATTCCGGTCGGCCGAGCAAATGGCCGAACCACGATTCATGGCGCACGCGTTCGTCGCTGGCGGCCGCGGCGTTCGCGGTCGGCGGCGTGGCGGCATCGCTGCCGTCCGGTGCGTGCGAGGGAAAGTGCTTGCCGGCTACACCCATGATGTCTCCTGTCTCCCCGGACCTGCCGTGACGGCTCGGACCGGTAATTAGACGCGCGGCGTTGCATGCGAGTGGCGAGGCAGGTTCGCGTGATGCGTGCCCACGCCGCGCGTGACTGACGAAAAAGCGATGGCGAAAAAACCAGACGAAACAACTCAATAATCAGCGGTACTGACCTGCGTACTTCACGACCTTGTCCAGATTCTCCTTGGTGATGAAGCCCGGACCCGAACGGATATTCTTCGGACCGTACGACGGTTGCAGGCCATAGGTTTCGAGGCGCTGCTTGAACTTCGGATTGGCTTCGAGGATCTGGCGGATCTTCGCGGGATCGGTGGTGTGATCCTTCTTCACGATCGCCAGCACGGCCACTGGAATGTAGCCCTGCAGGTACGGCTGCTGGTCGATGGCGAACTGGATCGTGCCCGCGCGAATTGCCTTGGCGATTTCATCCGAGAAGTCGAAGGTGCAGAAGTAGATCTTGTTGGCGAGGCCCATCTGCGTGACTGCCTTGAGCGTGGCGGCCGCCGGCACGGGACCGAGCGTGAGGATCGCGCCGGTGTTCGGATGGTTGCGCAGGTAAGCGCTCACCTTCGACTGGATTTCCGTCGGGTCCTGGCCCGAGTCGATCGTCGAGGTCTTGTAGTCCACGCCAATCGCATCGGCAAAGCCACGGCAACGATCGAACGACACCGTATTGGTGGCAATGTGGTTCACGCACAGGAACGACTTCACGCCCGCTGCCTTGGCTTTTTCGCCGGCGGCGTGACCGGCCACGTATTCGGGCTGGCCTACGTGCATGATCGCGCCCAGTTGCTCGCTTTGCTCTTCGGTGCCGGAATTGATCGTGACGAGCGGGATCTTCTTGGCCGTGACCTTGGAGATGGAACTCTTGAGCACGTCGAAGTCGGCGATGGTGGTGATGACGCCGTCGTAGTTGCGCGCGGCGGCCTGTTCGATCAGGCGTGCCATGTCGGCGATGTCGCCGTTGGGCGGATTGCGATAGTCGGTCTCGACGTTGAAGTCTTCGTCGGCCTGCTTGATGGCGTTCTTGATTACGTTCCACCACGAGTCCGAATCCGGCGCGTGGCTGATGAGGACGAAGTGCGCGTCGGCGGCGTGCGCCGTTTGTGCGGCCATGACGCTCAAGCCGGTCAAACCCGCTGCCAGCGTGCATGCCGCAGCCAGCCTTCGGAGCATGGTCTTGCCCTTGCGTTGCTTCATTGTCTCCACCTTTCTCGGTCTGTCGTTCGTTTTTGGGGTGAGCCCCGCGAGCGAATCCGGCGGCGCTCAACGACAAGATTAGGCGATCGACCGAGTGCTTGCAACAGAAATTTCATTACAAATAAAAATGGAAAATCTGTTCCATTTGGTGCGGGCGCTGCCTATAATCGGCTCCGTTAGCCATGCCTTCAGAAGTTCTCGAAGGCCCGCCCGGCAAGGGTTTGCGGCAGTGCGGCAAATGGCAGAAGAAAAAGCAGGGAAAACGATCATGGCGGACGAAACCACCGACGCTGTAGCAGGCGTCGACGAATTGATGCAGCGCATCGCGCACGACTATGAAGCGCTGCCGCGGCAGCTCAAAAGCATCGCGACGTATATCGAGCAGAACCGCGCCAGCGTGATGATGGACCGCACCTCCGACATCGCCGCGAGTTGCGGCGTGCACCCGTCGGCGGTGGTGCGCTTTGCACAGCGCTTCGGCTTTTCGGGTTTTTCCGATCTGCAGGCGGTGTTTCGCCAGGCGTATGCGGGGCAGGGGGTATCGGCGACGAGCTATCAGCAGCGCATTCGTCAGTTGATCGACGCGAAGGAAGGCGAGGCCAGCCCGGAGTTGGGCGGCACGGTCGCGCGCGAATTCATCGGCGCGTGCCGCAGCGGACTGGACGAGCTGGAAGCGGGGCTCGACGACGCGCAGTTCGACGCCGCCGTGCAGATGCTCGAACACGCGGACAACATCTATGTGATCGGCGTGCGCCGCTCGTTTCCGGTGGCGAGCTACATCGTCTACGCGCTGCAGCACACGCGCAAGCGCGTACATCTGGTCTCGGGACTGGGCGGCATGTATCACGAGCAGATTCGCAGCGTGAAGAAGGGCGACGTGGTGGTCGCCATCAGCTTCGCGCCTTACGGCAAGGAAACGCAGTACTGCCTGCGCACGGCGCAGCAGCATCAGGCCAGGACGCTGGTGATCACCGACAGCCAGCTTTCGCCACTCGCGCGTCACGCTGATGCGCAACTCTATGTGAAGGAGGGGAGCGCGTTCGCGTTCCGCTCGCTGACCAGCACGTTCTGTCTGTGCCAGGCGCTGTTCGTGGCGCTTGCGTACCGGCTCGAACTCAACGTAGAAGAATCGACCGACCCTGGAGGATACGATGACTGATGGAAAGACGCTGAACGTCGCGGTTTTTGGCGCGGGCCGCATTGGCCGCATTCATGCGGCGAATCTCGCGCGCCAGCCCGGTGTGCGTCTGAAGTACGTGATCGACGTGAATCGCGAAGCCGCCGCCGCGCTTGCCGCGCAGCACGGCGCGCAGGTGGGCGATGTGGACGGCGCGTTTGGCGATGCGCAGATCGACGCCACGGTGATCTGCTCATCGACCGATACGCACTCCGAACTGATTCTGAAGTCGGCGGCGGCGGGCAAGCATATCTTCTGCGAGAAACCCGTCGATCTCGCCATCGGCCGTGCGCGCGAGTGCGCCGATTCGGTCGCGCGCGCGGGCGTGGTCGCGATGATCGGTTTCCAGCGCCGCTACGATCCCACCTTCGCGGCGCTCAAGACGCGCCTGGATGCGGGCGAAATCGGCACGCCGGAAATGCTGATCGTAACGAGTCGCGATCCGGGCGCGCCCCCGGTTGAGTACATCAAGCACTCGGGCGGCATCTTCAAGGACATGCTGATCCACGACTTCGACATCTTCCGCTGGATTCTGGACGACGAAGCCGAAAGCGTGCACGCCACGGGTAGTTGCCTGTCCGATCCGGCGATTGCCGATGCGGGCGATATCGATTCGACGGCGGTGACGATCCGCACGAAGCGCGGACGTCTTTGCCAGATCAACACGGCGCGGCGCGCGGCCTATGGTTATGACCAGCGCTTCGAAGTTCTGGGCAGCGAAGGCATGCTGCAGGCCGGCAACATGAAGCCGACCGAAGTGGTGGCGTGGTCGAAGACTGCAGTGGCGCAGGACGTCCCGGAAGCGTTTTTCCTTGAACGTTATCGCGCCGCTTATGCGCGCGAAATGGCTCATTTTTACGAAGCGGTAACGCAGGGCGTGCCGGTGCGCACGAGTGTCGCGGACGGCCTGAAGGCGCTCGAACTGGCTGAAGCGGCGGCGTTGTCGTGGCGCGAAGGGCGCGTGGTGGAGATGGGCCGGATGAGTCGCGGTTGAGTCACTGATCACGTCGGCGTCGCTTTGATAAGGCGGCGCTGATTTTATATGCAGGATTCCGAAGCAAAGACGAAGGAGACGGACCATGCAATCAAGCGATCGTGCGCGGCCTTTGCGCGTGGGCGTGGCAGGACTCGGGCGGCTGGGGCGGCGGCATGCGCAAAATCTCGCGTATCGGGTGCCGGGCGCCACGCTGGCGGCGGCGTGCAGCCCGCTCGAAGACGATCTGACCTGGGCGCGTGCGACGCTGCCCGACACGCGTCTGTACAGCGATTACGCACAACTGCTCGCCGCCGATGACACGCTCGACGTCGTCTGGCTCGTGACGCCTTCGGCGCTGCACGCGCAGCAGATCGTCGAAGCCTTGCGCGCGGGCAAGCATGTGTTTTGCGAAAAGCCGCTTTCGCTCGACGTGGCCGAGTGCGAGCGCGTGGTCGAGGAGTCGCGCCGCTTTCCTGGCCAGCAGGTCACAATCGGCTTTATGCGCCGTTTCGATCCGAGCTATCACGACGCCTTCGACAAGCTGCGCGCAGGAGCGATCGGCCGGCCGTTTCTCGTGCGCTCGCAGACCTGCGATCTCAACGATCCCGATGGCTTTTTCGTGCGTTTCTCGGCCGGTTCGGGTGGGATCTTTCTCGATTGCACCGTGCACGATATCGACGTCGCGCGCTGGCTGCTGGGCAAGCCGCGCGCCACGCGCGTCTATGCGGCGGGCGCGGTCGCGCTGCATGAAGGACTGCGCGAATTCGGCGACGTCGATAACGGCGTAGCGATCTGCGAATTCGAAGGCGGCAAGCTGGCGATGTTCTACGCCTCGCGCACCATGGCGCATGGCAACGATACGTCGAGCGAGGTGATCGGCACGGCCGGGGCGCTGGCGATTGGCCGCGTGCCGCGTACGAATCGCGTCGAAATTTACGACGCGCACGGCGCGCGCAGCGAGTGCACGCCGACCTTCTTCGAGCGCTTCGAGGACGCCTTTCTGGTCGAGGCGCAGGCCTTCGTCGCGGCGGTGCGCGCGCGTCTGAACGGCGCGGCGTCGGATGCGGGCCAGGGCGCGACGCTGGAGGACGCGCTGGAGGCGACGCGCATCGGCTATGCGTTGCGGCAGTCGCTGCAGACGGGGCAGGCGGTCACGCTTTGAACCTCGAAAGGGTGGAGCCGAGCGTGGCAGGGCGCGGCTGCGGTAAAATCGCATCTATCTGACGCACCGCACAGACCGAACAAGTCGTATTGCGCCATACAGCGTGACGGAACCTTACCGCACGCGACGGCGCGCCACCGAAGGATCCAACCCCGATGCAGATTCAGGTTCATAAGGAAGTGGATGCGCGGGGGCTGAACTGCCCGCTGCCCATCCTGCGCGCCAAGAAGGCGCTGGCCGACATGGAAAGCGGCCAGATTCTCAAGGTTCTCGCCACCGATCCCGGCTCGCAGCGCGATTTCGCTGCGTTCGCCAAGCAGACCGGCAACGAGATCGTCGAGAGCACGCAGCAGGACAAGACGTTCGTGTTCCTGATGCGCCGCCGCTAAAAGCGCCCGACGCACGTAAAAAAGCCCGCAATCGCAAGATTGCGGGCTTTTTCGTTGCGGGAGGCTAAAAGCTTAGCCTTCCAGCACCGGATTGCGCGTGCGCAAGTATTCCTGGAAGTCGTCGGCCACTTCCGGGTGGCGCAGCGCGAATTCCACCGTCGCCTTCAGATAGCCAAGCTTGCTGCCGCAGTCGAAACGCGTGCCGTGATACTTGTACGCCAGCACTTGTTCGTCGGCGAGCAGCGACTGGATCGCGTCCGTGAGCTGCAACTCGCCGCCTGCGCCCGGCTTGAGTGCGCGCAGATGATCGAAAATGCGCGGCTTGAGCACGTAACGGCCGACCACGCCCAGATTCGACGGCGCGACTTCAGGCGCCGGCTTTTCGACGATGCCCGAAAGCTTGACGATCGAATCTTCCCACTCCTTGCCGTCGACAATGCCGTACGAGCGCGTTTCCGAGGGCGGAATCTCTTCCACGCCCAGCACCGAGCTATGGTAGTGGTCGAACACCTCGACCATCTGCTTCATGACGGGCGGCGTGCCGTAGAGCAGGTCGTCCGCGAGAATCACGGCGAACGGGTTGTCGCCCACCAGCTTTTCCGCGCACAGCACCGCGTGGCCGAGGCCCAGCGCTTCCGGCTGGCGCACGTAGAAGCAGTCCACGTTGTTCGGCTTGATGTTGCGCACCAGCTCGAGCAGCTTGGCCTTGCCACGCGCTTCGAGTTCGGCCTCGATCTCATAGGACTTGTCGAAATGGTCCTCGATCGCGCGCTTGCTGCGGCCCGTCACGAAAATCATCTCCGTGATGCCCGCCGCAACGGCTTCCTCCACCGCGTACTGGATCAGCGGCTTGTCGACGACCGGCAGCATTTCCTTCGGGCTGGCCTTCGTTGCCGGAAGGAAGCGCGTGCCGAGGCCCGCCACCGGGAATACCGCTTTAGTAACTTTTAGCATGTCTGTGTCCTGGTCCTCTGGGGTCCGGCGCCGCGCGCGCCGCCAGACCTCACCTTAGCCGATTCAGGCAGGCAGCCGCGCGAGTTGCGCGGTCAGCTTGCCCAGCGTTGCCTGGAATTCTGCCAGTCTTTTCTGCTCTTGTTCAACGACTGCAGGCGGCGCTTTTGCTACAAAACTGTCATTTCCCAGCTTTGAATTGCACTTCGTCACCTCATTGGACAATCGGGCGATCTCTTTCGAGAGTCGTTCGCGCTCGGCGGCCACGTCGATTTCGACCTTCAGCACGAGCTTGTCCGTCCCTACGATAGCAACCGGCGCGCCTGCCGAGGCCGCGTCGAGTGCCGCTTCGTCGGCGATCACCTGGACTTCCGAAAGTTTCGCCAGCGCCTTTGCATAGGGCGCAAACGACTGCAGACGCTCTGCGTTGCCCGTGACCAGCAGCGGCACTTTGGTTGCGGGCGAGAGGTTCATCTCGCCGCGCAGGTTGCGGCACGCGTCGATCACGGCCTTCAGGTCCGTGGCCCACTGTTCGGCGGACTCGTCGATCTTCTTCTGTTCGGCGACCGGGTACGGCTGCACCATGATCGATGCTTCGCCTTCGGCCTTGCCTGCGGGGTAGGCGTCGGTCAGCGGCGCCACCTTCTGCCACAGCGCTTCGGTGATAAACGGAATCACCGGGTGCGCGAGGCGCAGGACGGTTTCCAGCACGCGCAGCAGTGTGCGGCGCGTGGCGCGCTGCTGCTCCGGCGTGCCGGTCTGGATCTGTACCTTCGCCAGTTCCAGATACCAGTCACAGTATTCATCCCAGACGAACTTGTAAATGGCATTGGCCACATTGTCGAGACGATAGTCGGAAAAACCCTTGGCGACGTCGGCTTCCACGCGCTGGAGCAGCGACACGATCCAGCGGTCGGCCTGCGAGAAGTCGGTGTAGCCGCCCGGGCCGCAATCGCCCGGCTGGCAGTCGCCCGGCTTGCTGAAGCCGCAATCGTGGCCTTCGCAGTTCATCAGCACGAAACGCGTGGCGTTCCAGAGCTTGTTGCAGAAGTTGCGATAGCCTTCGCAGCGCGCGAGGTCGAAGTTGACGTTACGGCCGAGCGTGGCCATCGACGCCATCGTAAAGCGCAGCGCATCGGTGCCGAACGCGGGAATGCCTTCCGGGAATTCCTTGCGGGTTTTCTTCTCGATGGTCGCGGCCTGCTTCGGGTTCATCAGGCCCGTGGTGCGCTTGCTGACCAGCGTTTCGAGGTCGATGCCGTCGACGATATCGATCGGGTCGAGCGTGTTGCCCTTGCTCTTCGACATCTTCTGGCCTTCGGCGTCGCGCACGAGGCCGTGCACGTAGACCGTCTCGAACGGCACCTTGCCGGTGAAGTGCGTGGTCATCATGACCATGCGCGCCACCCAGAAGAAGATGATGTCGAAGCCCGTGACCAGCACGGAAGAGGGCAGGAACGCCTTCAGTTCCGGCGTCTCAGCGGGCCAGCCGAGCGACGAGAACGGCACCAGCGCCGACGAGAACCACGTGTCGAGCACGTCTTCGTCGCGCTTGAGTGCGCCGGTGTAACCCTTGGCGTCGGCCTTGGCGCGCGCTTCTTCCTCGTTCTTCGCAACGAAGATTTCGCCGTTTTCGCCGTACCACGCCGGGATCTGGTGACCCCACCAGAGCTGGCGCGAGATGCACCAGTCCTGGATGTTTTCGAGCCACTGGTTGTAGGTCGTGGTCCAGTTTTCCGGCACGAACTTGATCTGGCCGCTGCGCACCACGTCGAGCGCGGTTTCGGTGATCGACTTGCCCGGGTTGAAGGTGCCTTCCGGCGCGGCCTTGGTCATGGCCACGAACCACTGGTCGGTCAGCATCGGCTCGATCACCACGCCCGTGCGGTCGCCGCGCGGCACCATCAGCTTGTGCGGCTGCACCGAATCCAGCAGGCCCAGCGCCTCGAAGTCGGCGACCACCTGCTTGCGCGCCTCGAAGCGGTCGAGGCCGCGGTACTTTTCAGGCGCGTTGTCGTTGATCTTCGCGTCGAGCGTGAGGATCTCGATCATCGGCAGGCCGTGACGCTGGCCGACCTGATAGTCGTTGAAGTCGTGCGCGGGCGTGACCTTGACGACGCCCGTGCCGAACTCGCGGTCCACGTACTCGTCGGCGATCACGGGGATTTCGCGGTCGGTCAGCGGCAGCTTGACCATCTTGCCGATCAGGTGCGCGTAGCGCTCGTCTTCCGGATGCACCATCACGGCCGTGTCGCCGAGCATGGTTTCCGGACGCGTCGTGGCGACCGTCAACGTGGCCGAGCCGTCCGCGAGCGGATAGCGCAGATGCCAGAGATGGCCGTTTTCTTCTTCGCTCGCGACTTCGAGGTCGGAGACGGCGGTCAGCAGCACCGGGTCCCAGTTCACGAGGCGCTTGCCGCGATAGATCAGGCCCTGTTCATAAAGGCGCACGAACACGTCGCGCACGGCGGTCGACATCTTGTCGTCCATCGTGAAGTATTCGCGCGACCAGTCGATCGACGCGCCGATGCGGCGCACCTGGCCCGTGATGGTCGAGCCCGACTGCTGCTTCCATTCCCACACGCGTTCGACGAACTTTTCGCGGCCCAGATCGTGGCGCGAAATCTTCTGCGCGTCGAGCTGGCGCTCCACCACGATCTGCGTGGCGATGCCCGCGTGGTCGGTGCCCGGCACCCACAGCGTGTTCTCACCGAGCATACGGTGATAGCGCGCAAGGCCGTCCATGATGGTCTGGTTGAACGCGTGACCCATGTGCAGCGTGCCGGTGACGTTGGGCGGCGGCAACTGGATCGAGAAGTTCTTGCGGCCGGGCTCGAAGGTCGCGGCGGCGTAGCCTCGACGCTCCCACTCGGGGCCCCAGTGGGCCTCGATGGTCTGGGGCTCGAAGCTTTTCGCTAGCGTGCTGTCGCTCATGGGTGGAATCTGCCGAAAAAAGGATGCGTAAAACCTTCGATTATAAGGGCAAGCGCTAACCCGCCGGGCCGCGCACCGGTTCGAAGCCACTCGCCAGGTGCAGGCCGGGCGAAGGCCAACTGCAGTTGGGACCATCCCGGACGATCCGCCGTCGGCATTTATAATGGCGGTCTACTCCGAAGTCCTCCACGAGTTCCACACGAAGTCCGCCGCCCCATGCCCGAATTGCTCGCCAATCTGAATCCCGAACAACACGCCGCCGTCACGCTGCCCAACGAACCGGCACTCATTCTGGCCGGCGCCGGCAGCGGCAAGACGCGCGTGCTGATCACGCGCATCGCATGGCTGATCCAGCAAGGTCTCGCCTCGCCGATGACGATCCTCGCCGTGACCTTCACGAACAAGGCCGCGCGCGAAATGATGGGCCGCCTGCAGGCGATGATGCCGATCGACACGCGCGGCATGTGGATCGGCACCTTCCACGGCCTGTGCAACCGCATGCTGCGCGCGCATTACCGCGACGCCGGCCTGCCGCAGACCTTCCAGATTCTCGACACCGCCGACCAGCTTTCGGCGATCAAGCGTCTGATGAAGGGCCTGAACGTCGACGACGAAAAATACCCGGCGAAGAACCTCCAGTACTTCATCAACAACGCGAAGGAACAGGGCCTGCGTCCGAAGGACGTCGACGTCACGGACAACTTCAACCGCAAGTTCGTCGAGCTTTACGAAGCCTACGACCAGCAATGCCAGCGCGAAGGCGTGGTCGATTTCGCCGAGCTGCTGCTGCGCTGCTACGAACTGCTCGCCTACAACCCGCCGCTGCGCGCGCATTACCAGGCGCGCTTTCGCGACATTCTGGTGGACGAGTTCCAGGACACCAACAAGCTCCAGTACGCGTGGCTCAAGCTGCTGGCGGGCGAAGGCAATGCGATCTTCGCGGTGGGCGACGACGACCAGTCGATCTACGCATTCCGTGGCGCGAACGTCGGCAATATGCGCGACTTCGAGACCGAGTTTCGCGTCAAGCACATGATCAAGCTGGAGCAGAACTACCGCTCGCACGGTCATATTCTCGATACCGCGAATCACCTGATCGCGCATAACTCGCGGCGCCTGGGCAAGAACCTGCGCACCGACGCGGGGCACGGCGAGCCGGTGCGCGTCTACGAGGCCGCGACCGATTCGCAGGAAGCGGGCTTTATCGTCGAGGAAATCCGCGCGCTGATCGCGCAGGGCCTCGCGCGTCACGAAATCGCCATTCTTTACCGCAGCAATGCGCAGTCGCGCACGATCGAGCACACGCTCGTCAACGGAGGCATTCCGTACAAGGTGTACGGCGGTCTGCGCTTTTTTGAGCGTCAGGAAGTCAAGCATGCGCTCGCATATCTGCGCCTGATCGACAACCCGAACGACGACACGGCGTTCTCGCGCGTGGTGAACTTCCCGGCGCGCGGCATCGGCGCGCGCTCGATCGAACAATTGGCGGACGCGTCGCGGCTCTACAACTGCTCGATGGCGGCGGCGATTCCCTATGTCACGGGCAAGGCGGGCACCACGCTCGGCTCGTTCGCCAATCTGGTCGCGAAGATGCGCGCCGAAACCGCGCAGATGAGCCTGCCGGAAACCGTCGAGTACACCGTGCGCATGAGCGGTCTCGCCGAGTTCTATCAAGGCGAGCGCGAAGGCCAGGACCGTCTGGAGAACTTGCAGGAACTCGTGAATGCGGCCACGGCGTTTGTGAGCGAGCAGGGTTACGGCATGGACACGCCGGCGCGCTCGATTGCGCTGCGGCCCGGCGCGTCGAACGCGCCCGAGATCGTCTCGCAGGACGGCGAGATCGAAGTGCTCGACGCACCCACGCTTACCGATCCGGCCCAGAACCCTGACGTCATGACGCCGCTTGCCGGTTTCCTCTCGCACGCCTCGCTCGAAGCGGGCGACAACCAGGCGCAGGCGGGCCAGGATGCGGTGCAACTGATGACGGTGCACGCGGCCAAGGGCCTCGAATTTTCGGCGGTGTTCATCACCGGTCTGGAAGAAGGCCTGTTCCCGCACGAGAACAGCGCGATGGAAGCCGATGGCCTCGAAGAAGAGCGCCGCCTGATGTACGTGGCGATCACGCGCGCCAAGGAGCGGCTCTATCTGTCGTTCGCGCAAAGCCGCCTGCTGCACGGCCAGACGCGCTATAACGTGCGCTCGCGCTTTTTCGACGAACTGCCGACGGAAACGCTCAAGTGGCTCACGCCGAAGGTGGAGGCGGGCGCGCGCTGGGGCGGGCGTTCGGACAACGCCGGCTGGGGCCGCGACTGGTTCTCGCGCGGCGGCAATGGTGGCGGTGGTGGTAACAGCGGCGGCGGCTCGCGCGAGCGCGATGCCTATGTCGCCGACAAGACGCCGCTGCCGAATTTCGCCAACGAGCAACGCGCCGCCGAAGCGGGTTTCCGCGTGGGCCAGGACGTGTTCCACACCAAGTTCGGTGAAGGCAAGATCACGGCGCTCGAAGGCAGCGGCACCGACGCCAAGGCGCAGGTGCGTTTCAAGCGTCACGGCGAAAAGTGGCTCGCGCTGGCGGTGGCGAAGCTGCAGGCGGTTGACTAAGCCTATCTGTCCGAACTACGGGGAATTCACACGATGACCAGCAATACGCGCCCGCTGGGCGTGCTCGCGGCGCTGCCGCAGGAACTCGGCGACCTGATCGCGGCGATGCAGGCCGAATCGGGCGTTCAAACGCGTACCCTCGGGCAGCGCGACTATCACCTCGGCACGGTACACGGCGTGCCTTGCGTCGTGACGCTGGCGCGGGTCGGCAAGGTGGCGGCCGCTGCCACAGCCAGCGCGCTGATCCACGTCTTCGATGTCGAGGCGATCGTCTTCACGGGCGTGGCGGGTGGCGTGGGCGAGAACGTGCACGTGGGCGATGTGGTGGTGGGTGAAACGCTGCTGCAGCACGACATGAACGCCGAACCGCTGTTCCCGCGCCATGAGATCCCGCTGCTGGGCCGCGCGCGTTTCGACGCGGATCGCGCGCTCGCCGCCGCGCTGGCGGCCGCATGCGAGCGCTTCGTCGCAGAAGAGGGCGTGGCGCTGGCGGCGCGCTTCAAGGGCGCGCTGCCGCGTCTGGAGCACGCGCTGCCGCGCGTGCATCGGGGGCTGGTGATCAGCGGCGACCAGTTCGTGGCGAGCGCGGCGGCGGTGAGCGCGCTGCGCACTGCCTTGCCCGACGCACTGGCCGTGGAGATGGAAGGCGCGGCGATCGCCCAGGTCTGCTACGAGTACGGCGTGCCGTGCGCGGTCGTGCGCACGATCTCCGATACCGCCGACGAACACGCAAGCGTGTCGTTCTCCTCGTTTCTCACCGATATTGCCGGCACGTATTCCACCGGCATCCTGCGCCAGTTCCTGGCGGCTTACGGCGCCCGAGCTTAAGCCTTGCGCGCGGCCTCCACGGCTTCGCGAATCGACTGCAACGCGCCCGCGTCTTCGATAGTTGGCAGATCGCCGGGCTCGCGGCCTTCGGCAAGCGCCGCAATCGCGCGGCGCAGCAGCTTGCCCGAGCGCGTCTTCGGCAGCGCTGGCACGAAATGCACGCGCGCGGGCCGGCCGATCGCGCCAAGCTGGCGATCCACCGTGGCCGCAATCGCCGCCGCGAGCTTGTCGGCGGCTTTCGGATCGGCCGCCGCCGCGGCGTCGCGCAGCACCACGAAGGCCAGCGCAGCCTGACCCTTCACCGCGTCGTTCACACCCACCACGGCCACTTCCGCGACTGCCGCATGCGAGGAAATCGCTTCCTCGATCTCGCGCGTGCCCAGCCGATGCCCCGCCACGTTGATCACATCGTCGGTGCGCCCGAGGATCGTCACGTAGCCGTTTTCATCCTGCACGCCCCAGTCGAAAGTCGAATACACCTGCTGGCCCGGCACGCTTTCCCAGTACGTTTTCACGAAGCGCGCGTCGTCGCCCCAGACGGTCTGCATGCAGCCCGGCGGCAACGGATAGCCCAGCGTAATCACGCCTTTGGCGCCGCTCGCGCAAGGCTCGCCCGTGTGCTCGTCGCGCAGCACCAGGTCGTAGCCGTAGCAGGGCACGCCCGGCGAACCCAGCTTTTGCGGCAGATCCTCCACGCCGCGCTGGATCGCGAGCATCGGCCAGCCGGTTTCGGTCTGCCAGTAGTTATCGACGACGGGCTTGCCCAGCGCGTCCGAAATCCATGTGGCGGTTGGCTCGTCGAGCGGCTCGCCTGCGAGGAACAGCGTGCGCAGGCTGGAGAGGTCGGCGGCGTGCAGCAGCGCCGGGTCCTGCTTTTTAAGCACGCGGATCGCCGTGGGCGCAGTGAACATCAGGTTGATCTTGTGGTGCTCGACAAGACGCCACCAGACGCCGCCGTCGGGGCGCACCGGCGTGCCTTCGTACATCACGGTCGTCATGCCCGCGAGCAGCGGCGCATAGATGATGTAGCTATGCCCGACCACCCAGCCGATATCGGATGCGGTGAACATGGTGTCGCCCGCGCGGCCTTCGAAGATGTATTCCATCGATGCCGCGAGCGCCACCGCATAGCCGCCCACGTCGCGCTGCACGCCCTTGGGCTTGCCGGTCGTGCCCGAGGTGTAGAGGATGTACGACGGCTCGTTCGATTCGAGCCATTCGCAGGGCACATGCGCGTCGTGATACTGCTCGCGCAACGGTTCGTAGTCCACCAGATAGGGCGCCGCCAGGCGCTCGGGCGCAAGCTGGCGGTCGATCAGCAGCACCTTGGGCGGGGCGAATTCGGCGCGCGCCATCGCTTCGTCCACCAGCGGCGTGTAGTCGATCACCTTGCCGCCACGTGCGCCCGCGTCGGCGGCCACCAGCAGCACGGGCTTCGCATCGTCGATGCGCGCGGCGAGACTCGGCGCCGCGAAGCCGCCGAACACGACCGAATGGATCGCGCCCAGCCGCGCGCAGGCGAGCATCGCGAACACGGCTTCGGGAATCATCGGCAGGTAGATCAACACGCGCTCGCCGCGTTTGACGCCCAGCGAGCGCATCACGGCGGCCATGCGGTTGACCTCGGCGTGCAGGTCGGCGTAGGTGTAGCGGCGCTCGATGCCGGTTTCGGTCGAGACGTAGACAAGGGCGTTCTGCTGGGCGCGCGTCGCCAGATGGCGATCGACGGCGTTAAAGCAGAGATTGGTGCGCCCGCCCGTGAACCAGCGGGCGAACGGCGGATTCGAGCGGTCGAGCACGGAATCGAACGGCGTCTCCCAGTGGATGCGCGCGGCTTCGCGACCCCAGAAGTCCTCGGGCTGTTCGATCGACTCGTGGTGAAAGTCGCGGTAGCGCATGACGTCCATCCTCCCGTGCGGTGGAGAGTCAGGATAGTGCAGCGCAACGGCGGCGGGCAACGCGGGCGAACCCGTGGGTTTGCCCGCGTGACCCGCGTGACTTAGCGCAGCGTGTCCGGCGCGGTGTCGCCCGGCGGGCGCGGGCGCGGCTGCGCATGCCAGCGCCGCAGCCAGCGGCAGGCAATCGCAATGGCTGGATCGAGTTGCGCGCTCACGGCGGGGCGCAGTCCCGCGCCATAATCGTCGAGCTCGAGCGGCTGGACCCCGACCAGCACCAGTTCGCGCGGAGAGTTGCCCTTGAGCTGGGCGCAGGCGAAGGTATCGGCGAAATCCATCTGATGCAGGTTGACCGGATGCGTGCCCAGGTGCCGGATAGCGTCGTCGCCTTCGCGCACGCACAGCGTGCCGGGCACGCAGCCGAAATCAGCGGCGTTGAAGACGATCATGCGTTGCGCCGCCTCCACCAGCGGCAGGAGCGTGCGCCCCTCGATGCCGCCCGCCACGAATTCGACGTGCGGCGCGCATTGCCAGCCGGCCTTCAGGCGCTCGATGGCGCGCATGCCGAAGCCGGCATCGCCCCATTGCTCGTTGCCGATGCCGAGCACGACGATGCGTGGCGCTGCCTGGGTGCGCACGCCGCGGACTGTCGGCGCGCTCGAATAACGTGCGAAGACCTGGGGAATGTGCTCGTAGAGGAAGCTCACGCGATTCACTTGGCGAAGGACCGTAAAGTCAGAATAGTCCTAGGTGTGAACCGCCCATGTGTTGATGCGTATCAAAGCGCAGGACCGCATGGTCGAATAGCTGACATTGTTTAGCAGGTCGCTGACGGAGTCTGTCGGAGTCGATGCCTGGGGTGTGCGTTAAAACAACGTTCGGCGCGTCGGAAACTCTGGCACAAAGCGCGCGCATAAAAAAGAGCGCCCGCAGGCGCTCCATGTTGCTCATCCATCGTCGATGCAGCGGTTTTGCAGCGCTTATGCGCCGGGCTTGACCACCACCGTGCAGGTCGTGCCTGCCGAGAGAATCATGCCGTCCGGCACCTTGTCGATGTGGATGCGCACCGGCACTCGCTGCGCGAGGCGCACCCAGTTGAACGTGGGGTTCACATCGGCGAGCAGTTCGCGGCTTTGCGGATTGTCGCGATCGTAAATGCCGCGCGAGATGCTTTCCACGTGGCCTTCGAGCGTGCCGCCGCTCATCAGCTTGATATCGGCCTTGTTGCCCACCTGGACGTGCGGCAGTTTGGTTTCCTCGAAGTAGCCGTAGACCCAGAACGAGTGGCTGTCCACCACGGCGAGCTTGGCCTGCCCGCCGATCGCGTAATCGCCCTTGAACACCTGCAGGTTGGTGATATAGCCGTCCACCGGCGAGATCACGCGCGTGCGGTCGAGGTTGAGCTTGGCGGCGTCGAGCGCGGCGAGCGCCTGCTGGTACTGCGCCTGCGCCGAATTCGCGGTGTGCGAGGCGTTTTCGCGGTTTTCCTGCGAGACCACCAGGCTGTCCATGTCGGCGCGGCGGCGTGCGTCGTCGAGCTTCATGGTCAGTTCCGCCTTGCGCGCGGCCACGGCGGCCTCGGCCTGTTCGACGGCGATCTGATAGTGCGACGGGTCGATCTGCATCAGCAGGTCGCCCTTGTGCACGAACTGGTTGTCCTTCACGGGCAGCTCGACCACGGCGCCGGAGACGTCGGGGGCGATGTTCACCACTTCGGCGCGCACGCGGCCGTCGCGGGTCCACGGCTCGTCCATGTAATGAACCCACAGCGCGCGGCCGACCAGGATGGCGACGACGAAAATGATTGCCGT
>NZ_DASZJJ010000054.1:0-15747 GCF_035948235.1 Paraburkholderia sp. | reverse complement strand
CACCACGCAGACGGTGGGGCAGGCGCTCACGCAGCCGTACACCAATGCGCTCTCCGGTCAGTCTGACCCTTACGGGCAGACCATCGCGAAGGACGGCACGATCTACTTTCCGTTCGTGGGCCGTGTGATGGCCGCGGGCAAGACACCGGGCCAGTTGCGCGACCAGCTCGCCTCAGGACTCGGGCCGTATATCAAGAATCCGCAGGTAGACGTGCGCGTGCTCGCCTATCGCAGCCAGAAGATCCAGGTGACGGGCGACGTCAAGACGCCCGGTCCGCTGGCGATGAGCGACGTGCCGCTGTCGCTGGTCGACGCGATCACGCGTTCGGGTGGCACCACTGACAACGCCGACATCAATCGCGTGCGTCTCACGCGTAACGGCAAGCTCTATACGCTCGACGCCAATCGCATGCTCGATTCTGGCGACGCGACGCAGAACGTGATGCTGCAGGACGGCGATATCGTTAATGTGCCGGATCGTTCGGATAGCAGAGTATTCGTGATGGGCGAAGTGAAAACGCCGCTGCAAACCGGTCTGATTCGCGGCAATCTGACCATTGCCGATGCGCTCACGGCGGCAGGCGGCATTCTCGATACCGACGCGAACCCGCGCCAGATCTTCGTGATGCGCGGCATGAAGGGTAATCCGACCCAGCCGGAGATCTACCGCCTCGACATGACCAAGCCCGACGCGATCATGCTGTCGTCGCAATTCCAGCTCAAGCCGCTGGATGTCGTGTACGTCGGCACGGCCTCTTCGACCACCTTCAACCGTGTGTTGCAGCAGGTTCTGCCGACCGTGCAGACGGTCTTCTACCTGAAGCAGATCACGCGCTAACAGCGTGCGGTCATTCCTTCCTCGCAACACGAGTTACTACGGGATCGAATCGTGAGCATTCAAGCCAACAGTCAGGCGGCCCCGGCGGCCCGCACAGAGGAAGAGGACGTCGTCCTCGGCCAGTTGCTGCGCGTCATCATCGACGACATCGGCTGGCTCATCGCGATCGCGGCGGTGGTGGTGGGCTGCGCCGTGTTCTACTGCTTCGTCGCCAAGCCGGTCTATACCGCCGACACGCAGGTGCGCGTCGAGCAGGCCGACTACACCTCGCAGGCGCTGACGCAAACGCAGTCGGGCGCCAACATTTCGAACGGCCAGCAAGGCTCCTTGCCGACCGATGCCGAAATCCAGATGATCCAGAGCCGCAGCGTGCTCGAGCCGGTCGTCAAGCAGTTCAAGCTGAACTTCACGGTCTCGCCGGTCACCTTGCCGGTGGTGGGGAGCCTCGCCGCGCGTCTGGCGACGCCGGGCACGCCCTCGCGTGCGTGGTTTGGCCTGGGCAGCTACGCATGGGGCGGCGAAGTCGCCAATGTGGATTCGATCGAAGTGTCGCCTGAGCTTGAAGGCAAGAAGCTCACGCTGACTGCGCTCGACGACAATCGCTTTGTGATTTCGGGTCCCGATGGCGGGCGTCTGGTCGAAGGCACGGTTGGTCAGCAGGTGCAGGGCGGCGGCGTCACGATGCTTGTGAGCGATCTGAAGGCACGCCCCGGCACGCGCTTCACGGTGGTGCGCCTGAACGATCTGGACGCCGTCACGGGCTTCCAGAACGCCGTGAAGGTGCAGGAGCAGGGCAAGCAGACGGGCGTGATCGACATCTCGCTCGAAGACAACGATCCCGATCACGCCGCTCAGGTGGCGAATGCCGTCGCGCAGTCGTATCTGCGCGAACACGTCGCCACCAAGCAGGCCGATGCGAGCAAGATGCTCGACTTCCTGCGCAGCGAACAGCCGCGTCTGAAGTCCGACCTCGAAAATGCCGAAGCCGCGCTTACCGCCTATCAGAGCAAGTCGGGTTCGATCAACGCCAGCGACGAAGCCAAGATCTATCTGGACGGCAGTGTGCAATACGAGCAGCAGATTTCGGCGCTGCAATTGCAGATTGCCTCGCTGCAACAGCGCTTTGGCGACCAGCATCCGGTGCTGATCGCGGCGCGCCAGCAGCTCGCGCAACTGGAAGGCGAGCGCGCCAAGTACGACACCAAGTTCCGCGATCTGCCGGCGACCGAAGTGAAGGCCGTGCAGTTGCAACGCGATGCGAAGGTGGCGGAAGACATCTACGTGCTGCTGCTCAATCGCATTCAGGAGCTTTCCGTGCAGCGCGTGGGCACGGGCGGCAACGTGCATATCGTCGATCCGGCGATGCGCCCGGGCAAGCCCTCCAAGCCGAAGAAGCTGCTGATCATCTCGGCGGCCACGATGCTGGGTCTGATTCTGGGCACGGGCTTCGTGCTGATGCGCCGGAACATGTTCAAGGGCATCGTCGATCCGGACGTCATCGAGCGTAATTTCCAGTTGCCGGTGTATGGCCTCGTGCCGCTCTCGGCCGAACAGGCGGTGCTCGAAAAGCGCGCGCCGGTGCGCGGCGGCACGCGTTTGCGTGAAGTGCTGGCCAATGCGGCGCCCAAGGATCTCACGGTTGAAAGCCTGCGCTCGCTGCGTACTTCGCTGCAGTTCAGCGTGATGGATGCGCGCAATCATGTGGTCGCGCTGACCGGCTCGGTGCCGGGCGTGGGCAAGAGTTTTCTCACGGCGAATCTGGCCGTGCTGCTGGCGCACTCGGGCAAGCGTGTGCTGATGATCGACGGCGACATGCGCCGTGGCGCGCTCGAACGCTATCTGGGCGGCCCGCAGGAAAACGGCTTTTCCGAACTGCTTTCTGGACAGATCGCGCTGGACGAGGCTATTCGTGCGACCGAAGTGGATAACCTGCACTTCATCTCGTGCGGCCGCCGTCCGCCTAATCCGTCCGAGTTGCTGATGTCGCCGCGTCTGGGCCAATACCTCGATGGCCTTGCCAAGCGCTACGACATTCTGCTTGTCGATACGCCGCCGGTGCTGGCCGTGACGGATGCCGCCATCATCGGCGGCCATGCGGGCTCGACCTTTGTGGTGCTGCGTTCGGGCATGCATACCGAAGGCGAGATCGCCGATACGCTCAAGCGTCTGCGCAATGCGGGCGTACGTGTGACGGGCGGCGTCTTCAACGGCGTGCCGGCGCGCGCACGCGGCAGCTACGGCTATGGCTACGACGCGGTTCAGGAATACCTGAGCGCCTGATGAAGGGAGACCACGCGATGAAAGTGACCGTGCTCGTGCCGACGTATCGGCGTCCTGAAGATCTGGCGCGCTGTCTTTCGGCACTCCTGTGCCAGCAGCGCGCGCCCGAGCAGATTGTGGTGGTGGCGCGCGCCGACGACGCCGCCACGCATGCGTGTCTGGCCGAACACGTGACGCCGCGCGTGCTCAACGTGGAAGTGGCGACGGTCGACGAACCTGGCCAGGTAGCCGCGCTCAATCGTGGCCTGGAGGCGGCAACGGGCGATGTGATCGCCATCACCGATGACGACGCCGCGCCCCGCGCCGACTGGGTTGCACGCATCGCCGCGCATTTCGAAGCCGACGCGAAACTCGGTGCGCTGGGCGGGCGCGACTGGGTGCATGAGGAAGGCCGTGTGCTCGATGGCGAGCGCGAACTGGTGGGGCGCGTGCAGCGCACCGGGCGCATTGTCGGCAACCATCATCTGGGAGTGGGCGAGGCGCGCGAAGTCGATCTGCTCAAGGGCGCCAATATGAGCTACCGGCGTGCGGCCATCGGCGATCTGCGCTTTGACCGCCGTTTGCGCGGCACCGGCGCCCAGACACACAACGATATGGCCTTCAGCATGGGCGTGAAGCGCGCGGGCTGGAAGCTCGTCTACGACCCGCTCGTCGCCGTCGATCACTATCCCGCGCCGCGTCCCGGCGAAGATCCGCGCAATGCGCAGACGCTCGCCTCGATCCGCAACGGCGCCTTCAATTTCCATCTGATCCTGCGCGGCCATCTCGCGCCGCTGCACCGCGAAACCGCGTGGTGGTGGTGGGCGCTGGTCGGCACGCGCGTCTACCCGGGGCTGCTGCTCACGGGCTTGAGCGCGGTGCGCTCGGGTTCCGTGGGCGTGGCTTTAGCGCGTTGGCGCGCGGTACGCGGCGGCGCGCGCGAAGCGCGTCGGGCGATGGCCTGACGAAGCTGCCCGAAAACGCGCTTCACGTGTCGATCGATGATCGACGCGAGCGCACACGAATTTACGGAGGACCCCGAATGAGCAGTACGAACGTCCACGTGCACCTGTTTTACGGCGCCGATCCGCGCCACTATCGCAAAGGCGAGAATATCGGCTCGCTTTATGGCTACCATCACGCCGAATCGGCGGAGTTTTCGCTCAATTACGCACACGATGCGCGCGAAGGCAAGCCCGTGCGTTTCGTGCGCCGTGCCTTGAAGGCGGCGCTCGGCTTCGACTTTATTCACGCCTGGCGTAACCGCCGCGCGATGCTCGAATCGGATGTGATCTGGACGCACACAGAGCAGGAGCATCTGGCCGTGGCGCTCGTGCTGCTGATGCAGGCGAAAAAGGGCGGTGCGCGGCCTCTGCTGCTCGCACAAAGCGTCTGGCTGCTCGACCGCTGGCAAGGCTACGGCGGCCTGCGCCGCGCCTTCTATAAGCGTCTGCTTGCGCGTGCCGACCGCCTCACCACGCTCGCCAGCGAAAACGCGGCGCTGTGCAAGGATTATTTCGGCCGCGCGGCAACGCCGCTGCTTTACGGGCTCAATACACTGGATTTCCCGCTCTGTCCGCCTTCGCACTGGAAGCCGCATACGCCCGTGCGCGTGGCGGCGATAGGCAATGATCGCGACCGCGACTGGACCACGCTGGTGGCCGCCTTGCGCGACGACGCGCGCTACGCAGTGCGGATCGCGACGCGCCGGCGCATGCCGGCCTCGGCGCGCGCGGCGAACGTGGAGATCGTGCGCGTCTCCGGCATCCAGCAGCAGCACGCGCTTTATGACTGGGCCGATATTATCGTCGTGCCGCTGCGTCCCAACACGCACGCCTCGGGCATCACCGTGATGCTGGAAGCGGCGGCGCTCGGCAAGCCGATGATCGTCACGAAAGTGGGCGCGCTCGACGATTACTTCGACGATCAAGCCGCGTTCTATATCGAGCCATTTAACGCACAGCAGTTGCGCGACGCCGTCAATGCACTCGTGGACGATCCCGCGCGCGCACTCGCGCAGGCGCGTGAGGCCTGCGAACAACTGAATACGCGCGACCTCACGACCGAGAATTACGCACGCCAGCACGCACAGCTCACGCGCGAAATGCTGCTTGAACGCGATCCGCGCACGCAAACCAGCACGCGCGCCACGATGGCGGCAGGCGCGAGCGGCCAGTTGCCGCGCGGGATGTGATGATGCGCATGCCGTCTACCGTTCCCAGTCCCATGCCGCCAGGCGCTGCATCGCCACCGGCGCAGCGCGCCCAGAAATCGGGCCTGCGCCGCGCGATGGGCCGCGATACGTTGCCGGTCATCGCACTGTGGACGCTCACTGCGCTGTTGATCCTCGCGCATCAGGGCTCGGTGCTCACGCTCGCGTTCCCGGTTCTCGCGATCGCCACCGGCCTGTGGCTCTATTTTGTGAATCCGGTGCGCTATATCGGCTTCATGTGGTGGCTGTGGTTTCTGAGCCCCGAGGTGCGCCGTCTCGCCGATTACGGCAAGGGCGGCTTCACGCCCACCAGCCTGATTCAGGTCGCGCCGCTCGCGGTCACGATGATCAGCGGGCTGTCGCTGCTGCGCTATTACCCTGTGCTTGCGCAACGTCGCGGCCTGCCGCTGCTGCTCGCGCTGCTCGGTATCGGCTATGGCTTTGTCGTGGGTGTGGTGGCGAACGGGCCGGCCGCGGCCGTGTTCGACCTGGCGAACTGGGTCTATCCGCTGCTGATCGGCTTTCACATCATGGTGCTCACGCGCCAGTACGAAGAAAGCCGCGACACCATCGTCAATACCTTTATCTACGGCATGCTGGTGATGGGTGCGTACGGCCTGGTGCAGTTCTTCATCATGCCGCCGTGGGACGCAATGTGGATGATCGGCTCCGACATGAATTCGCAGGGCGACCCGGTGCCGCTCGGCGTGCGGGTGTTCAGCACGATGAATTCGTCGGGTCCATTCGCCTTCGCGATGATGGGTGCCATGGTGCTGGTGATGGCGGGCAAGCATCGCGTGCGCTGGATTGCGGCGGCGTTCGGCTTCTTCTCGTTCGCGCTCTCGCTGGTGCGCTCGACGTGGGGCGGCTGGGCCATCGCGATGGTGATCCAGTTGATGAAGTCGAGCAACAAGGTGCGTGTGCGCATTATCGTGAGCGCGTTCGTGCTCGCGGGCATTTGCGTACCACTGCTGACCTTCGGCCCGGTTGCCGACCGCATGCAGCAGCGTCTGAATACGCTCGTGAACCTGAGCGACGACCAGAGCTACGAGGCGCGTAACCAGTTCTACGCCGACTTCGCCAAAACGGCCTTTACCGACGTGACGGGCGAGGGCCTGGGCGCGACCGGTGCGTCGACCAAGCTCTCCAGCAGCAACGGCCAGCTTGGCCAGTACGGCAGCTTCGATAGCGGCGTGATGAATATCCCGTTCGTGCTGGGATGGCCCGGCACGCTGATGTACATGTCGGGTGTGCTGTGGCTGCTGGCGCGCGCGGTGCGCGTGGCGCTGCGCATGCCCGATGACCGCTATGTCTGCGCGTGCCTCAGCCTGATGGTGTCGATCTTCGCGATGCTGGTGTTTACCAATTCGCTAGTGGGCACGGGCGGCCTGCTGCTGTTTTCCAGTGTTTTTTCCATTCTCAGCGCTGGGCACTGGCGCAGGATGACGCGCCGTCAGGCCAGCGGCAGTACTCCAGACATTACCCCAGGCAATTCCCCGACAACGGAGGTCTCCGATTGAGAGTCGCAATCGTCACGCACGTGGTGCGCCATAACGACGGCCAGGGGCGCGTCAACCACGAAATCGCGCGCGCGGCGCTCGACGAAGGGTTCGAGGTCACGCTGGTGGCTTCGCACGTCGCGCCGGAACTGCTTGCGCATCCGAAAGTGAAATGGGTGCGCGTGCAACCGTCTAAATTGTGGCCGACGAATCTGTTGCGTCAGCAGGTCTTTGCGCTCAGCAGCGCGCTCTGGCTCAAGCGACATCGCCGCGAATACGACGTGCTGCATGTGAATGGCTTCATTACCTGGGCACAGGCCGATGTCAATACCGCGCACTTCGTGCACGGCGGCTGGGCGCGCAGCAAGTATTACCCGTTCGGTCTCACGCGTGGCGTGTGGTCGGCATACCAGTTCGTCTATACGCGTGCGAATGCGGTGCTGGAGCGCTGGGCCTACCGGCGCTCGCGCGTAATCGCGGCGGTGTCGCGCAAGGTCGCCGATGAAATCCGCGCTTGCGGCGGCAATCCGCTCGAACGGCTCGACGTGATTTATAACGGCGTGGATACGCGCGGCTTCTCCGGCGCTGTTGCCGATCGCGCGAAGTTCGAACTCCCCGCCGATAAATTCCTGCTGCTATTCGTGGGCGATCTGCGCACGCCGCGCAAGAATCTTGGCACAGTTCTGCACGCGCTCAAGCAGTTGCCCGAGCATGTGCATCTGGCCGTGGCGGGGTATCTGCCCGGCAGTCCGTATCCGGAGATGGCGCGCGAACTCGGCATTGCCTCGCGCGTGCATTTTCTCGGTCTGGTGCGCGAAATGCCGGTGCTGATGCGCAGCGTCGACAGCTATGTTTTTCCTTCGCGCTACGAAGCAATGAGCCTTTCGCTGCTGGAGGCGATGGCGTCGGGCTTGCCGGTGGTGACCGCTCGCACGGCAGGCGGCGCGGAAATCATCACGCCCGACTGCGGCATCGTGCTGGAAGATCCGGACGACGCCCGTGCGCTTGCCGGTGCGATCCAGCAACTCGCCGACGATACCCCGCGCCGTGTCGCAATGGGCGCGGCCGCAGCGGAACTGGCCTGCAGCTTCGGCTGGGCGCGCATGGCCGCTCAATACATCGCGCTTTACCGGCAACTCGCCGGGGAAGCGGGCGCGGCGGTGCACAACGATTCGCAGTCGGAACACGCGGAACACGTTGCGCCCAACGTTGCATAACAAGTTTGAATCACAAGGACATGCGATGACGAAACATTCCATCCATTCGCTACAGATCGGCATGCACTGGTTCCCCGAACGCGCCGGCGGCCTCGACCGCATGTATTACTCGCTCGTGGGCGCGCTGCCGGGTGCGGGCGTGCATGTGCGCGGTGTCGTGGCAGGCTCGCCCAAGGTGGCCGAAGATAGCGGCGGCGCGATCCAGGGCTTCGGCTCGGCGGCGCGCGCGTTGCCGTTGCGCTTGATGGACGCGCGCCGCGCGTTGCGCACCGAAATCCGCCGCCATCGCCCGGATGTGATTTCCTCGCATTTCGCGCTGTATACCTTTCCGGGCCTTGACGTCACGCGCGGCATTCCGCAGGTCTCGCATTTTCAGGGACCGTGGGCCGACGAAAGCTTTGTCGAAGGCGCGGCCACACTGAGCCAGCGCATCAAGCATTCGCTGGAACAATCGGTGTACGAACGATCGTCGCGACTGATCGTGTTGTCGAAGGCCTTCGGTGACATTCTCACGAAGCGCTATGCGATTCCGCCCGAGCGTGTGCGGATCGTGCCGGGCTGCGTGGATACGGCGCATTTCGACCCGGCCTGCTCGCAGGGCGAGGCGCGTCTGCGTCTGCAATTGCCGCAGAACCGGCCGATCGTGCTGGCCGTGCGCCGGCTTGTGCGTCGCATGGGCCTGGAAGATCTGATTGATGCGGTCAAGCAGGTCAAGCAGCGTCACCCCGATATTCTGCTGCTGATTGCCGGGCGCGGACGGCTGGAAGCGGAACTGCAACAGCGTATCGAGGCAGCGGACCTCACCGGGAACGTCAAACTGCTGGGCTTCGTACCCGACGCGCATCTGCCGTCGCTCTACCGCGCCGCGACGCTCAGCATCGTGCCGACGGTGGCGCTCGAAGGCTTCGGCCTGATTACCGTGGAATCGCTTTCCGCCGGCACGCCGGTGCTGGTGACGCCGGTGGGCGGCCTGCCGGAAGCGGTGGCGGGACTGTCGCCGGATCTCGTGCTACCTGAAACGGGCGCGGCGGCGATTGCCGAAGGTATCGACGCTGCGCTCTCGGGCCGCATCAAGCTGCCGGACGAAGAAGCCTGCAAACGCTACGCGCGCGAGCACTTCGATAATGCGGTAATTGCAAGGCGCGTGGCCGATGTCTACGCCGAAGCGATTGCCGCGCATTGAGTTGCGCATCGAGGCAATCAAGCGTTGAAACGAAATCGCCGCCCGGAAGGGCGGCGACAAATAAACGAGCTACAGTGATTCACGCGGGGCGCAGACGTTTGCGTGCTTCCTCGTACATCCAGCGCAGGGTTTCTTCGATGGACGTGCGTTCGCTTTCGCCCACCAGCGTGCGCAGTTTCGCATTCGAGCCAACCAGATGGCGCACCTCGTTCGCCCGCACGAAACGCGGATCGACCTTCACTTCGATCGCATAGCCCGCGATACGCGCAAGCGTCGCCAGCAATTCACCCAACGTCCAGCCTGTGCCCGAGCAGACATTGACGATCTTGCCGCGCGGCGCGACTTCGATGAGCTTCGCGTAGGCATCGACCACATCGCGCACATCGGAAAAATCGCGACTCACATCGGTATTGCCGAGTGAAATCGAACGATCGCCGCGCGCGTAATGCTCGACGATCTTGGGCAACAGGAAGTCGGTGCTCTGGCCCACGCCCGTGTAATTGAACGGGCGCGTGATTACCAGCGGCAACTGCGCGTTCCAGCGCTTCGCGACATATTCCATCGCGAGCTTGCTGACCGCGTAATCGTTGGCGGGTTGGGGAGCGACGGTTTCGTCGATGATGCCGGGCGTGACGTTGCCGTAGACGTTCGCACTGCTGGCGACCAGAACCGCACGCGGCACATGACGCTGATGCGCGAGCGTATCGAGCAGATTGCGCGTGCCCACCACGTTGACCACGTAAGTGCGCGCGACATCGCCATCGGCCACGTTGGCGACCGCCGCGAGATGCACCACTACGTCGGGCCGCGCCGTTTCGACCGCGTGCGCAAGCGCCTCGCGGTCGAGCAGATCGGCGGCCAGCGGCGTTGCGTCGCCCGGTAGAAGGCCGATGTTATCGGCTTCACCGGCGCGCACGGTGCCCCAGACGCGGTAACCGTCGGCCGCCAGACGCGCAGCCATATAGCGGCCCGTGAAGCCGTTCACGCCGGTAATGAGCGCGCGCGGCGCCGGGGCCGCGCTGGAAGAATCAGAACGTGTCATGTCGTTCGTTGCGTGCAAGGTCTGCCGTCACCATCATCTGGCAGAGTTGTTCAAGCGAGGTTTGCGGTTCCCAGCCGAGTTTGCTGCGCGCCTTGTCGGCGTTGCCGATCAGCAGTTCGACTTCGGCGGGTCGGTAAAAACGCGGACTGACGCGCACCAGCGTGCGGCCCGTCGAGATATCCACGCCTGTTTCGCGTTCGGCGCGGCCCGACCATTCGAGCTGATAACCGGCAGCGGCGAAGGCCATCGTCACGAAATCGCGCACGGTCTCGGTACGGCCAGTTGCGAGCACATAGGTATCCGGATCGTTGGCCTGCAGCATGCGCCACATGCCTTCGACATATTCGGAAGCGTAACCCCAGTCGCGCTTGGCGTCCAGGTTACCCAGCTCCAGCACGCTCTGCTTGCCCAGGCGGATCTTGGCGACGGCGTCGGTGATCTTGCGCGTCACGAATTCGCGGCCACGCAGCGGCGATTCATGATTGAAGAGAATGCCGCTGGTCGCGAAGATATCGTAGGACTCGCGGTAATTGACGGTGGACCAGTGCGCAAACAGCTTGGCGATGCCGTACGGACTGCGCGGATAAAACGGCGTGTCCTCGCGTTGCGGCACGGCCTGCACCTTGCCGAACATTTCGGAAGTGGAGGCTTGATAGAAACGCGTACGCGGATTAATCACGCGAATCGCTTCGAGCAGATTGAGCGCGCCGATGCCGGTGACTTCTGCGGTGGTCACAGGCTGATCGAACGAAACGCCCACGAAGCTCTGCGCGGCGAGGTTGTAGATTTCGCCGGCCTGGGCGCGCTCGAGCAGGCGAATCGTCGAGCCTGCATCGGTGAGATCGTGTTCGACGAGTTCGAGCGACGGATGATCGGTGACGCCGAGTTCGTTCATGCGCCAGAAGTTGACCGAACTGGTGCGCCGATAAGTGCCGACCACCTGATAGCCCTTGTCGAGCAGCAGTTTGGTCAGATATGCGCCGTCCTGGCCGGATACGCCGGTGATGATCGCTTTGCGTCGTTCGTTCATATGTGTGCCTTTGAAGTAGCGAACATGATGTGGAATCGGTCTTTCAGGACTGCGAGCTGGTGGTGGTGCTCATTGCTTCGCTTACCGTGTTGCGAACCGGAGTTGCGAGGGCCTCGCGACGGGCAGGGCCGCGCGTGAGACGCTTTTCGAACAGGAACCAGCTCGCGCTTGCATAGACGAGCGTGATGGCGAGCGCGATGGCGGCGCTCACCGGGCGGCTGTAGTGGAGAGGCCACACCGCGTAAAGAATCGTGAGGTGAATCAGGTAGATCGTGTAGCTGATGGTGCCGATATAGACGAGCACCGGATGGCTGAGCACGCGCTTGACGATGCCTTTCGATTGCAGCGCGAACACCACCGCCGACGTGCACAGCACCAGCGAAACGCTATACAGCAGGGCATTCGACAGCGGCGTATTCATGCCGCGAAAGCGCGGATAGTGCAGATGCAGCCAGGCTAGCACGGCGAGCGCCGCGAAAAACAATATTGCCGCGGGCAGTTTGAAGCGTTCGAGCGCATTGCGGTCGCGCCGCACGAGCACGGCGAGCAGGGCGCCTGCCGCAAGCAGGTCCATGCGAAACGGCGTGAGATAGTAGATCGGCCAGTAGGTGGCGAACCATGGCGTCGCGATGGCGCGCAGCACGGGCACGATAAAGATCAACGAGGCGGCCACCACGGCCAGCAAACGTTGCGGCAGCAACAGCACCACGAAGGGCCAGAAAATATAGAACTGCTCTTCAACCGCGAGCGACCAGAGGATATTGAGGCTGTCATGTCCACTCTGGCCGAGCGCGTCGCCGATATTGGTGGCAAAGAACGCGTACCACGGCCAGTATTGCGCCCAGCCAAAGCCGAACAGCAGCGATGAAACGATCATCAGCAGGATGTACGGCGGCAGGATACGGCGCACCCGGCGCGCGTAAAAGTAGCTGAAATACGACTGCCCGCGTGCCTTGCGCTCCATCAGGATGCCGGTGATGAGAAAGCCGCTCAGCACGAAGAACAGATCGACGCCCATCCAGAGCGGCGCGCGCAAGGCGTGCTGCGCGAACACGGCGAGCACGGCAATGGCCCGCATGCCGTCCAGCTGGACGATGCGGTGAGCGTGTTGTGGCGGTGGGCTGGCGAGGCTGTTGACGGTCATCGGCTATCCGGTGGTTTGCATGCATGCACAGTCCGATCGATTCTAGAAAGAATTTAATGGGCAAAAACCGATTCAAAAAATCGAAATATATCGGCATGCCGATTTAAAAATGAATGGGATTTTGATTCGGTAAATTCGGCTAATTACAGAGTCAGTCCGGAAAATATTTCCTCTATCAGAGTGCGTGAAAACAGCCGGATTGCCTTGTGAGGCGGGCGGTTGCTGCGCTGCGCCATTTATTTCGCATTTACGCTGTAAGTCGTTCAAAAGACATCAAAAAACATTGAATTTTTTTGAATTATTTTCGGTTTTTGTGGGGCCATTTTTATCCGGAAATGTACGGCATGATCCAGCCAGATTGCCGTCACCACGGAGGAATTGCCTTGCCGTTTCCGATTCCCGGTCGCCGTATGCGCAGGACGCTGGCGCTTGCCGCGCTGAGCGCGTTCGCCTGTACCTCTTCGGTGCAGACGATTGCCGCGCCGCAACTCAATGTGACGTCCTCGTGGATCGGTAACAGCTTTGGTTACGGACAGGGGACGTGGATGCAGATCAACGTCACCGCGATTGCCGTCACGCCGGAAGGCAAGGTCTATACGGACGCGCCGTGGGACGAGAGCGGCGGCGAAATCAGCGCGTATCAGGATGGCAAGGCGCTCGGCTTTGCCGGCGGCACGCACGGGTGGGGCGGGCAGGGCGGCAACGCAGTGGCCGTCAATCATCGCTATCTATATGCGGCGGTCGGCGTGGGCAACGAAAAGGGCCATCTGGTCGGCAGCGGCATCTGGCCGGATAAGGGCCGCCAGTGGTTTGGCATCACGCGCAGACCGCTGGACGAGCCAAAGCGCGCCGCGGCCTTCCAGGCCTCCCCGCAGCCGCTCAATCCGCATGCGCAGCTTGCGGGCGCTTTCCTCAAGATCGCCGACGTGCCGACCGGCACGCAACCGGGCATTGGCGGCCTCGCCGCAACCGATACGTTGCTGTACGTGAGCAATACGGCGATGAACCGCATCGAGGTCTATGACGCGAACTCGATGCAGCGCAAGTCGCAGTTCGACGTGCACGAGCCGGGCCGTATCGCCCTTGCGGCTGATGGCACGCTCTGGGTGCTCACGGGCACCGCCACCGATCGTGCGCCGCGCGTCGCGCACTATGCCGCCGACGGCAAGCCGCTGGGTGAGACGTTCGAGTTGCCCGGCGACTCGGTGGCCGTCGATCTGGCGGTCGATCCTTCGCAACGCATTCTGGTTGCAGACAACGGGCCGCGTCAGCAGATCCTCATTTATTCGCGTAGCGGCAAGGGCTACACGCAAAGCGGCACGCTGGGCGAGCGCGGCGGAATTTTCTCCGGCGTGGCCGGCCGCCCCGGTCCCGGCCGCTTCAATGGCCTGACCGGCGTAGGCACGGATGCGAAGGGCAACATCTACGTTTCGACCAACGGCATCGGGCCGCGTCACGACACTATCGGCGCCGGCCTGGGCGCGACGCTCGAAAGCTACACGCCTGCGGGCAAGCGTCTCTGGAACCTGGAAGGCCTGCTGTTCGTGGATGGCGCCTGGGTGGACCCGGCGCGGCCCAATAGCGTCTATACGGGCAACAAGCGCTTCGAACTCGATCTGTCGAAGCCACCGGGTCAGGACTGGAAATATGCAGGATTCCTGTCGAATCGGTTCAAGTACCCTGACGACCCCGTATTCCATACGGATCAATGGCCCGGTTTGCCGACTGCGCGTTCTTTGAACGGCCACACGTTCCTGTTCTTGACGGACATGTACGCGGACCATCTCAAGATCTATCGCTTCGACGCGCAGCGCGACGGCGAAGTGGCGATTCCATCGGGCTTCATCGCGGGGCGCGAGCGTCCGGTCCTGCACGTGCCGAATGCGCCGCCAGGCGGCGACTGGATCTGGCGCGATGTGAACGGCGACGGCAAGTTCAACACGGACGAATTCACGCTCAACACGAGCGGCACGAAGCTCGCGGGCGGCTGGGGCTGGTGGGTCGATAGCGCCGGCGATATCTGGCGCACCCGAGATAACAAGGGCATTTATCGCTTCCGTTTCGGCGGACTCGATGCGAAGGGCAACCCCATCTATTCGTATTCGAACCTGACGCAGTACCCGGTGCCGCAACCGTTCACCGAACTGCATCGCGCGATCTACGAGCCCGACACCGACACGATGTATGTGACCGGCTATACGCCCGATACGCCGGTGGATCGCGGCTTCTGGAAAGAAGTGGGCCGCGTGCTGGTGCGTTATGACAAATGGTCGAGCGGCAATCCGGTGCAGCGCTATTCGATCACGCTGCCGTGGACGACGCAAACCAAGCCTATCGCCACGATCATCGGCCTCACCGTTGAAGGGCAATACCTCTTCGGCGTCGAGCCGGTCGGCGCAGTGCACGTGTGGGACAAGGACACTGGCAAGGAACTCGGCGTGATCCGTCCAGGCCCGGAAGTGGGCAGCGCGTCGGGTTGGGTCGACGTACCCAACGGCATCAGCGCCGCGAAGCGCAGCAATGGCGAGTACCTCGTGTTCGTCGAAGAAGACGCGCGCGGGAAAGTGATGATGTATCGCTGGAAACCATGACACAACGAATGGCATGACCGCTTTCTTCGCAATACCAGGCAAATGTAGTCAAACCCAAGGCATCCGATGGACAAAGGCATTCTCAAGAACGTAGCGATCAACTTCTTCGGGTTGGTGCTGCCGACTTTCGTCTCGCTCGTGACCGTGCCGTCGTATATCAAGCTGCTCGGCGTCGAGCCCTACGGCGTGATCAGTCTCGTTTGGACCCTGATCGGCTACTTCGGGATTCTCGATCTCGGCATGATCATGGCCGCGCAGAACCTCATCTCGAAGGCGCGCGCCTCGGGCGACAAGGGCGAGAGCGCGCGCGTGTTCTGGAGCGCGACGTGGCTCAACCTCGCGACCGGTGTGATCGGCGGCCTGATCATCTATTTCGGCGCGTTTCTGTACACCGCGTACTTCACCAAGGTGTCGCCCGAGTTGCAGCATGAGGTCTATATGGCGCTGCCGTGGCTCGCGGTGGCGATTCCGATTGCCAACGTGTCTTGGGTGTTCGCCGGGGCGATCAACGGCGCTGAACGATTTGGCGTCTACAACACGAATCAGACGATCGGCACATTCCTGTTCCAGTTGCTGCCGCTCGGCGCAGCGTTGTGGATGGGCGCGACGTTGCAAAACGTGCTGGCTGCGGCGGTATTCGCGCGAATTCTCGCCGCGATTCTGTTGGGCCGTTCCGCATTGAAGGTATTGGAAATCCGTCGCATCATGCCGCCGCAATTCGGCGTGGCGAAG
>NZ_DASZJJ010000053.1:0-20136 GCF_035948235.1 Paraburkholderia sp. | reverse complement strand
GGATCGACGATGCAGTCGGGCAGTGGTCAGGGCGGCAGCAGCACAGGGTCGTTGGGCGGCGGCGCGTACTGAGATGAGCTTGCGTTCCCGATGGTCGGCCCGGCCTGACGTGGCGACGGCGGTGGGTCGACGCCTGACGTGGCGCTCGCGCGCGTCCTCGTCTACCCGCGCGCAGCGCCAGCGCGGCTCGTTCGCGGCAGTCGCGGCGTTCGGCCTCGTGATCGCGGTTGCGGCGCTCGGCGTGCTCGATGTGGCGAATCTTTACCTGTCCAAACGCGCCTTGCAGAATGTCGCCGACCTCGCGGCGCTGGCGGCCGTGCAGCAGATGGACGATCAGTGCATCCAGCCGCTTGCGACCGCGCAGGCAAACGCGGCCAGCAACGGCTTCACGACAAGCGGCACGAGCAACACGCTGGCCGTGCAGTGCGGCCGCTGGGATTCGAGCAGCAGCGGTTCGATGAGCTTCGTGACCAGCAGCCCGACACCGCCGCTCAACGGCGTGTTGGTGACGGTCACGCGATCCGTGCCGTACTTCTTCCTTGGTCCGCAACGCACGCTGACGGCCACCGCGACCGCCAAGGCATCGGTGGTCGGCACCTTGCAGGTGGGCACCTCGCTCGCCCAGATCAATCTGCTCAACGGCTTGCTGAGTTCGCTGCTGGGCGGTACCGCCGTGAACCTCGACCTGGTGTCGTGGAACGGCATCGCCAATGCCAATGTGAAGATTTCGGATCTGGCGGCGGTGGCGACGCAGGCTGGGACCTATGACGGTTTGCTGTCTGCGACGACATCGCTGACGGCCGGGCAGTACAGCCTCGCTAACATCCTGCTCAGCGCAGTGCAAAAAGACGGTGCATTGACGGCCAATGTTTCGGCGGCACAGAACGCGCTTACCGCGATCGCGTCGCTCGTGCCGCAAGGTCCGCAGAACCAGATCCAGCTGGCGTCGCTCAACAGCAGCACGCAGGCATTGCTGCAACTGGGTGTCGCCAACGCGCAATATGCCGCCGATGCGACGGTCAACGTGCTGCAGATGCTGATCGTGGGCGCGGAGATCGCGGCTGCGGGGCAATCGCCGGTCGCGCTGAACGTGAGTCTGGGCGGCTTGAGCGGCGTGCTGCCGCTGAGCGCCAACCTGACCTTGCAGGTCATTTCGCCGCCGTCGATCGCGGTGGGCGAAGCGGGCTATATCGCCGGGACGACGACGTGGCGCACGATGGCGAAGACCGCACAGATCCTGCTGGGGGTGAATGCGACGCTGTCGACCAATTCGGGCATCGCCACTTACCTGCTGATTCCATACATCCTGAACGTCTACGTGCAACTGCCGCTCTACATCGTGGTGGCGCAAGGCCAGGCCTGGCTAGCGTCCGCGCAATGTGCGGCAACCAGGGCGGCGAGCACGCAGACAATCGGCGTCAATACCGGGATCGCCAACATCTGCGTGGGCACCCCGTTGGCGAGCGGTGTGACCTCAAGCCAGGTGAGCGGATTTTCCTGCTCCAGTACGAATGCGCGCTGGACCATCGCGAGCGTTAAGTTGCTTGGGATGAATGTCGCGACGGTGAGCGCGCCGACTCTGCAGGTTCCAGTCGTCAGTCCGACCTCGTCGACGCTCTCGTTCGATGGCAATGGCAACGCGCTGTCTGGCAATTCGGTCAATTCGAACCAGATTGGCGCGGTCCTCGACAACACGCTGCAATCGCTCGTCACCCAGCTCGGCCAGTTGACCGAAGGCAGCAATGGTCTGCAACTGACCTTGTTGCAGGGGCCGCTCAGCGACTTGCTCGGCATCCTGCTTGCGCCGGTGAGTGCGCTTATCGACGGCGTTGTCATGCCGGTTCTGACGGGACTGCTCGCCGCGCTGTCTCCCGTACTCAGCGGCCTCGACACCGTGCTCATCGGCCCCTTGCTGCAATTGCTCGGCGTCCAGATCGGCGTCGCCACCGTGACCTCCGCTCCGCTCGCCTGCGGCGTCGCAACACTCGTCAAATAAGAAGACACGATGCGTACCACCACCGCCATCGAGGAACTCGACCTCTACGTCTGGGAAGGCAAAGCCGATATTGTCGAGCGCGTCGCGCGCTGCATGGCGAGCCTCGACGTCGAGGTGATCCGCGCCGACGACACCGCGATTTCGCCGCAGCGCATTGCCGCGCGCGCATCGATCGCCGTCGTCAGCGTGAGCGTGATCGATACGAACGCGCTCGTGCTGCGCGACTGGCAGGCCACCCACGGTATGCCCGTGATCTGGGTCGGGGCCGCGCCGCGCGACAACGATCCGGCTTCGTATCCCGCCGAGTATTCGCACATCCTGCCGCTCGACTTCACCTGCGCCGAATTGCGCGGACTCGTCTCCAAGCTCGTGATCCAGCTGCGCGCGCACTCCGCGCAGACCGCCGGCGCCGACGTGCTGGTGGCCGAGTCCGAAACCATGCGCGCGCTGCTCAGGGAAGTCGACACCTTCGCCGACTGCGAGACCACCGTGCTCGTGCACGGCGAGACCGGCACCGGCAAGGAGCGCGTTGCCGAGCTTCTGCATCGCAAGAACAACCGTTACGGCACCGGCCCGTTTGTGGCGGTCAACTGCGGCGCGATTCCGGACGGGCTGTTCGAGTCGCTCTTTTTCGGTCACGCGAAAGGCTCGTTCACGGGCGCTGCGGTTGCCCACAAAGGCTATTTCGAGCAGGCCGATGGCGGCACGCTGTTTCTCGATGAAATCGGCGACCTGCCGCTCTATCAGCAGGTCAAGCTGCTGCGCGTGCTGGAAGATGGCACGGTCACGCGCATCGGCTCGTCCACGCCGCTCAAGGTGGACTTTCGCCTCGTCGCGGCGTCCAACCGCCATCTGCCGCAGTACGTCAAGGATGGTAACTTCCGCGCCGATCTTTACTACCGGCTTGCGGTGATCGAGTTGAGCGTGCCGTCGCTGGAGGAGCGCGGCGCCGTGGACAAGATCGCGCTCTTCAAGGCCTTCGTGACGACGGTGGTGGGCGAGGAGCGTCTCGAGGCGCTGCCCGAGCTGCCTTACTGGCTGGCCGACTCGGTCGCGGCGATGCGCTTTCCTGGCAACGTGCGCGAACTGCGCAACCTGGCCGAACGGGTGGGCGTGACGGTGCGCCAGATGGGCAGTTGGGACGCCACGCGGCTGCGCCGTCTTTTGGCCGGATCGGGCGGCGCGCAGCCGGTCGCGGCGGAGCCCGCAGCGCCCATCGTCGATCGCAGCAAATGGGATATGGCCGAACGCGGCCGTTTGCTCTCCGCGCTCGACGCAAACGGTTGGCGTCGCAAAGATACGGCCCAATTCCTTGGAATTAGCCGAAAAGTGTTGTGGGAAAAGATACGGAAGTACCAAATTTTCGACGAGGAACCCGCAACCGGCGAAAGTGAGTAATAATTGTGCCGATTTGTAAAATCGTAAAAATAGAACTGTTCAAAACAGGTACTTCATGGACTACAAGTGGAGAGTTCGACAAGTCGCGTTGGCCGCGCTTTTGTTGATCGGGGGTGTTGAAACGGGCTGCGCTCAACCGCTTCCAGATAGCGCCGCGGCAAACGCGGCGGCCCAGGCGGGTTCGGTTGCCGCGCAGGACCAGAGTGCAGCCGTTCAGCAGGCACAGTCCGCGCAAGCGGCGCCGCTGCCGGGCACACCCACGGCGCTTACGCCGGACGAAGCACAGCAAAGCGCCGCCGGCAATGTGGCGGAGCTGCAGCAGATGATTCGCGGCTCGGAGCTCAACGAACTGCGCACGACTTACAACGGCACGTACGGCGCGAGCCTGCTGTTCTACGGTAAGGAGATGACGTACTACGTGGCGCTGTTCCAGAACAAGACGTTCTGGCGCGTCATCAAGACGAGCGACGAAACGCGCGCCGAACTGATCTACCGCGACTTCGTGCAGAAGACGATGCAGCTTTCGGATGTCGAGATCCGCCGTACGCGTCTCGATGCGCAGAAGGCGTTCACGAATCGCATGATCGCGCTTACGCAGGATCACGCGAACCGTCTGCAGGCCGATCTCCAGGTCGCGCAACAGCAGCAGGCGATCGTCGCGGACCAGCAGAAGCAGACGCGCGATCAGGCTAATGCGCTGCAAGCCGAGAAGTCGGCGGCGCAGGATCAACTGCGTGCGGTGCAGCGCCAGGTGCGCGATCTGCAGCGTCAGGTCGAAGGCGGTTTGCCGGTTCACTGAGTTCCGCTCAAAACCGGTCGTGCGGGCGCAAGTCCGCGTGACGAAGTGCATGACAACGAAGGCGGGCGTCGCAAGACGCGCCGCCTTTTGTCATTTCTGCTGCGGGATGAGCGCAACGCGCGCGCTGCGCGGTGTTGGGCTCAGTGCTTGCCGTGGCGATGATGGGTGTCGTGATCCTTCTTCGCGTCGTCTTTGTGCTTCGGCTGCGAAGGCGGCGGCGAGGGTGACGGATCAATGGAGATCGGATCGCTGGCGGGGAAGGTTTCCTCGAGCGCTTCGTCGAGCGGATCTTCCTGCGAGGGCGGCGGCGATTTCGGCTTGGATGCGCTCATGGCGTTCTCCGGGGTGCGAGCAAGGTCGCATTCAGGATAACGCAAAGGCTCAATCCGTGACGCAAGGCGGGGTTCGCGTTGCAAGGGCGCGCGAAAGTAGCGGGGCGGGAGCTGAAGCGGGGGGCAAAACAGAAGCGATGCGCGCGAGTGGCGCGCATCGTTTTCGGGTGAGGCGCGACACGAAAGTGCCGCGCATGCAAACAACCTTAGCTGTTGTTCGAACCATCCTGGCCGTTGCCGCCGTTGTTCACGGCGCCGTAGAGACGGCGGCGGCGCGTGACGACGACCGGGCCGTCCTGCGACGTGCGCTCGGACGAAGCCGGCGACGACGAAGACGAGGGCGATCCCGACCACGACTCGCGCGGTTCGCGAGGCTCACGGGGTTCACGCGGCTCGCGGGGTTCACGCGGACCATGGCTGCCATGGTTGCCGTGCGGGCCGCGGCTCGTGTGCTCGCCGTGCGCCGGACGCGGCGCGCGCGGACCCGGACGCGTGCCGGTGTCGAGCTGGATAGTGGAGATGGCGCGTTTGTAGATGCCTTGCAGGCCGACGGGCGTGCGCAGCATCACCAGGTACTGATCGAACGACTCGATGCATCCGGTCAGGCGAATGCCATTGACCAGATAGATTTCAACGCGTTTGCGCTCTTTGCGCGCGGCGTTCATGAAGTCGTTTTGCGGGTGCGATTCTGCGGAAGGCATGGACGAATTCTGGCCGGGCGGCTCAATGCCGCTATTCAATTGGAAACGTTTGCTCGCCGGGATTCTACCTTGTGCCGGCAAAGCGCGCGTGCGTGGACAACCTTTACTGCAGAACTATACCGGCTCCGGGCCGGCCCGGCAGTTTGCCGGCAGGAATGCATTGTTACGTCCCCGTGCATGAACGATGGTGGGCGGCACGGCTTTTCGCGCGCCGGATCAACGTCGCCGCGCGCGTGGTGCAGTCTGGCGCGCTTTGAAACAATACACGAAAGCGGGGTGCGATCTGTGGCAGTTGGACGCAGTTGCGTCCCGTACGTTCAACAGCGTAGTGCATGATGCGCGCGAGTGCGCGACGAATTCCCGCCAGTTTTTACGCCAGTTGCCGTATTTTCCCGTGCTCGCACGCGGCGTAGCGTGTTGCAGTTTGTTACGTAGTTCCTCACTCGCTCCATCTTGATGGTGCCGGTTCGCGTTCACGCGAACCGTACGGCGGCGCACGCGTTCATGGTTCTCATTGTGCCCGCGCGTGCCGGGCGTGCCCACGTCGAAAAAAATCACGCCGATGACAAAAGGCCGGAATAAGCGGGCGGCTTGCTCCGTTTAACACATGTCGATGCGCGCGATCGGAACATCCTGGCCGATCGCGGCGCTTCGGCCCGATCGGCAATTCGGCAATTCGCTTTTCCCAGGCATTCCTGCCGATCCCGCGTCGCCTGGGTGGGAGAAACGTCATGAAGCGTTTTCGCAGTGTGCTCGCATGTGCCTTGTGTGTTGCGTTGACCGTGGTTTCGGGCGTGGGCCTGGCCGCCTGTGGCGACATGAATTCGGGGAACGGCGCATCCAGTAGTTCGGGCGGTTCCTCGGGCGGTGGCTACTGAACGGCGCGCATCGTGTTCGGCCGCCCCTCGCCGGAATTCGAAGCGCAGGTGGTCGCGCAGCTCGCGCGCATGCGCCGCTACGCGCGCACGCTCACGGGCGACGCCGCCTGGGCCGACGATCTCGTGCAGGACGCCGCCGAGCGAGCCTTGTCGCGTGCCTCGTCGTTCAGGCCCGACAGCAATCTGCGCGCGTGGCTGTTGACGATCCTGCGCAACATCTACATCGACCAGTTGCGCGGACGCCGCGAATTTGCCGTCGACGATGAAAGCGCGCCCTGGCGCACGCTGGAGGCGCCGCGCGGCGAGGTGGACGGTCTCGTGCTGCGCGATCTGCAGCGCGCGCTTTATCAGCTACCGGCCGCGCAGCGCGAGGTGCTGTTGCTGGTGTGCGTGGAGGAACTCAGTTATCAGGAGGCGTCGGCGGTGCTGGGCGTGCCCACGGGCACTGTGATGTCGAGGCTTTCACGCGCGCGCGAGCATCTGCGCGCGCTGCTCGACAGGGAACCGGCGCAAGGCGGGGAGCAAAACGCGGCACGCCAGGCCGCGCCGCTGCGGGTCGTGGGCAAGGCAATGGGGACGACGCGATGAACGACGACGATCTCGAACGCGAGCGCAGCGCGCCCGTGGCCGTGCCGGAGGACGATCTGGCCGACCTCGCGGCACTGGGCGCCTTCGTGGACGGCGAACTGCCCGGCGACGCGCACGCCGCGATGCAATCGCGCCTGCACGCCGATGCAACGGCGGCGCAGCGCGTTGGCGCATACCGTGCGCAAAAAGCCGCGCTTCAGGCGCTAAGCCGCGCCGGAGAAGAAACCGCCGCGCCAGCGTGGGTGGTGCTGCGCCGACGCGATCCGTGGTGGCATCGCGCGGGTATCGCGGCGGCGTGGGCCGTGGCAGGCGCGGGCTTCGCGGTGGCGGCGGCCTCGATGTTGCCGCACGGTCTGCCGCTGGGCGCGGGTCAGGGCCCGGGAAGCGCGCTGGTCGCGAGCGACGCGGAAAACTTCGCGCATCGCGCCGATGTTGCCTACGCGGTGTATTCGCCCGAAGTGCGCCATCCCGTCGAAGTCGGCGCCGCCGACGAGGCCCATCTTGTCGCGTGGCTTTCGAAGCGGCTGGGCAGACCGCTGTCGATTCCGCCGCTCGGCGAATACGGCTACACGCTGGTGGGCGGCCGGCTGCTGCCGGGCGCAGCCGGTCCGGCGGCGCAATTCATGTATCAGAACGATACCGGCGAGCGTTTGACGCTCTACGTGAGCGAGTCGGGGCGCGAGCGCGACGCGGTGCATCTGTTGCGCGACGGCAGCCGCCGCACGTTCTACTGGAGCACGGACCGCATGGGTTACGCGCTCTCCGGACCGGATTCGGAAGGGCGTCTGCGCAAGATTGCGTATGAGGTTTGCGGCACGCTCGGCGGGACGTCGGCGCAATGGTGATAGGCCGCAAGCTGGGCGTGACGCCATCATGAACGCCGATCCCGTATTGCCGCCTGGCATGAGCGCGGCGCGATTTTCGCGCGCGCTTGCCGCTTTCGAGTCGATTGTCGGCGCGCCTAACGTGTGCCGGGGTGGCGCTGCGCTTGCGCCGTACTTCGATCCTTTCGCACCCAGCGCCGATGCGCGCGCCTTCGCACCCTCGGCGGCGCTCCTGCCGGCCGATGTCGACGAGATCCGCGCGATCCTGCGTGTCGCCAACGCGGCGCGCGTGCCGCTCTGGACCGTGTCGACGGGCCGCAACTTTGCGTATGGCGGCGCGGCGCCGCGTCTGGCCGGCTCGGTCGTGCTCGACCTGCAACGCCTCAATCGCGTCCTCCACGTCGATGAGCGGCTCGCCTGGGCGCTCGTCGAGCCCGGCGTGAGCTATTTCGATCTGCATGCGTATCTGCGCGAGCGCGGACTCAAGCTGTGGGTCGATCCGCCCGCGGCGGGTTGGGGCAGCGTGATCGGCAATACGCTGGAGCGCGGCTTCGGCTACACCGCCTACGGCGATCACGCAGCCGCGCAATGCGGCATGGAAGTGGTGCTCGCGAATGGCGAGGTGGTGCGCACCGGCATGGGGGCGCTCGATACGGGCGCTTATGCAGGCTCTTCGTGGCCGCTCTACAAGCCAGGCTACGGCCCTTCGTTCGACGCGCTCTTCACGCAGTCGAACTACGGCATCGTCACGAAAATGGGGCTCTGGCTGATGCCCGCGCCCAGCGCGTTCCTGATTGGCGAAATCCAGTTCGCGCGTGAGGATGACCTTGGCGTGATCGTCGACACGCTGCGCACGCTGCAACTGCGCGGCACGATCGCGCAGCACGCGGTGATCGAAGGCGCGATCCGGCGCGCGGCCAGCATCGAGCCGCGCGCACGCTGGTACACGGGCGATGGGCCAATGCCGGAAACCGCCATTGCCGCCATGCAGCGCGAGCTGGACATAGGGCGCTGGAATCTGCATTACGCGCTCTACGGCGAGCCGGACGTGATCGAGGCGCAGCAACGCATCGTTGAGCGTGCGTTTGCGCCGGTCGCGGGTGCGCGCGCGACGTCGAAACGCTATACAGGCAGCGAGGAACCTGAAGGCGGCGGCGCGCGCAACATGGCCGGCATTCCGACGATGAGCGCATTTCGCATGCTCGACTGGCGTGGCGGCGAAGGCGCGCATGTGGACTTCTCGCCGCTGTGTCCCGCCGATGGTCGTGACGCCTTGCGTCAGTACAGTCTCGTCAAGACGCGCGCGGCGGAATATGGTTTCGATTACTACGGTGGCTTCACGGCGGCGGGGCGTCATCTGCATCATGTCTTTGCAGCCATCTTCGTGCGCACCGACGCCGCGCAGGCGGCGCGCGCCGGCGATCTGCTGCGCGCGTTGATGAGCGATGCGCGCGCGGCGGGTTACGGCGTTTATCGTTCGCATCTGCTCTACATGGACTACGCGGCGGCGCAGTACAACTTCAACGACGGCGCGCTGCTGCGACTCGCGCAAACCGTGAAGGACGCGCTCGATCCACAGGGCGTCCTCGCGCCGGGCAAGCAGGGCGTGTGGCCCGCGGCGTGGCGTGAAATGCGCGGCTATACCTGAAGCAGGCGTGAATGATGAACCGGCGAACCTTTCTGATGGCGATGAGCGCATTTTCGTTCGCGCGGATCACGCCGCCGCTGGCCGCGTCCGAATCCATCGCGCTGTACGAACCCGCGCTGGCGCAAGGCCGAGCGCTCGCGCATTATGCCGAACGCGCCGGCATCCTGTCGTTCGCACTCCATGACGATATCGGTGTGCTCTGGCATGCGCAGCGCGCGCGGTTGACGGGCCACGCCGGTTCCCCGGCAAGTGTGCTTTGCGCGCTGCGCGACTCGGACCGTTTCGTGCTCGAACGGTTTGCCGCGCCGCACGGCATGACGCTCATCGACGTGAAAAACGTTAGCGATCCTGATATTAAGATGCCGCTGCCGTTTTCCTGATTTCCTCGTCGCGCAACTCGCGGCGCAAAATCTTGCCGATATTGCTCTGCGGCAGCGCATCGCGAAACTCCACCAGGCGCGGCACCTTGTAGCCCGTGAGCTGCTGGCGGCAGAACTGGATCAGCGCGTCTTCGGTGAGCGTGGGGTCGCGCCGCACGACGAACACTTTCACGCGCTCGCCCTGCACGGCGTCCGGCACGCCAATCGCCGCCACTTCGCGCACGCCCGGATGCTGGGCGATCACGTCCTCGATCTCGTTCGGATACACATTGAAGCCGGAGACCAGAATCATGTCCTTCTTGCGGTCGATCAGGCGGATATAACCGCGCGCATCCATCACGCCGATATCGCCCGTCGCCAGCCAGCCATCGTCGACGAAAACCCGCGCGGTTTCATCGGGGCGATTCCAGTAGCCGCGCATCACCTGCGGGCCTTTCACGCACAACTCGCCCGGCTCGCCGAGATCGGCCCAACTGCCGTCGTTGCGGCGCAGGCGCACCTGGGTCGAGGGCGCGGGCAAGCCGATCGAGCCTTCGAAATCGGCGAGATGGCCGATGTCGACCGGATTGAGCGTGACGATCGGCGAGCATTCGGTGAGGCCGTAACCTTCGACGATCGGCTTGCCCGTGACCGCCTTGAAACGCTCCGCGATGGCCTGATGCGTGGCCATGCCGCCCGCCATCGCGAGCTTCAGGCCGGAGAAGTCGCGCTGGCGGAATTCCTCGTTGTCGAGGAACGCGCTGTAGAGCGTGTTGACCGCACTCATGCAGGTGAAGGTCTCGTGGCGCAGGATCTTCATCACGCGCTTCGTGTCGCGCGGATTCGCGATCAGGATATTGCGCCCGCCCAGCGCCATAAAGATCAGCGCATTGATGGCGAGCGAATAGATGTGATAGAGCGGCAAGGGCGTGAGCACGGTTTCGCCGCCGTCGCTGTCGAGCTGGCCCGCGAGCCACGCCTTCGCCTGCAGCACGTTCGCGAGGATGGTGCCGTGCGTGAGCATCGCGCCCTTGGCGACGCCGGTCGTGCCGCCCGTGTATTGCAGGAAGGCCAGATCGTCCAGGCGCGCGGTGGCGGGAGCGCGCGGCGCGCGCGCACCTTGCTCCAGCACGTCGAGCAGACGCCGCGCCTGAGGCAGCCGGTAGGCCGGCACCATCTTCTTCACATGGCGCAGCATGAAGTTGATGAAACGGCCCTTGAGATTGAGTCCCTCGCCCAGCAGATCGCCCAGTTGCGTGATGACGATGCGCTCGACCGCCGTGCCTGGCAGCGCCTCCTGAAGCGTCTTCGCGAAGCTCTCGAACACGACGATGGTTTGCGCGCCGCTGTCCTTGAGTTGATGCGCAAGCTCGCGCGCCGTATAGAGCGGATTGACGTTGACGACGACGGCGCCCGCCTTGAGCGCGCCGAATAGCGCGACCGGATACTGGAGGGTGTTGGGCAGCATGATGGCGACGCGCTCGCCCGGCTTGACACCCGCACCCTGCAGCCACGAGGAGAACGCCGTGGCCTTGCGCGCGAGCGCGCCATAAGTCATCGGCGAGCCAGCGCTCACGTAGGCGACGCGCTCGCGAAAGCGCGCGGTGCATTCGTCGAAAAACTGCACGAGCGAGGCGTATTGCGCCACGTCCACCTCGTGCGGCACGCCGTCCGGGTACGAGGCGTACCAGACGCCGTCCGTATTCGGCGCCGCTGCGGCGACAGTAGCGGCGGGGTGTGGGTCGGGCCGGTGCAGTTGCGGCGATTCGCTCATTATGGTTCTCCGGGCAGGCGTGGTCCTTGGCGCGAACATCATGCACCGCGCCGCGCTGGCTGGGCAGACGGAGTTTCCCTGCCGGTGAACTGCGTGTCTTGCGCCAAATGACCAAGGGCCGTACCGGAGTCATCCGGCACGGCCCTTGTTATGCGATCACCCGGCGATCGCTATCGCGTCAGGTGCTCGCCGCCACATGTTTCGCGGTCTGCGTCATGTCGATACCGCGACGCTCGCGGCTGAACAGGATCAGCACCGAAATCACCACGGCCACCGTGCCCGCGACGATGGCCATCGCCATGCCGTAGTTCTGGTCGTGCGTTTCGGCCAGCGACGCCTGCAGCGTGGCGTTCACCGAGGCGAACAGATTGCCGAGCTGATAAACGAGGCCCGGGAACGTCGCGCGCACTTCGTCAGGCGAGATTTCGTTGAGGTGCACGGGAATCACGCCCCACGCGCCTTGCACCGAAATCTGCATGAGGAACGCGCCGAGCGCGAGCATCATCGGCGTGACCGAGAAGGCCCACAGCGGCAGCACCGGCAGCGCGATCAGCGCGGCGATGCAGATGGCCTTGCGGCGGCCGATCTTTTCGGAGATCGAACCAAAGAACAGGCCGCCCACGATCGCGCCGATATTCAGCACGATGGTGATGAGCGACACCGTATGCGGATCGAAGTGATGCTGTTCGCGCAGGAAGGTCGGATACAGATCCTGGGTGCCGTGCGAGAAGAAGTTGAACGCCGTCATCAGCACGATCGCGTAGATCGACAAGCCGAGGTTGTGCTTGAGCGTCGTAAGCAGGCTCGGGCGAGCGCGCTTTTCCATTTCCTTCCAGGCCGGCGATTCAGGCACATGGGAGCGCACGTAAAGCACGAGCAGCGCCGGCAGCACGCCGATGAAGAACATGCCGCGCCAGCCGATATGCTGGTAGAGCACGCCGAACACCACGGAAGCGAGCAGATAGCCGCTCGGATAACCCGCCTGCAGCAGGCCCGATACGATGCCGCGAGCCTTGGGCGGAATGGTTTCCATCGTGAGCGCGGAGCCCACGCCCCATTCGCCGCCCATCGCGACGCCAAACAGCGCGCGCAGCACGATAAAGGTGGTGAGGTTGGGAGAGAAACCGGTGAGCAGTTCGAGCAGCGAGTAGCACGCGATGTTGACCATCAGCGTGGGGCGGCGGCCATAACGGTCGGCGAGGCGCCCGAAGATCAGCGCGCCGATGGGGCGCATCGCCAATGTCAACGTAATTGCAAAGGCGACGGCAGGGATTTTTGTATTGAATTCAGTGGCGATATCTTTCAGAACGAAAACCATTAGAAAGAAATCAAAGGCGTCGAGCGTCCACCCCAGATACGCTGCGATCGTCACGTTTTTTTGCTCTCGCGTCCAGCTCATGTCTTTTTTCTCCTGGAAAAACCCGGCGCCTTGCCGTCTCCTGGCATGGCGTGGGTAACTCGCTACGCCCCGCGCTGCGAGCTTCGTACGAGTGTACGCCCGGCATTAAACATTTGCATGAATGTCGGGCGCAACCGGACTAAACCCTAAGAGAGAGTTTTATCGGGGCATATCAGGCGAAAGCTGATTGTTTTTAATGTAATTTAAATGTAATTAAATCGAAGCCGATTATCAATGTGATGTGGATCGCCAAACGCATATTGGTTCGCGATCCTGATGGCTTTATCGCTTTGCTGCCGGCGAGTGTCGCCCGGCAATCGATTAACGCTGCGCGAGCCAGTTGGCGGCAAGCTCCATCACGCCGTTCCAGTCGCCCATCTTCGTCTGGCGCAATACGTGGGCCGACTCCATCCACGGCGAGCGCGTGCTATGTCGACCCCAGCGCCATTCGCCCGTGGGGTTGACGAGCACGGCGGTCGGCTTGCCGCTCATGGCGGCGAGATTGGCGATGCCCGCATCCACGCTGAGTACGGCGTCGAGTTGCTCGATGCAGGCCGCCGTATCGGCGAAGCTGGCGATGCCCGGCGTGTAATACGCCACTTTTCCGCGAGGCGAGCCGCTTTTCACTTCCGCCAGAGGATGGTGCAGGCTGACGAACTGGACACTGTTGGCAAATTGCGGATCGAGCGTCAGGCGTTCGAGGATTTCGACCGGCAGGCTGCGCAAACCAGCCCAGCTACGCTCTTTGCTGCGCATCGCGGGTTCATGACGTTGTACGCAATCCCAGAACAGCCCGACCAGTTTTTTGCCGGGCTGCTGCGCGCGCAACGTTTGTGCCCACTGCGTGGCGCGTTCGCGTTGCGTTGCGGGCGCGCGCAGGAAGGCAGGGAAATAAGGCGCCGGTCGAGGCGCGTCGCGCATGGCGAGCATCGGCAGATGGAGCAGGGTGGCCTGCATGGTCGGTGCGAATTCGCGAACGGCGGGCAGCAGGTCGTCGCCACAACGCGCGAACAGTTCGAGTGGCCGGGCGCAGGCCACCACGCGGCAATCGGGCAAGGACGCTTCAATCAGGCTGTGGATCGCCACATCGCAGGTGACCATGATTTCCGCGCCCGCCGCGCGCCAGTGGCGCAGGCTGCCGAACAGCATGAACTGGTCGCCATAACCCATCTGATGGGTCACGAGAACACGCTGGCCGTGCAGGTCGCGCTGGCCTTGCCACATCGGCACCTCGCTGTGGCGGTAGCTGCCGCTGTCGCCGCAGTTGCGCCAGATCCAGTGTGTGAAGCCATTCGCGTCGCCCTTGCTGAGCATCGCTTCGGCCAGCCATTTGCGCGCGCGTAGTTTATCGGGATGGGTGTCGTCCTCGGGCTGCTCCAGGGCCTGATTCAGGACCGCGATGGCGAGGTCGACATCGCCGCCCAGATACAGATCGCGGCCCAGCCGCCCAAGATAGAACAGCGGCGCCCAATCCAGCCCGGCGTAGTCGATCCAGGTCTGCGCCGCCTGGGCATGATGGCCGAGCAGGCGCAACGAGCGGGCGCGCGCGTGCACGAAGTTGCGGCTGCGAGGGTCGAGCGCCAGACCCTTTTCGGCCCAGGGGAGCATTTGCTCGTCGCGCCTCACGCCGATCAGCGCCTCGCAGATCTGCGCGAGCGGTTGCGCGGCGGCCGGCTGGCGGGTATGGGCGACGAAGGACTGGATCAGACGTTGTTCGGGATTGGGGCTCATGATCGGGCGGCTCACTAAGATAAGTCTCTGTTTCTGTATGAGAAAAATCTTATCGATCTGTCAGGCCCGCCGATATCGGAGTCGTCCTAATTCGTCTTGAAATGTCGCCGCCCGTTACCACACCGCGCCCACGTCACTGCACGACCCGCACACTTTCGTTGATAATGAACGACCGTGCTTTTCCTGATTCACTTCGGATGTCGGAGTGACTAGAATCGGATTCGATCTCGTTGGTTTCGCTATGCGGAACGGATGACGGGCGTGCATGGACAGAGAGTCAGCAGGACCAGGAGGCGGCGCGCGATGCGGGCCACGGCAGCACCAGGCAGCACTTCAGGCAGCACCTCAGGCAGCACCTCAGGCAGAACATCAGGCAGAACATCAGCAGACATCCAGGAGACACAAGCATGCAGGTCAGGGAATTGTTCGAATTGAAGGGGCAGGTCGCGCTCATCACGGGCGGCTCGCGCGGGCTAGGGCTGCAGATGGCCGAGGCGCTCGGGGAAATGGGGGCGCGCGTGGTGATCTCCGCGCGCAAGGCCGATGAACTCGCCGAGGCGCAGAAGCATCTGCAGGCGCTCGGCATCGAAGCCATGACGATCGTGAGCGATCTGCAGCGCCCGGACGCGGCCGTCAAGCTGGTCGACGAAACGCTGGCGGCGTTCGGCCAGATCGACATTCTCGTGAACAATGCGGGCGCCACGTGGGGCGCGCCGGCCGAGGACTACCCCGACGAGGCGTGGCACAAGGTCATGAACCTCAACGTCAATGCACCGTTCTTTCTCGCACGCGAAGTGGGCAAGCGCTGCATGATTGGACGCAAGCGCGGCAAGATCATCAATATCGCTTCGATTGCGGGCCTCAAGGGCTCGCTTGGGCCGATGCAGACCATCGCCTACAACACCTCGAAGGCCGCGGCGATCAACTTCACGCGCGCGCTCGCCGCGGAGTGGGGCAAGTACGGCATCAACGTCAATGCGATCTGCCCGGGCTTTTTCCCCACCAAGATGGCCGCGGGCCTGCTCGACAAGCTCGGCCAGAGCGTCATCGACCACACGCCGCTGCAGCGTCTGGGCGACGAGAGCGATCTGAAGGGCGCCGTGGTGTTTCTCGCCAGCGGTGCGTCGCGCCACATTACCGGCCAGTATCTGGCGATCGACGGCGGCGCGAGCATCGTCTGATCGCTCGCGCTCCAGAGCGCAATTTATATCGCACACCGAAGTATCATGGATGGCTCGCGGTGCATCTCTGCGCCGTGTGGCCGATTGCACGACCCGCGCGCCGCTCGTGGCGGCGCGCAATCCACGGGACGGAACCCGCCATGCCCACGTCTGCCGTCGCTGTATCGTCCGAAAGTTCGCGCAAGCCTTCGCCCAAAAGTTCGCCTTTCTGGCCCGCGCAACTCTCGCCGAATCTGAGCATTCCCGCCACGAACCTGTTCTATAACGCCGAAGTTTCCGCCGCGCGTTATCCCGACAAGCCTTTCATCATCTTCTACGACACGCCCGTCACGTTCGCGCAGTTCAAGGACGAGGCCGAGCGTGTGGCCGGTTATCTGCAAACCGAATGCGGCGTGAAGGCTGGCGACCGCGTGCTGCTCTACATGCAGAACAGCCCCCAATGGGTGATCGCCTACTACGGCATCCTGCGCGCCAATGCCGTGGTCGTTCCCGTCAATCCGATGAACCTCACGGACGAGCTGGAGCATTACGTGGAAGACAGCGGCGCGACGACGGCGTTTGTCACGCAGGAGCTTTATCCGCGTATTGCGCCGCTGGTGGGCGAGGGCGATGGCGCGGGCCTGCGTCATCTGTTGGTGGCCACCTACAGCGACTATATAAAACGCGAGCCGTTTGCGACGCCGCCGGAATTCGTGAGCGCGCCGCGCCATGTCGAAGGTCCGGGCGTCGCGCATTGGGCCGACGTGCTGGAGGCGAATATCGCGCCCGGTCCGCTGACGGCGGGCGCCGACGATCTTTGCGTGATGCCTTATACCTCGGGCACGACCGGCAAACCCAAGGGTTGCATGCATACGCATCGCAGTGTGATGTGCACGGCGGTGGGCGGCTGCAACTGGTTCGGCAGTAATCAGGATGCCGTACAGTTGTCGGTGCTGCCGCTCTTTCACGTGACAGGCATGCAGGGCGGCATGAACAGCCCGCTCTATAACGGCTCGACCGTGGTGATCCTGCCACGCTGGGACCGCGATGTGGCCGCGCGCGCGATCGAGCACTATCGCATCAACGGCTGGCAGGCGATTTCGACGATGGTGGTCGATTTCATTTCGAATCCGCGCATCGGCGAATACGATTTGTCGAGTCTCGCCTGGATGCGTGGCGGCGGCGCGACGATGCCGGACGCCGTGGTCAAGAAGCTGCGCGATCTCACGGGCCTCGAATTCGTGGAGGGCTATGGGATGTCTGAAACCATGGCCGCCACGCACATTAATCCGCCGCAAAATCCGAAGCCGCAGTGCCTGGGTATTCCGGTGTTCGACGTCGATGCGCGCATTGTCGATCCGATCACGCTGGAAGAGGTCGCGGAAGGCGAGGCGGGTGAACTCATCATGTGCGCGCCGCAGGTGATGCAGGGTTACTGGGGCAACGCCAAAGCGACCAAAGAAGCCTTCATCGAGCGTGACGGCAAGCGTTTCCTGCGCACGGGCGACCTCGTGCGTCGCGACGCGGACGGCTACTACTTCATGACCGATCGCCTCAAACGCATGATCAATGCGTCGGGCTACAAGGTCTGGCCCGCCGAGGTGGAGGCGCTGATGTACCGCCATCCGGCGATCAAGGAAGTCTGCGTGATCGGCACGCAGGACGCGAAGCGCGGCGAAACGGTGAAGGCCGTTGTCGTGCTCGACCCGCAGAAACTGGGCAGCGTGAACGAGGACGACGTTATCGCGTGGGCGCACGAGAACATGGCGGCCTACAAGGCGCCGCGCATCGTGCAGTTCGTCGATACGTTGCCCAAGTCGGGTAGCGGCAAGATCCTGTGGCGCAAGCTTCAGGAAGACGAGGCCGCTGCGCGCTAGGTCTTGTTGTTGCGACGGCGGCCTCGTTTGAACGAGTGCCGCCGATCAAGACGTTTTTCGTCTGCATCAGCAGTTTGATCGTTCCAGACCTTCCTGCGAGCCTCAGGCACCGGCCAGCGCCGGCAGCCCGGGCTCGCTCCAATCCCATCCCAACGGTTCCTGCGGCATCTGTCTGAGCGCGGCTTGATGCGCGTTCTGCACCGGCGTCCATTCCCCCGGCGCTTGCGCATTCTTGCGCCCGAGGATCGCTTCACACAGAAAGTCGATGCTGTAAGCCTTCAGCAGATGCGCGTGATGCGTCTCGATGTAGGTGGCCAGGCGAGCCGCTTCGCCTTCGATCGACGCCAGCGCGTGCAGCGTGGCCGTATCCCAGCGAAACCGCAATCCAAGTTCGGCGAAGGCCGAATTGAATGCGCTCAACTGCGCATGAAGGTGCGACTCGTGTTCCGTGGCGTGCCGCGTGGGGGACGATGGATTCATGACGGTTCTCCTGGTGCTGATGAAGAGTGGCGTGAATCCAGCGTAGAAGCGCCTATGAATAAACGATAGTTAAAGTTTTTTTCGATATTCATAAGTCATCGTCTATGCGATCTGCTGTGCGTGTAAACCCCCCGTTGTGATGTCTGGGTCGCTGATATATTGTATTTAACATATCGAATTCGCCAGTATTGTCACGTAGCGCCGGCCAAACACGTTGGAGACCCGTCACCGATGTCCGCCGAAACCCAAGACGAAGCAGCATCACCGTTGTTCCTGACGCTCGAACCTATTCACGCCACGGTCTCGCTGCGCGACCAGGCCTACGCGAAACTGAAGCAGGCGATTGCCGAAACCGACATTTACCGCTCGCGAGACGAAATTCGTCTTGATGAGAAAGAACTCACCGAAAAGCTGGGTGTGAGTCGCACGCCGGTGCGGGAGGCCATGACGCTGCTGGAGCAGGAGGGGTTTCTGCGCACGGTGCCACGGCGCGGCGTTTATATCCTGCGCAAGACGCGCAAGGAAATTGTCGAGATGATCTATATGTGGGCGGCGCTGGAGAGCATCGCGGCGCGGCTTGCGACCCAACGCGCTTCAGACGAGGACATTGCGCGTCTGCGCCGTATGTTTGCGGATTTCGGCGAGCACGCGCCTGCCGAGCACATCGAGGAATACTCCGAGGCGAATATCACGTTTCACCAGGCGCTGGTCGAGTTATCCCAGTCGCCGATCATCGTGGACACCATCAAGAACATCTTCATGCATGTGCGGGCGATCCGCAGGATGACGATTGCGCAGAGCGATCGTGCGTCGCGGTCGATCGTCGATCACATGCGCATTATCGAAGCGCTGGAGGCGCGCGACACCGAACGCGTCGAACGTCTCGTGCGCCAGCATTCGATCGACCTCGCGTTGTTCGTCGAAGCGCACTGCGACTTTCTCGACTGAGTTTTTATATTGATCGCGGTGCCGTTGCTGGTCATATGGTTTGGACTACGTAGGAAATGTGCAGCAACTTTAGAGCACATAGAAGGAATCGAAAAACGGCTTGACTAATACTGTGTGTGGAATATTGTATATCACGGATTGCGGGTGATCAGCGAAGCCACCCACCCGCGACCCACATAACGCCCCGCCAAAGAGGAGACGTCATGGCAGAAGCAGGCATCAACGAAGCGCAGAACGGCTCTGCGCAGGACGAGCAGGCGACGACGGACGGCTTTCATCTCGTCATCGACGCGCTCAAGCTCAACGATATCGACACGATTTTCGGTCTGGTCGGCATTCCCATTACGGACCTCGCACGCCTCGCGCAAGCGCAGGGCATGCGCTTCATCGGCTTTCGCCATGAGCAGAACGCGGGCAATGCCGCTGCGGTGGCGGGCTATATGACGAAGAAGCCCGGCATCTGTCTGACCGTTTCCGCGCCGGGCTTTCTCAACGGCCTGACCGCGCTGGCGAACGCCACGACCAATTGCTTCCCGATGATTCTCATCAGCGGCTCGAGCGAGCGCGAGATCGTCGATCTCCAGCAAGGCGACTACGAGGAAATGGATCAGCTGAACGCAGCCAGGCCCTACGCGAAGGCCGCGTATCGCGTGCTGCACGCGGAGGATATCGGCATCGGTGTGGCGCGCGCGATTCGCGCGGCGCTCTCTGGCCGGCCGGGCGGCGTGTATCTGGATCTGCCGGCGAAATTGCTTGCCCAGACCATCGACGCAGTCAAGGGGCGTGAGTCGCTCGTCAAGGTAGTGGACGCCGCGCCGCGCCAGATACCGGCACCGGATGCGGTCAAGCGTGCGCTCGATGTGATCAGGAATGCGAAGCGTCCCTTGATTCTGCTTGGTAAGGGCGCGGCCTATGCCCAGGCCGATGCGCAGATCCGCGAACTGGTCGAAAAGAGCGGCGTCCCTTATCTGCCGATGTCGATGGCGAAGGGGCTCTTGCCGGATACGCATGCGCAATCGGCCTCGGCGGCGCGTTCGTATGTGCTGGCCGAAGCCGATGCGGTGGTGCTGATCGGCGCGCGTCTGAACTGGCTGCTCGCGCACGGCAAGGGCAAGACCTGGGGCGCACCGACGCCCAAACGCTTCGTGCAGATCGACATCGCACCCACGGAGATCGACAGCAATGTCGCGATCGAAGCGCCCTTGATTGGCGATATCGGCTCATGCGTCGAAGCACTGGTGGCC
>NZ_DASZJJ010000052.1:0-7971 GCF_035948235.1 Paraburkholderia sp. | reverse complement strand
GCCCCATCTGCACAAGGTCCAGCACCGACTGCACGCGCTCTTTCAGTTCCGCCTTCGGCACGCCTTCCTGCTTCAGTCCGAAAGCGACGTTCCCTTCGACCGTCATGTGCGGGAACAGCGCGTACGACTGGAACATCATGTTGACCGGGCGACGGTACGGCGGCAGCGCGGCGAGGTCTTCGCCATCGATCAGGATCTTGCCCGACGTGACCGTTTCCAGACCGGCGAGCATGCGCAGCAAGGTGGACTTGCCACAGCCCGAACTGCCGAGCAGCGCGAACAGCTCGCCCTTCTTCACCGACAGGTTGACGCCCTTGACGGCCGTCGTGTCGCCGAACTTCTTGACGACATCGACGACCTGCACGAAGTTGTCCGCGGCTGGATCGCTCGCGGCGAAGCCCGTAGGCAGCGCGCCGGCTGCGGCCGGCACACTCGACTGGTCACTCATGATTCTCTCTGCCCTGCCTTTCTGACTTGATACCTTGACGGGGTTGACGAACAAAGCCCCCGGCGCTGGCCGAGGGCTTTGGATAAAACGTAAAACTACGCTGCCGGGCGCGTCAGCGGCCCGACTTGAACTCGGTCCACAGACGCGTCTGCAGGCGCTGGATTTCCGGCGGCAGCGGCTTGAGCAGGAACAGCGTCTTGAGCACTTCCGGCGACGGATACACCGCCGGATCGTTGGCGATGTCCTTGTTCACATACTTGCGCGCTTCCGCGTTGGCGCTCGGGTAGTACACGGCGTTGGTGATCGCAGCGTGGACCTGCGGCGTCTCGATGTAGTTGATCCACTGGTACGCGGCATCCTTGTGCTGCGCATCCTTCGGAATCGTCATCACGTCGAACCAGATCGGCGCGCCGCCCTTCGGAATGTAGTACTCGATCTTGTACGGCTTCTTCGCCTCGATCGCGCGATGCTTGGCGATCACGACGTCGCCCGACCAGCCGTAGGCGAAGCAGACATCGCCGCCGACCATATCGTTGATATAGCCCGACGAGTTGAACTGCGTGATGTACGGACGGATCTTCTTCATCATCGCCAGTGCGGCGCGATAGTCGTCCGGATTGGTCGAAAGCGGGTCGCGGCCGATGTAGTGCAGCGCGGCGGCGAAGAACTGGTCCGGCGCGTCGAGCACGGACACGCCGCAAGCCTTCAGCTTCGAGATGTTCTCGGGCTTGAAGAGGATGTCCCAGTTGTCGAGCGGCACGTCTTTGCCAAAGATCTGCTGCACCTTGTTGACGTTATAGGCCAGACCCGTCGTGCCATAGGCCCAGGGCACCGCGAATTTGTTGCCCGGATCCGCGCCGGCGACCAGCGCCATCAGCTGCGGATCGAGATACTTGAGATTGGGAATCTTCGACTTGTCGAGCGGCGAGAAGATGCCGGCGGCGATCTGCTTGCCCGCGTAGTTGGTCGTCGGCACAACGATGTCGTAGCCCGAATTGCCCGCGAGCAGCTTGGCCTGCAGCGTGTCGTCGCTGTCGTAGTTGTCGTACTTGACGGTGACGCCGGTCTGCTTCTGGAAGTTCGGAATCGTGTCTTTGGCGATGTAATCGGACCAGTTGTAGACGTTCAGTTGCGTATCTTTCGCCACCGACGCGACCCACGGCGACGCACACAGTGCGAGCACAGCCAGTTTCGCCAAAACCCGTTTCTTCATCCCGTTCTCCGTTCTTAGCCTGCCGCCCGAGTTCGTTTGAAATGATGCTCGGCGTGTTGCCCGGCAGCGTTGCGCCGCATGTGCGCCGTCCAAGGCGCCCCCCAGAATTTACCGAACCTACCATCAATCGCGCCAGGCGACAAAAAAGAACGTCAGCTTGTCGCGCAAACGGAACAGGCTCCGGGCGCAAGTCTGGCAGGCGGCAAATCGCGCGCAATTTTAGCCGTTTGAGCGTCCCTGTCTACAAAAAAAACGTGGACGCAACATTCCTGCGACGCCGCCGCATGGGAGCCGGGGCGCGCCGATCCGGATTGCATCGCCGTCCTTTGGGCGAGCGTGACGGGGGGCTTGCGGCAGTCCTTGCGCACGGTAAGAAAATCCTTGCCTTTTTGCGCGGATGGGCAAGAAAAGCCGTTGCCCGCGAATCGGTTAACATAGCGGGGTTTTCCGCCCGGCCGGTTTGCTTGTTCTGCTCCGGCCATCCCGCCCCAAAGACATATCGATGGCATCCAATCTCCACGACCTCCCCGACAGCCCGTGCATCGGCGTGTGCTCCACGCTGTTCGACGACATCTGCAAAGGCTGCGGCCGCACCGCGATCGAAGTCTCCAACTGGGTCTTCCTGAGCGACGAAGAAAAGCAGGCCATCTGGGCCCGCATCGAGCGCGAAGGCACCGCCATGCGCTTTCAACCGAAAAACGCCTGAATCGCGCAACGATGCCTTCCGGGCATAAAAAACGCCGGACTAGCCGGCGTTCGATTCCTGGCGTTCGATCCTGTGCAGCACCGCTCAGAACTTCATACCGACGCCGATACCCACGATGATCGGGTCGATATAGAGCGTGCCCAGCGACGAGCCGTTGAGCGACGCGCCCGTGCGCATCCAGATCTTCTTGATATCCGCGTTGACGAACACGTTCTTCGCGACCTGATAATCGACGCCGAATTGCAACGCCGGGCCGAAGCTATGGTTGTCGATCGACACCGGCTGGCCGCCCGCGTGCAGGCCGTTGTTATAGAACAGCGTGTAGTTGATGCCCGCGCCCACGTAAGGCCGGAACACGCCGGCGTTGTTGAAGTGATACTGCAGCAGCAGCGTGGGCGGCAGCACGCCAACGCCGCCCAGCGCGCCGAGGCTCGACGTGACCTGATGGCGCGAGGTGCCCAGAATCAGTTCCGCGCCGATGTGGTTCGTCACCATGTAGGTGAAGTCCAGCTCGGGCACGATGGCGTTGTTGACTTCGGTCTTGAGCGTGGTGAGCGTGCCGCTCGTGCTCGACTGCGGCATGATGCTGATCGCCCGCAGGCGCACGAGCCAGTCGCCTGCGTAGATCCCCGTGTCGGGCGTCGTAGCGGCTTGAGCCGTCGACGCGCTGAAAGCGGCGCCAAATGCGAGAGCAGCCACGGCCGCGATGGTCTTGATCTGATTTTTCATGGTGAATTCCCCTGTGGTTCCCGCGGTGATTCGCAAGACACTGCGAATTCTCCGAGGCAGGGGCCACCTATTTCTTGATTCGAATCAGTTGAGGGCAAACGCCGCGCGATGTGCGACCGCAGGTCGCGCAGAACCCGTCAAAAGCAGCTCCAGAAGGTCTCTTACCGAGCGGATGGCGTTGCCAAAAGGCAACGCTTCGCGCCCACGGAAAAAGAGCCCATTCGATACGTCGCCGCGCAGCGCGGCAGCCAGACGCGTATCGATGCAGAAGTGCCCGAACTTTTCGATGCCATCGCGCAGGCCGCACACGGACAGACATTCGAGGCCCGTCGGGCAGGCGTTCTTGACCTGACCGATCTTGGTGCGGATACGCGTTTCGTTGCGCAGGTAACGATCGAGCCACGGCGTTCGTACGGCGCGCGCAGGCAGCCCTGTCACGCTGACGAATTCGACGATCTCCTCGGGCGTTGCGTCGGCGAGCACGCGCTTGAAGTTGGGATGCGCGTCGCCCTCTTCCGTCACGGCGAACGGCGTGCCTACCTGCACGCCGTTGGCGCCCGCCTGCAGCCAGCGCCGCACCGCCTCGTGGCTGTTGATGCCGCCGCCGACGATCAGCGGCACGTCGCTGCGCGTAATGCCGAGCGTGGCGTACACGCCGTCGAGTTCCTCGAAGATGCGCTCGAATCCGAAGCGCTCGTTGTCCATATCGGCGAGATCGGTCACGCCGAGGTGGCCGCCCGCATGCGCCGGATGTTCGAGCACCACGGCGTCGGGCAGACGGCCCTTCTTGATCCACTTCTTGAGTACGAGCGACACGCCGCGCGCGTCGGAGAGAATCGGAATCAGCGCGATATCCACGCCCTGGGTGAGATCGGGCAGATCGAGCGGCAGGCCCGCGCCCATGACGATGGCGTCGGCGCCATGCTCGCAGGCGGCACGCACGTAATCCGCATGGGCATTGACGGCCTTCATGACGTTCACGGCGATCATGCCGTGGCCGTCGGCCAGCCTGCGCGCGGACTCGATCTCGCGGCCCAGCGCGACCAGATTGGCCTGCGCGAGCGTTTCGTGACGCGGATCGGCGCGGCATTGCTAGACGAGATCGGCGTGATGGTGGCGCAGGTCGATACTCGCGATGGTGCCGAGCGCGCCCTCGCGCGCAACGCTGCCCGCGAGCCGGTGCGCGGAAATGCCGACGCCCATGCCGCCTTGCACGATGGGCAGCAGTTGACGGCCACGAAGTTGGAGCGGCGCGAATGAATGATCTGGAAACATGATGACCCGCTTGGCGTTGTCGATGACAAAACGCTTATGGTCGCGCGCACCCCAATGGCAGCATTGATAAAAGTCAAAAACAAATGCGGGAGCCACATATGGCTCCCGCATCAATGATTTTTATCAAGACGTCGCAAGGCGCGACGTTTTCAGCGCTTGTTCAACACCTGTTCGGCGCAACGGCTCAGGCCTTCGGCACCTTGAACTGCATCGACTTGTATTCGAGGTATTCCTCAAGCCCATAGACGCCGTTTTCGCGGCCATGCCCCGACTGCTTGTAGCCGCCGAACGGCGCAGCCATATTCCATGCGCCGCCGTTGATGTCGATCTGGCCCGTGCGGATGCGGCGTGCAACGCGCATTGCGCGCTCGTCGCTGCCTGCCCAGACCGCGCCGCCCAGACCGTAGAGCGAATCGTTGGCGATGGCCACCGCATCGTCCTCGTCTTTGGCGGTGATGATCGTCAGCACCGGGCCGAAGATTTCTTCCTGCGCGATGGCGGCGTCGCGCGGCACGCGGCCGAACACCGTCGGCTTCACGAAGAAGCCTTGGGTCAGGCCGTCGGGCATGCCGGCGCCGCCCGTGACGAGTTCCGCGCCGTCGGCGATGCCGCGCTCGATGTAGTGCTGCACTTTCTCCTGCTGCACCTTCGAGGCGAGCGGCCCGAGCTTCGCCTTTTCGTCGCGCGGATCGGCGACCGTGTAGGCTTCTGCGGCGGCTTTGGCCAGCTCGCGCGCTTCCTCGTAGCGCGACTCCGGCACGATCATGCGCGTGTGCGCGGAACAGGTCTGCCCCGAATTCAGGAAGCATGCGCCCACGGTGCCCTTCACCGCAGCGGCAAAGTCGGCGTCGTCGAGCACGACCGAAGCCGACTTGCCGCCCAGCTCCAGCGACACGCGCTTGACGCTCGCCGACGCAACTTCCGACACGCGCTTGCCCGCGCGCGTCGAGCCGGTGAACGAGACCATATCGACTTGCGGATGACGCGCCATCAATTCGCCGACGACCGGGCCGTAACCGCTCACAAGATTGAATACGCCTGCGGGCAGGCCGGCTTCGTGAATCGCCTCGGCGAGCACGAAGGCATTGAGCGGCGCGATTTCGGAGGGTTTGAGCACGACGGTGCAGCCCGCGGCCAGCGCGGCGGCGACCTTGAGCGTGATCTGGTTGAGCGGATAGTTCCACGGCGTGATGGCCGCGACGACGCCCACCGGCTCGCGCACGACGAGCGAATTGCCGACCTGTTCCTCGTACTGGAATTCGCTCGCGAGCTTCGCGTAGGCGCCCCAGTTGTAGACCGGGCCGCCCACCTGAATCGCGCGCGCGAGCTTGAGTGGCATGCCCACTTCGCCCGCGATCAGTTGCGCGAGTTCGTCGGTGCGTGCCTTGAGGTTATCGGCGATCTTTTGCAGATACGCGCCGCGCTCGGCGGCAGGCGTGGCCGCCCAGGCGTCGAAGGCGGTGCGCGCGGCAGCGATGGCGGCTTCGGCATCGGCTTCGTTGCCTTCGGGGATGCGGCCCATGACGGCCTCGGTGCCCGAATCGATCACGTCGATCGTGCCCTTGCCTTGCGGCGCAATCCATTGGCCGTTGATGTAGAGCTGGTCGAACTGTTTCATGTGCGTGCTCCTGTCTCCGTTGTGTGCGTGTTCTTGCGCGCCTTTGAAGACGCGACGATCACGCATTCTAGCCTGCTTGACGCATACGGAAAGCGTTGCGCACATTCGGGCTATGGTTTTGGTCGCACCCTTATACTGGCGCGCTCCTTCACTCGCCGACGCGCTTCATGAAACGCATCCTGCTTTCTCTCGCCATGGGTCTTACGCCACTGCTCGCTCACGCTGGTTGCGAGGACAACTTCCAGAAGTGGACCGCGCAACTGCATCCGGGCCGCACGCTCGATGCGGAACATGCCGTCTGCAAGGCCTGGCCCGCGAACGAAGCGCTGACGATTGCGGCGCTGCCGCTGCCGCAGAAAGGCAGCAATGACGACACGAGCACGGACGATCTCGAAGTGCTGGTGGCCGATACGGCCTCAGGAACGGTGATCGCGCATCAGTTCCAGAAGTCGGCCTTCAGCTATGACGCCGTGAGATTCTCCGGCTTGACGATCGACACGGCACGCTATCAACTCACGCCGCAGAACCGCGCGTTTGGCATTCGCGTGGCGCATGAAGGCTCATCGCGCGTCAATCCGTTCGGGCAGACCGCGCTCAGCCTTTACGTGATCGACGGGCAGAGCCTGCGTATGGTCGTCGATCGTCTGATCGTCGAGGATTCGGGTGGCGAGTGGGACGGCAATTGCGCGGGCAGCTTCAGCAATACGACGCGCTCCCTTGACCTGGGTCCGGCGGGCAAGGAAGGCTATGTGGCGCTGAAGGGCACGGAGAAGTCCGCGCAAACCGTCAACGTCGTGCAGAACGGCGATTGCAAGTACGACGTCAACAAGTCGTCGAAGCGCACCGGCTTCACGCTCGAATATAAGAACGGCAAATACACCGTACCCAAGGCTATGCAGTACAGCGACTGATATTGGAGCGCACGCATGAAACGCCCCCTGTTTTGTCTCGTCGCCAGCGTTGCTCCGCTCTTCGCCCACGCGGGTTGCGAACAACACTTCCAGGCGTGGATGGAGAAACTGCATCCCGGTCATACGCTCGACCGGGAACACGCAGCGTGCAAAATCTGGCCAGCGAACGAAGCACTGACAATCGCGGCATTGCCGTTGCAAAATCCAGCCGATCAAGACGGTGGCGGCACGGTTGACGTGGACGTTCTGGTGGCCGATACGACTACGGGCGCGATCGTCGCGCATCAGTTTCAGGCGCATGCGATCCACTATGAGCCAGATCACTTCTTCGACGGTATCGTCGTCGATACAGCACGCTATCAGCTCACGCCCACGCAGCGCGCGTTCGGCGTGCGGCTGAAGTCGTCGGGGGGATATCCCGCAGAGATGTCCGGTGTGACGACACTGAGCCTGTATCTGCTTGATGACGCACGGATGCGAACCGTGCTGGACCGCCTGAAGGTCGGCGAATGGACTGCAGACCGGGGCGGTGCGTGTGACTCCGAGTCGACCACCACGACTCGCACGACTACGTTGGGTGCCGCGCAGGCGAGCGGCTACGCGGCGCTCAAGATCGAAGAGACAACGATCGAGGAAACGGTAAGCGGGAACCCTGAGAAGTGTTGGGTAAGCAAATCGCCAGCACAGCGTGGCAGTGCGACGTTGGAATATCGCCACGATGTCTATAGCATCCCCGCCGCCCTCCAGTATTCGACCGATTGAACCGGACGATTCAGCGCTCTTCCGAATAATAAAGCGGCGTTCCACATGTCCCGCAGGCGTGCTCGACCGAATACGTGTAGCGCATGAGCCGGGCCGTACGTAAAATTGTGCTGCCGCACTTGCTGCATTCCGGGCGGCTCGCCTGTCGCGGCGGATGCTGGGCGATATACCAGTCGTAGTTCTGCTGCTCGTAGCGCGTGAGAAGCCGATAGCGCCGCCATGCCAGCCACGCGACACCGCCCGATAACAGCATGCCGAACAGCGCCTGACCGAATGCACTGGAAAACAGCCCGGTCAAATCCGTCAAAA
>NZ_DASZJJ010000051.1:0-20594 GCF_035948235.1 Paraburkholderia sp. | reverse complement strand
CATCGGTGCTCGAGGTGATCTATCTGATTTTCAACGAAGGCTACGCGGCCACCTCGGGCGCGGACTGGATGCGCCCGGCGTTGTGCGAGGAGGCGTTGCGCCTGGGGCGCATGCTGGCTGCACTCGCGCCTGCCCACGCCGAAGCGCACGGGCTGGCCGCGCTGATGGAGTTGCAGGCGTCGCGCCTGCCCGCGCGGGTGGATCGCGAAGGCCGTGCCGTGCTGCTGGCGGATCAGGACCGCACGCGCTGGGACCGGCTGTTGATCCGGCGCGGCTTCGCGGCGCTCGAACGCGCGCAGCAGTGTGCTGTTGCGGCATCGGGCGCGCTTGGGCCGTATGCCTTGCAGGCCGCGCTCGCCGCCTGCCACGCGGCTGCGCCGAGCGCAGCGCAGACCGATTGGGCGCGCATCGTCAGTCTTTACGACGCGTTGTTACGCCTCGATCCGTCGCCCGTCGTGCGTCTGAATCGCGCCGTGGCGGTGGGCATGGCGCAGGGGCCGCAAGCGGCGCTCGCGCTCGTCGAAGCCTTGAGCGAGGAAGCCGCTCTGCGTCAATATCCCTGGCTGCCCGCCGTGCGCGGCGACCTGCTGGCGAAGCTCGGACGCCATGACGAAGCGCGCGCGGCGTTCGCCAGCGCCGCCGCGCTCACGCAGAACGCGCGCGATCGCGAAGTGCTGCTGGCGCGCGCCGCGCCGCTCGGGCCGGCAAGTTCTTAAACCTGCTGAGCCGTCTGCAGGCGCAACTGTTCGAGCAGTTTCACCGCCGGACCCGGCAGAATCCCGTGACGCCTGCGGTACGCCGTGAGCGTGCGCCGCCCGACCACGCCCGGTAGCTCCAGCGTGTCGAACACACCGGCCTTGCTCTCGGTCACGTACATGGTCGAGGCCATCCAGCTCAGGAAGCCGGAGCTGCTCACCAGGCTCTTGAGCACCGTCACGGAACGCGTTTCCACCACCACGTTCGGCAGGCCCAGTCCCTGTTGCGCGAAGGCCTGCTGCATATGCTCGAACGGCGCGGTACCGCGCGGCGGTATCGCCCATTGCGCATCGAGCGTGTCCGCGAGCGTGAGACCGGGCCTGGCGCGCAACGGATGGTCCAGCGCGGCCACCACGTAGCTCGCGTCTTCCCAGCGGCAATCGGCGATGGCCGTGATTTCGTCGGTGTCGGGCACGGCCATGCTCAGCGCGAGATCGATTTCGCGCTTCACGAGCGCATCGGCGAGCCGATCCCACACGCCTTCGATGATTTCCACGCGCAGATTCGGCCAGCGCGCCAGCACGCCACTCACCGCGAGCGGCAAGACGAGGCTTGCTATGCTGCCCACCGCGCCCACCCGGATGGTGCCGCGCGCGAGGCCCCGCAACGCATCGATCTCCTCGCGCGCCTGCTCGGCTTCACGCTGTAGCTGGATGGCGTGCGGCAGCAGCGCCTCGCCCACGGCGGTCAGATGCATGCCGCGTGAATGACGCTCGAACAGCGGCGCGCCCACTTGCTCTTCAAGGCGGCGCACCGCGCGGCTCAGGGCCGGCTGGGTGATGTGCAGCGTTTGCGCCGCGCGTCCAAGGCTGCCGCACGCGACGATGGTTGCGAAGGCGTGAAGTTGCTGAAGGTTGTAAGTCATGCCTAAAGGTAATGGGTTTTGCCGGAATGAGCAATTTCCGGTTACCCGAGTGGCGCCGATAATCGACCATCGATCACCGATCCAACGCGCTCATCAGACAGGAGACCGCGCAATGACAGGCAGCGCGCCGCAGCAGATTCAAACGCAGACTCGACCGGCCCAGGCCGGTAGCGAAAAAACCTTCACCGTGCGCGACGCGGTCATCGACTTCGCGCGACGCGTCGGCATGACGTCGATCTTCGCGAATCCCGGCTCGACCGAATTGCCGATGTTCCGCGATTTCCCCGCCGATTTCCGCTATGTGCTGGGGCTGCAGGAGGCCGTGGTGGTGGGCATGGCCGACGGCTATGCGCAGGCCACGGGCAACGCGGCGCTCGTGAACCTGCACTCGGCGGCGGGTGTGGGCAATGCGATGGGCAATATTTTTACGGCGTTTCGCAACCGCACGCCGCTCGTCGTCACGGCGGGCCAGCAGGCGCGCTCGATCCTGCCGTTCGATCCGTTCCTCGCCGCCACTCAGGCAAGCGAGTTGCCCAAACCCTACGTGAAATGGAGCATCGAACCGGCCCGCGCCCAGGACGTGCCGCTCGCGATCGCGCGCGCCTATGCGGTGGCGATGCAGGAGCCGCGCGGTCCCGTGTTCGTGTCGATTCCCGTCGATGACTGGGACCAGCCCGCCGAGCCGGTTGCCGCGCGCGAACTCGCGCACACGACGCGCCCCGAGCCGGCGCTACTCGCGCGTATCGGCGCGCTGCTCGACGGTTGTGCGCGGCCGGCGTTCGTGGTGGGTGGCGCGGTGGACCGCGCAGGCGCCGCCGATGAGGTCGTGGCACTGGCCGAGCGCCATCGCGCCCGCGTGTTCGTCGCGCCGATGACGGGCCGTTGCAGCTTCCCCGAAACGCACCACCTGTTCGCCGGATTTCTGCCCGCAATGCGCGAACGCATCGTCGATCTGCTGTCCGGTCACGATGCGATCTTCGCGATCGGCGCGCCCGCGTTCACTTATCACGTCGAGGGGCAGGGGCCGCATGTGCCGCCTGGCGCGCAGCTATGCCAGTTGATCGACGATCCCAATGTGGCGGCGTGGACGCCTGAAGGATTGATCGCTGTGGGCAATGTGCGGCTGGGCGTGCAGGATCTGCTCGCGCGCCCCGCACCGCCGCAGCGCGCGTTGCCCGCGCCGCGCCCGCAAGCGCCGCGCGCACTGCCGCCGCAGGGCGGCGAGCGCATGTCCGTGGCGTTTGCCTTGCAGACGCTGGCAGAGGTGCGCGATCCCCATGCGCTGGTGGTGGAAGAGGCGCCCAGTTCGCGGCCGGTCATGCAGACGTATCTGCCGATGGCGCGCCCAGGCAGTTTCCTCACGATGGACAGTGGCGGGCTGGGTTTTGGCATGCCCGCAGCGGTTGGCGCGGCGCTCGCGCGGCCCGGCGAGCGCGTGATCGCGTTGATCGGCGACGGCTCCAGCATGTATTCGATCCAGGCGATCTGGAGCGCGGTGCAATGGCAATTGCCGATTACCTTCGTCATCCTGAATAACTCGCGCTACGCCGCCTTGCAGGATTTCGCGCCGGTGTTTGGCTTTGCGAAGGAGGATCCGGTGCAGGGCACGGATCTGCCAGGTCTGGACTTCGTGACGCTGGCGGCGGGGATGGGTTGCGCGGGCCTGCGTGTGAGCGAGGCCGCGCCGCTTGCCGGTGCGCTGCGCGAAGCGCTGGCGGCAGACGGTCCAGCGCTGGTGGAGATCGTCGTCGCCTGAGCGCACGATAAAACAACGCCAATAAAACAAGGAGACAGCAATGCATGAAGCGATGGAGATAGCGATCCTCGGCGCGGGAGCGATGGGATCGCTGTTCGGCGGGCTGCTGGCGGAAGCGGGGCACGACGTCACGCTCGTCGATATCGACGAGGCGCATCTGGAGGCGATCCGCCGCGACGGCCTGCGTCTGGCCACCGATGCGGGCGAGCGCGTCGTCACGAAGTTGCGTGCGGTGCGGCCAGAAGCGGCCGGGCGCGCGCCCGAGTTGCTGATCGTCTTCACCAAGACGATGCATACGGAAGCGGCGCTCGACGCGGTGCGCGCGCTGATCGGCCCGCACACGGCCGTACTGTCGCTGCAGAACGGCCTGGGTAACGTCGAGCGCCTCGCGCGCAGCGTGCCGCGCGAACGCATCATGGTGGGCATCACGACGTGGCCCGCCGACAAACCGGCGGCCGGTCGCGTGAATTCGCATGGCAGCGGCGTGACGCGCCTGATGAGTGCCGACGGTGAGACCCGCGCGAGTGTCACGCGCACGGTGGCCGCGCTCAATTCGGCCGGCCTTGCCGCCAGCGCCGACCCGGACGTGTGGATCACGATCTGGGAGAAGGTCGCGTTCAACGCGGCGCTCAACAGCCTGTGCGCGCTCACGCAATGCACGGTGGGCGAACTGTCGAATGTGCCTGATGGTCCGGCGCTCGCGCTGAAGATCGTCGCCGAGGTGGCCGCCGTCGCGCGCGCGCACGGCGTGGCCGTCGATGAGGCGCATATGGTCGAGAACGTGCAGCACGCGCTGGCGAACCATCGCTCGCATCGGCCTTCGATGTTGCAGGATGTGCTGGCGGGGCGCCGGACCGAAATCGAGGCGATCAACGGCGCCGTGGTCGAGGCCGCGCGTGCGGTGCCCATGACGGTGCCCTGCACGGAAACGCTGCTGCAACTGGTGCGTCTCGTGGATGCCAGCGCGACGCGCTAGCAAAACCGCGCGCGCGTGCCATACCTACAAAAAAGATGGAGACAACCCGATGAACTATTCCAATGCGGCGGCGGCTGATGTGGACGCGAATCGCGCCGCGCTCGCCGGTATCGCTCACGATGGCGCGACGGTCGATATCGGCCAGTTGCTCGATGATGGTCCCTTTACGCTGCTGCAAAAATGCGTCGTGGTGCTCGCGGCGCTGTCGATCGTCGTCGATGGATTCGATAGCCAGCTCATCGGCTTTGCCATTCCAGTACTGATCAAGGAGTGGGGCATCACGCGCAATGCGTTCGCGCCCGTGGTGGCGGCGGGGCTGATCGGCATGGGGATCGGCAGCGCCTGCGCCGGGCTGTTCGCGGATCGCTTCGGGCGGCGTTGGGCCGTGATCGGCAGTGTGCTCGTGTTCGGTGCGGCGACCTGTTCGATCGGTCTCGCGCCCAATGTGGCGGTGATCGCGGCGCTGCGCTTCGTGGCAGGACTCGGCATTGGCGGGGCGCTGCCCAGCTCGACCACGCTGACCGCCGAATACACGCCCGCGCGCCTGCGCACTTTCGCGGTCACTGCAACGATCGTCTGCGTGCCGCTCGGCGGGATGCTGGCGGGGCTGTTCGCGGGTCATGTGCTGCCGGTGTATGGCTGGCGCGGTCTGTTTGTCGCGGGCGGAGTGCTGCCGCTTGTGCTGGCGGTCGCGCTGCTCGTGTGCCTGCCCGAGTCGCCGCGCTTTCTCGCGCGCCGCACGCAACGATGGCCGGAACTCGCGCGGCTGCTTGGACGCATGGCGCGCGATGTCGCGCCACACGCCGCCTTCACCGACCTGCGCGAGCAGCGCGCGGAAAAACACGTCGGCTTCACGGCGCTCTTTCGCGATGGCCGCGCGCGCGATAGCGCCGCGATCTGGGCCGCGTTCTTCATGTGCCTGCTGGCGGTGTATAGCGCATTCAGCTGGCTGCCTTCGATGCTGACCGCCGAAGGTCTGTCCGTTTCGCTGGCGGGCTATGGGCTGAGCGCTTATAACCTTGGCGGCGTGATCGGCGCGCTGGGCTGTGCACTGGCGATTTCGCGCTGGGGTTCACGCTGGCCGATGTTGATCTGCTGCGCGGGCGGCGCGGCGAGCGCGTGGATGATTCTTGGCGTGGGCGCAACGCAGCACACGGGGCTGTTGATCGCCGGGCTGGGTTTGCATGGACTGTTCGTGAACGCGGTGCAGTCGACGCTCTATGCGCTGTGCGCCTACGTCTATCCGACCAGCGTGCGCGCGACGGGTACGGCTTCGGCGCTGGCGTTCGGGCGCGTCGGCGCGATTCTTAGCGCGTTCGCGGGGGCGGCGGTGATTACAGCGGGCGGCGCGTTCGCCTATCTGCTGATGCTAGGCGCAGCGATGGCCGCCGTGCTGATCGCGCTCGCGCTGGTGCGGCGGCATATTCCCGCCGACTAGACTTGCTCGTCGTTTGATCTTCGTCTGACCTCTTTTCGTTTCTTTTGCCGCGCGGCGCCGATGGCGCCCGCGGTACCTCTCATCGTCTGATTGTTATTTCGCGGCTGCAGGCGAAGGCGTTGTTACGCGTTTAATCAGGATGCCAAAACATAAAGCAATTCAGGAGATCGGAATCGTCATGAAACTTCAGATCGCAGCAGGAGTGGCGCTGTTGAGCGCCAGCGCGGCGGCATGCGCGCAAAGCAGTGTCACGCTGTACGGCATCGTCGATACGGGCATCGAATATGTCTCGCACGCCAATGCCGCTGGAGACGCCGTGGTGCGCATGCCCGGCGTGACGGGCGAAGTGCCGTCGCGCTGGGGTGTGCGCGGGCGCGAAGATCTGGGCGCAGGCTGGCACGCTATCTTTGCGCTCGAAAGCGGTTTCAATATGCGCAGCGGCACGCTCAATCAAGGTGGCCGCCTGTTCGGGCGCCAGGCGTGGGTCGGCTTCGATACGCCGTATGGCGCGCTCACCTTTGGCCGCCAGTACACGATGACCTTCTGGGCCATCTCCGACGCCGATCTGCTCGGCCCCGACATTTACGGTGGCACCGCCTCGTTCGACCAGTATTTGCCGAGTTCGCGCAGCGACAACACGATCGCTTATAAAGGCAGCTACGCGGGCTTCACGCTGGGCGCGACCTGGTCGTTCGGACGCGATTCGGCGGGCACCGGCAATTCGCCGGGACAAGGCACTTGCGCGGGGCCCGTGCCCGGCAGCGCGCAAAACTGCCGTGAGTGGTCCGCCATGCTGCGCTATGACCGCAACGGCTACGGCGTGGCCGCGTCATACGACCAGCAGCACGGCGGCGCGGGCGCAGCGGCGAATTTCTACGACGGCACGCCCACTTTCGCATTCACGAATCCCGGCGACACCGACGTGCGCATGCAATTGAACGGCTATGGCCATATCGGCGCGCTGCGCCTGGGCGGCGGCTGGCTTGGCCGGCGTGTCGATACCGTGTCGCCCGCAACGCCGAACGTCCATTCGGATCAGTTCTATCTGAGCGCGTCGTATTCGTTCATGCCGGCATTGATCGTCGATGGCGGCGTCTACCACATCGTCAACGCGCACGACGACGCACGTGGCACGATTGCCGCGCTGCGCACCACCTGGCTGCTTTCGAAGCGCAGCGCGGTGTATCTGCAGGGCGCGTATCTCTGGAACAGCGCGAAAGCGGCCTATACCGTGAGCCAGGGCGGCGGTGGCACGACGCCGGCGCCAGGCATGGGGCAAGTGGGCATCATGGCGGGCGTCCGGCATAGCTTCTGAGCCGGGCGGGGGAGCGCGTCGAGTCCGGTCGTCGGCGTTGTTTTGCGGATCAGGCCAGTTCCACCCGCTTGATTTCCTTCACGATCACCAGATAGCTGAACACCGTGATCGCCGCGTTCACGCCGACGAACGCGAGCGCGCTGTCGAAGGAACCCGTCTTCGCCACCAGATAGCCGATCACGATCGGCGTGACGATGCCGGCCACGTTGCCGAACATATTGAAGATCGAGCCGGACAGGCCGATGGCTTCCTTCGGTGCGGTATCGGCGACCACGGCCCAGCCGAGCGCGCCCAAGCCCTTGCCGAAGAACGCCAGCGACATCAGCGCGACCACCAGCCAGTCGCTGTGCACGTAGTTACAGCCGACGATGCACGCCGAAAGCGCCATACCGCCCACGATCGGCCCCTTGCGCGCCACGGTGAGCGAGGCGCCGCCGCGAATCAGCGCATCCGAGAGCACGCCGCCCAGCACGCCGCCGAGAAAACCGCACACCGCCGGCAGCGACGCCACGAGTCCTGCCTGCAGGATCGTCATGCCGCGCGCTTGCACGAGATAGATCGGGAACCACGTCAGGAAGAAATACGTGATGACGTTGATGCAGTACTGCGCGAGATAGACGCCCAGCAGCATGCGATTCGTGAGCAACTGGCGCATCAGTTGCCAGCCATTGCCCGCGTGCTGCGCACGCTCTTCGCGGGATTTGCGCTGATGGCGCCTGGCCGAACTGGGCCGCGCGCCGCTGGCGGAGAGCATGGCCTATCTGTCGACCGACGCGACGGGGCGCTACCTGCTCTCCGCGTCATATGGCGGCAATCAACTGGCGGTGAACCGCATCGGCGCGGATGGCATTGCGGGCGACGTTCAGCAGACCATCAAGACCGGGCCGATGGCGCACGCAATCCGCGTATCGGCGGACAACCGTTATGCGTTTGCTTCGGTGCTGGGATCGGATGCGTGGCTGCGGCTGCGCTTCGACGCCGCGACGGGGCAACTGACCGAAGACGCCGCGCCCGCGTATGCACTACCCGAAAAATCCGGCCCGCGCCATTTCGTGTTCTCGGCGGATGGGCGCTTCGTCTATCTGATCGACGAACTCGACGGCAAGCTGCATGTGCTCGCGTTCGATCAAACGCACGATACGGTCAGGCCGATCCAGACGATTTCGATCTTGCCGCCCGATTTTCATGGCGATAAACCGTGGGGCGCGGATCTGCATCTGACGCCGGACGGGCGCTTTCTCTATGCTTCCGAGCGCACCTCGAGCACGCTGGCGGCGTATCGCGTGGACGAAGCAACGGGCAAGCTCGAACGCATCGGCACCTATGCGACGCAGAAGCAGCCGCGCGGCTTCAATATCGATCCTTCGGGACGTTATGTGTTTGCGGTCGGGCAGTTGTCGCCGACGATGAGCGTCTATCGCATCGATGCGAAGACGGGCGCGCTGCACGAAACCGGGCAATATCCGGTGGGCAAGGGCGCGAACTGGGTCGAGGTGGTGAGTTACGCGGGGTCGAACGAGTAGGGGAATGGCGATCGCACGCGGGATCTTGCGCGCGATCGCCAGATATAAAGCGGCTCAACGCTCCCCAGCCAACTGCGCGTTGAGCGCTTCCATCCACACCGCGCCGACGGCCTCAAGCGCCGCTTCTGCGCCAGCGCCGAGCGCAATCAGCCTGCACGGCCTGCCCGTGACTGACCCTAGCCAGTCGAGCTTATCCACTTCCCGGCTGCACAGCGCGAGCAGACAGCCAGGCGGCAAAGGCGCGAGCAATCGATCGGCATCGGCGGGCGGGCGCGAGACGTCCGCGCCCAACGCGCCAAACGAAGCAAGCCACTGCGCATGCAGTCCAGCGGCATCCTGCAACTCCAGCACACTAAACTGTGGCGCCATACCAAAACGCTCGCACAGCGCGGTGACGATTGCTGGCGGCGTCGTGCGGTCGATCACCGCGCACACTTGAGTCAGCGAACAGGGCGCGCGCAGCCACGATCCGCGCGACGCATCGATAGCGGTGGCGTCAGCGGCACGCATGACGCTCAACCGTCACGGAACAAAAAGCTATACGCATTGAGTGCAGGCACGCCGCCCAGATGCGCATACAGCACCTTCGAGCCTTCCGGGAATTCGCCCAGGCGCACCTTGTCGATCATGCCGTGCATCGATTTCCCTTCGTAGACCGGATCGGTCAGCATGCCCTCCAGCCGCGCACAGAGTCGAATCGCTTCCAGCGTCCCATCGTTCGGCAGCCCATATTCCGGACCGCCATAACGCGTATCGAGCACGATATCCTCGTCGCGGATCGGCTTGCCGAGATCGACGATTTCAGCGGTATGCCGTGCAATTCGCGCAATCTGGTCGCGCGTCTGCGCGGGTTTGGCCGACGCGTCGATGCCGATCACGCGATCGGCGCGGCCGTCCTTCGCGAAACCCACCACCATGCCCGCCTGCGTGCTGCCCGTCACCGAGCACACGACGATATAGTCGAAGCGAATCCCCATTTGCGCTTCCTGCTCGCGCACTTCCTCCGCAAAGCGCACGAAGCCGAGGCCGCCGAGCGGATGCTCCGAACAGCCCGCCGGAATCGGAAACGGCTTGCCGCCTGCCTGACGCACGCTTTCGAGCGCATCTTCCCAGCTCGGACGAATGCCGATATCGAAGCCATCGGGCACGAGCCGCACGTCGGCGCCCATGATGCGCGACATCTCGATGTTGCCGACGCGGTCGTACACCGCGTCGTGATAGTTCACCCAGTTCTCCTGCACGAGCACGCATTTGAGACCCAGATGCGCGGCGACGGCCGCCACCTGGCGCGTCTGGTTCGACTGGATGCCGCCGATCGACACGAGCGTGTCGCAGCCCTGTTCGAGCGCTTCAGGAATCAGATATTCGAGCTTGCGCGTCTTGTTGCCGCCGAAGGCGAGACCGCTGTTGCAGTCCTCGCGTTTCGCGTAAAGCTCGACCTTGCCGCCCAGGTGCGCGGACAGGCGGCGAAGCGGCTGGATCGGGCTCGGGCCGAAAGTCAGCGGATAGCGGGGAAATCGATCGAGATTCATGCGGCGCTCCTTGTGTAGCGATGATGGGTTGTTTCGTCGCGGTAGAAGAATGATAGAAACGCACGCGAAAAATGAGCTTGCGAAATAAATATCGATTGCTTACTTTGAAGGCGTAAAGCGTTCAGACGACAAACTTTTTGTGCGTAGAATCGGAGCAGCACGCAATGAAATTAAGCCGAAAAGCCGACGCCGCCGTGCCTGCCGCGCCGGTGCTGGACCGTATCGATCGCGCGATCCTGCGGCAGTTGCAGGCCGATGCGTCGATCTCGAACGTGAGTCTCGCAAGCAAGGTGAAGCTGAGCGCGCCCGCCTGCCTGCGGCGGGTCGAGCGGCTCAAGGAGATGGGGCTGATTCGCGGCGTTGTCGCGCTGCTCGATCCGAAGGCGCTGGGCGCGGGGATGGTGGTGGTGATCGGCTTCGTGCTCGATCGATCGACGCCCGAGGCATTCGCCGAGTTCGAAAAAGCGGCGCGTAAGGTGTCAGGCTGTATGGAGTGTCACGTCGTGACCGGCGAATTCGATTACTTCATGCTCGTGCGCACGCGCGACAGTGAAAGCTTCAACCGGCTGCATGCGGAACAGTTGCTGTATCTGCCAGGCGTGCGGCAGGTGCGGTCGTTCATGGTGCTCAAGGAAATTCTCTCGACGCATGCGCTGCCACTATGACGCGAATGACGTCATCGAAGCCGCAGCGCATGGACGACAAACACGACAAACGGCTCAGCGCAGCGAACAGTTGAGCCAGTGCGAAATCCGCTCGCCGTCTAGCCGCGAGCCTTCGGCGCTTGCGCTGTCGAGCATCGTCACGATCACCGGGCGGCGGCCATGCACCATTACGCGCATCACCATGTTGTGCCCGGATTCGTTGATAAAGCCGGTTTTCTGCACGCTCGCCTGCACGCGGCCGTAGCGCACGAGGCGGTTGCTGCTCACATACTGGAGCTGGCCGTGGCCGGTGGGCACGCGTTGCTCGTTGTCGGTCGAGTAGCGGCGAATCAGCGGATAGCCGTTGGCCGCGCGCACGAGCGTCGCCAGTTCGCGCGCCGTGGAGACGTTTTGCGGCGACAGTCCGGTCGCGTTGACGAAGCGCGTATGCGGCATGCCGAGGCTGCGAGCCTTCGCGTTCATCGCGGCGACGAAGGCGGGGCGTCCGCCTGGGTAGTCGCGCGATAGCGCCGCCGCCGCGCGGTTCTCGGACGACATCAGCGCGATATGGAGCATGTCGGCGCGCGTGAGGCTCGATCCCACCGTCAGGCGCGAGTGCGTGAACTTGAGGGTATCGAGATCGGCGCTGGTCACGCCGATGCGTTGCGCAAGCGGCGCGTGGCGCTGGTCGAGCCAGACCACGGCGGTCATCAGCTTGGACACCGAGGCGATGGGCGCGACGGTGTCGGCGTTGCGCGCGTAGAGCGGCGTGTGCGTCTGTTCATCGACGATATACACCGAGCGCGAAAAGAGCCGCGTGCGCGAGGCCATCGTGAAGCCGCAGCGCGCGAGCAGATGCGGCGCGTTGGCGGCCGATGGGGCCGCGATGGGCGAAGCCGCTTGCGAGGCGCGCGACGGCGGCGTGTGCCGGGCTTTCGTGCGTTTTGTGTTCTTCGCGCGGCGTTTGGCGTCAGGCAGTTTGGTGGCGGCGACCGCAGGTGCCGCGCGATGCGCCGAACGCGGTTTGCGCGTGAGTTTTTTCTTCTTCGCGACGACGTGCGCATGCGGGGCGGCGTGATGCGGTTGCGTCGTGGCGGCGAGGCTGGCGGTCGCCGTGAAGCTCGCGAAAAGCAGGGCGGAGAGGGCGAACGAAAGTCGGGAAAGGGAAATCACCGGCAGAGGCAGTTGAAGTTAAAAACTGAGGTTGAAACTGAGGCGGATACGGATGGCCGGAAGCGCGGCGCACGCGCGTGAGACTCCATATTACATGTCATGTAAGGCATAACGCAGCTTGATGCAGGCCGCGCGCGCGTGTTAACGGTCTCAGGGTTATCGCGGATGCTTGCGCGAGGAGGCGCTTTTAGAATCATTTACTGCCAATATAGTGATCTCGTTCGTCCCTGGAGTTTTCGATGCCTCGTTTTGCCGCCAATCTTTCGATGATGTACACCGAACACGCGTTTCTGGACCGATTCGCGGCGGCGGCGCGTGACGGTTTCGAGGCGGTCGAGTATCTGTTTCCCTACGAGCACGCTGCCCAAGAACTGAAGGCGCGGCTCGATGACGCGGGGCTCGCGCAGGTGCTGTTCAACGCGCCGCCGGGCGACTGGGCCGCGGGTGAGCGCGGCATCGCCTCGCTGCCGGGCCGCGAGGACGAATTCCGCCGCAGCATCGATCAGGCGCTCGGCTATGCGCGCGTGCTGGGCAATCGCAAGCTGCACGTCATGGCGGGCATCGTCGCGTCGCCGGACGCGCGCGCAGCGCAGCGCGAAACCTATCTGCAGAATCTGGCTTTCGCGGCACAGGCGGCGCAGGCCGAAGGCGTCACGATCCTGATCGAGCCGATCAACACGCGCGATATGCCAGGCTATCTGCTCAATCGCCAGGACGACGCGCACGCCATCTGCCAGGAAATCGGCGCGGCCAATATTCAGGTGCAGTTCGACTGCTATCACTGCCAGATCGTCGAGGGCGATCTGAGCGTGAAGCTCGAACGCGACATGGCGGGCATCGGCCATATCCAGATCGCCGGCGTGCCCGAGCGGCACGAACCCGATCGTGGCGAGCTCAACTATCCCTGGTTGTTCGAGCGTATCGATGCGCTCGGCTATACCGGCTGGATCGGCTGCGAATACCGTCCGCGCACGACGGCGTCGGCGGGTCTCGGCTGGATCAGGCCATATCTGCCCGCGCGCGGCTGAAGGTTCCTCCGCGCGCAGGTCGGCTTCAGTCGTCGCAGTTCCCACAAGCATGAACGGAGCAATCGAACATGAAAGTGCTGATTACCGGTGGTGCGGGGTTTCTGGGTCAACGCCTTGCGCGCGATCTGCTCGCGCGCGGCGCGTTGCGCAAGACATTGGGCAACGGCGGCGGCACGCCCGAGCCGATCACCGAGCTGGTGCTGCTCGACACCACGCCCGCGCAGGCGCCTGACGATGCGCGTGTGCGTGTCGAAACCGGCGACGTCGCGGATCGCGCGGTGCTGGAGCGCCTGATCGACACGGATACGGCCGTGATCTTCCACCTGGCCGCCATTCTGAGCGCCGAGGCCGAAGCCGAGTTCGATCTGGGCATGCGCATCAACATCGACGGCACGCGCGCGCTGCTTGAAGTCTGCCGCGCGCGCGGGCACGGTCCGCGTCTCGTGTTCACGAGTTCGGTGGCGGTCTACGGCGGCGATCTGCCCGAGGAAGTGCAGGACGACACCGCACTCGATCCGCAGTCGTCGTATGGCGTGCAGAAGGCGATGGCCGAACTGCTGATCGGCGATTATTCGCGGCGCGGTTTTGTCGATGGGCGCGTGCTGCGCCTGCCGACTGTCGCCGTGCGCCCGGGACGGCCGAGCGGCGCGGCGTCGTCGTTTGCGAGCGGCATCGTGCGCGAGGCGCTCAATGGCGAGACCGCCGTGTGCCCCGTGAGCGGCGCCACCGCCATCTGGCTGCTGTCGCCGCGCAAGGCGGTGCAATGCCTTGTCACGGCCAGCGAGATCGAAGGCGCGGTGCTGGGCACGCGGCGCATCGTCAATCTGCCGGGCGTGTCCACGACCGTTGACGAAATGATTGAGGAATTAAGCAAGTTCGGCGGCGCGAAGGCCGTGGCGCGCGTGGACTGGGAACCGGACGAGGTGATCGAGCGCATCGTCAGCAGTTGGCCGGCGCGCTGGAACGATACGCGGGCGAAGAAGCTGGGCTTTTCGGGCGACGCGTCGTTTCACGCCATCGTCAAGGTCTATGTGGAAGACGAACTGCCCTGGGCGGAAAAGAAACGCGCATGAACCGCAACGACTTTGAAGTGCACGACGCGCGCTTTCGCTCGTTGATTCAGGCGAATGCGCCGCTGGAAAAGATCGCCGGCGATTGCCTCTGGACCGAGGGGCCGGCGTATTTTCCGGCGGCGGATATGCTCGTGTGGAGCGATATTCCGAACAATCGCATGATGCGCTGGGCGCCCGGCATGGGCGTGGGCGTATTGCGCGTCAACGCGAATTTCAGCAACGGCAACACGCGCGACAACGAAGGGCGGCTCGTGAGCTGCGAGCACGGCCGGCGCTGCATCTCGCGCACGGAACACGATGGCAGCGTGGTGGTACTGGCGTCGCATTACGAGGGCCGCCGCTTCAACTCGCCGAACGATCTGGTGGTCGATTCGCAGGGCACGATCTGGTTCTCCGACCCCGACTACGGGATCATGAGCGACTACGAGGGTTTTCGCGCCGAAGGCGAGATCGGCGGCTGCCACGTCTATGCGCTCACGCCAGGCGTGCACGGCGAGTACGAAGTGCGCCGCGTAGCGGACGATTTCGTGAAGCCGAACGGGCTGGCGTTTTCGCCGGACGAGTCGCGGCTGTATATCGCCGATTCGGGCGCGTCGCACGTGGAAGGCGGCCCGCGCCATATCCGCGTGTTCGACGTCGATGGCGGCGCGCAGCGGCAGTTGCGCAATGGCCGCGTGTTCATCGAAATGTCGAGCGGCGTACCGGACGGCTTTCGCGTGGACGAGCACGGCAACGTCTGGGCCAGCGCCGAGGACGGCGTGCACTGCTATTCGCCGCAGGGCGAACTGCTGGGCAAGATCCTGCTGCCGGAAGTGGTGTCGAACCTCACGTTCGGTGGCCTCAACCGCAACCGGCTTTTCATCACCGCGACGTCGTCGGTGTACTCGGTCTATGTGGGCGTGCGCGGCGCGGGGCGCTGAGCATCGCCCTCACGCTCAGGCGGTGGTCGAGATCAGGCCGGTGGTTTGACCGCTGGCCAGCATCAATTGCACGAGTTCGGCCTGCGCGGTTTGCAGTGCCGACTCGATCTGGCTCGCCTGCGAAAGCTTGGCGTTCTGTTGCGCCGAAGCCGCCGATTGAGCCGTGCTCGCGCCGCTGCCCGCGCTGTTGGCCGATGCGCCTTGCGTGCCCGATTGCGACGAAGAGGCCGTCGCGCTTGCCGAAGCTGATTGAGCCGAACCGCTCGAACCCTGCACCTGCGCGAGCTGCGTCTGGAGCGACTGGATCAACGCCTTGAGCTTGTCGATGGCGGCCGTGGTCGCATCGCTCGACGACGACGAACCACCGCCGCCGCCTCCGCCACCACCACCGGATTTTTTTGCGCTCGAAGTCGAACTCGTCGACGAACTCGACGATGTGCTGCCTGACGTTGCGTTGGCGGCGTTGCTCGACGAGGTGGAACTGCTATCCGTGCTGGTGCTCGAAGCCGCGTTCGATGTGCTGGACGCATTCGTGCCGCTATTGCTGTTGGTCGTGCCGGTGTAATTCGTCGTGGTCGCGACGGTGGCCGCGCTGGTCGGTTGAATCTGCATGGATTCCTTTCCTTGTAATGAGGCGGCGCGTCTGGCGTGCGCGATAAATACCCCTAAACCGGATAACGGATGTGATTGCGCAGTTCTTGAGGGTCAACTTATTACCAGGTCTTACCAGTACTTTCACATGCCCTTGAAGCGATCCGCATAAAGCCGGCTTACCACCAGGCGTGCTTCGTGGCCGCGCAGCCGCAGCGTGAGCTTGCCGGACTCGTCGCGCGAGGCGCTCGCGATCGCCTGGGCACGCACGACCGTGCCGCGATGGATCTGCCAGAACGTCTGCGCATCGAGCCGTTGCAGCAGATCGCGCAGCGACAGGCGAATCAGATGCTCGCGTTCCGCCGTGACGACGCGCACGTATTTATCGGCGGATTCGAAATACAGCACGTCATCGACGGGAATCATCGCGATGGTGTTGCCTGCGCTCGCCTGGATCATGCGCAGCGGTTCTGTGTCGGGCGTGGCGGCTTCGCTGGCGATGCCGAGCAGGCCGCGAAGCTGTTCGACCAGCGGTTCCAGTTTGTGCGGACCGTCGCCGCGTCCGGCCAGCGCCGCCTGAAGCCGCTCGCAGGTGCGTGCGAGCCGCTCCGTCTGCACCGGTTTGAGCACATAGTCGAGCGCAGCCCGCTCGAAGGCGCGTACGGCGTATTCGTCGTAGGCCGTCACGAACACGATGAGCGGCGGTGCGGCGGCGGTGTCGCCGTCTGGCCAGTCCTCGGCGAGTGCCTGGGCCGCGTCCAGCCCGTTCATGCCCGGCATGCGAATGTCGAGGAATACGATGTCCGGGCCGCGCGCCAGGCTCTCGCGCACCGCCGAGGCGCCGTCGCCCACCGTCGCCACGATGCGCAGGTCGGGCCAGAGCCGCTGCAGCTCGGCTTGCAGATGGGCGGCCAGCAGGGGTTCGTCTTCGGCGATCAGGGCGGTGGCGTGCAGGCTCGGCGTGGTCATTGCGCTATCAGCTTAGGGTGGTTGCGGCGGTTGCGGCGATCGGGGCGATCGGCAGTCGCACGACAGCGAGTGCGCCGCCGCGGCCGTCGTCGGGTTCGCTCAGCGTGAACTGCGCGGCGTCGCCGTAGAGCGCGGCCAGCCGCTCGCGCACCTGGCGCAGCCCGAAGCGCGAGCCGTCGGCGGGTGGCGCGTGCAGGCCCGCGCCCGTGTCGCGCACGCTCAGAACCAGCGTTGCGCCTTCGCGGCGCGCGGCCACCTCGATCTCGCCGCCCGCGACGTTGGGCTCAAGGCCGTGCTTGAGCGCGTTCTCCACCAGCGGTTGCAGCAGCAGCGGCGGCACCGGCAGCGCGGCCAGCGCGTCGGGCAGGGCGAGCGTCGCGCGCAGCCGTGGGCCCATGCGCACCTGCATCAGTTCGAGATAGTCGCGCACCCGCGCGAATTCTGCCGCCAGCGCGTGCGTATCCGAGCGCGAGGCGTCGAGAGTCGCGCGCAGAAAACCGTTCAGATGGTCGAGCATCGCCTGGGCGCGCGGCGGATCGCTGCCGATCAGCACGCGCAGGTTCGCCAGCGTGTTGAAGAGCATATGCGGTTCGAGTTGGGAGACGAGCAGGCGCAACTGGTTTTCGGCGGCGGCGCGCAGCGCGGTCTCGGTGCGCACCTGCATCGTCGCCAGCCGCCCGCGCGAGTAGAAGAACCAGGTGAGGCCGAGCGCCAGCGCGAACGATGGCCCGAAGGTGGGCAGCAGCACCGCGCTGTCGGGAAAGAACGCGAACGGATCGCGGTGCACGCCGGTGAGCCAGTCGCCGAGCGCATGCCCCACGAAGTAGCCGACCACCACCGAAAACGCGAGCCATGGCGTCATCAGCTTCCAGCCTGGCCATGCGCGCTGGAGGGCGGCGGCGTCGGCGGCGTCGGTTGGGGGCGCACCATAGCGCCGCACCAGCGCTGCGAACCCGTAGCGGCCCGCTTCTATCAGCGCCTGGATGCATAGCGTGATGCTGAAGGAGTACTTCAGGTTCGACACGAAGGTTCCGGGCGCGAGCGTGCCGAAGAACACGGTGCTGAGCGCGCCGATAGGAATCGCGATGCGAAGTTCGCGCCAGAGCCAGGCGAGCGCGTTGCGGTAGGAAGGCATATCGCAGTCCGGAGTCGGTGCTCTACGAAGATGGGCGCGGCGCGCGTCGACGGTTCCGTGATGCGCCGCGTGTGGCGGATTGTAGCGTCTGGCCGTTTGCCTACCAGAGCGCGGCGTCCTGGGCGAGCACGTCGCGGGCAATGCGCCACATGGCATAGCTGCGCGAGAGGAACACGCCGCTGAACGCGCCATAAGCGAGCCCGACAAGGCAGGCGAAATTGGCATCGTCCACGCGCACGGGGTGCATCGCGAGCGTCGCGCCGACCGCGAATTTCACGCAGAAAAGCCCCAGATACAGCGCCAGCGGCAACCAGCTTCCCGGCAAGATCAGGCAGCGCTGCGCCGCCGACCAGCGCACGCCGCTCCACGCGCCTTGCGTCGTCATCACCGAAAACAAGGCACCCGCGCCGAGCGCCCATGCTGCGAGCGCGAGCGGCTGATGCGCGAAGTCCGATGCGACGCCGTAAAGCGAGAACGCGGTCATGACGAGCGGCAAGGAGGTGGCGCTGCGCAGCGAGCGGCGGCGCGCCACGCTTTGGCGCACGCCGAGGACGATCAGGGCGATGAGGGTGCCCCAGACCCAGTGGGGCGTGTGTTGAATCAGGTTGGCGTACATAGCGGCGGCCTCCGTAGTGGGCGGGTTGGGTGTTTCCATGCCGCTTATGGTCGGGCCGCGCGGGGCGTCGGGCGAGGGGATTGCGATAGGCGGGCGGCCGGCGTCGCGAAACGCCGGCTTGAGGGTGTGAAATGCGGGTGTGAAATGCGGGAGTGAAATCCGCTGGAACGCGTCGCGCTATGTAGGGCGCGATGGGCCGCTGATGCTCATTCGTCCGAGGCGGAAGGCGCGTCGCCGGGCGCGGATGCCGGGCACAGGAACGCGTCCTGACCGGCGTCGCTGCTCACGTCCATGGTTTTCGCCCGGCTCAGGATCGCCAGCGACCCGTTGCTCTGCGCCTGCGTGCTGCCGCTGAGCGCGTACAGGGTCGCGTCGTCCTTCGAGAACACGACATCGGCGTAACCGCTCTGGATCGGATAAGCGCCGACGTTCTGTCGCGTGGCCACTTTCACCACCTGCATCGTGTTGCCATAAGGGTCGGCCACGGCCACGAAGCGGCCATCGCCACTCGCGCCGAGCATGCGTGTGCTGGTCGCGCAGATTTCGTAGCTCTTGCGCACGTCGAGCGTGGTGGCGTCGGCCCACTTGAGCGCGCCGCCGTAGAGCCAGACGCCGTTTGGTGTCTTCAGCGCGCGATCGAAACCCTCGTCCATCGGATATTCGTGCACTTGCCTGAAGGTCTTCGTATCGAATTCGAGCAGCGCGTTTTTGGTGGCGGAGTTGGTGAAAAGGCGCGAATCGTCGGCGGATAACCACATCGTCAGCGAACGCCCAAACGCCTGCGCGCCGAGGTCGCCCGATTTCGACAGCGCGATCGTGGCCAGCACCTTCGGCCATTGGGCGACGCTCACGACCGAGACCGTATCGTCCACGCCGTTGAACACATAGAGACGATCGAAGTTCGACGAGGCGACCACGTCGCGCGGAAAGCGGCCCAGCTTGACCGCATCGACCACCGCTCCGCTTTGCAGATCGACGCGCACGAGACTGTCCTCGCGCATCGAGGCCACATAAGCGTAACGCTCGTCCGGGCTCACGGCGATGCCGGTCGCGCCGCGCCCGCGGCAGTAGTTGCTCGGGCAACCGTCCTTCGTGGTCGGGAACGCGCCGCCCTGGATCGTGCGCGTGACGGCGTGCTGCGCGAGATCGACGACGCTGATCGTGTTGTCGGCGTTGTCGGTGACGTAGAGATATTTGCCGGACGCGCCCGGCGCCATGTGATCGGGCCAGTTGCCGAGCTTGATGACGGTGCCCGCGGCTTCGTCCGCCGTAACGGGCTTGGGGGCCGTGCGCGCATCTTCCTTGATGGCGTCGGCGACGGCCTTCGATTCCGCGAGTGCGGCGGCTTTCTCCTTCGCCTTGGCGCGTTCGTCCGAGGTGGCGGATTTCCAGTCGCGCAGATCTTCGCTCTGACCGTGCAAGGCCGCGCCGACCATCGCCGCGCTGCCAACTACGGCAAGCAGCACCGGCAGCACGAAGGCACTCATGCGCGGCGCAATCGATCGCCACGGAAACAGCACCGCCGCCGCAACGAAGCCCGTAATCACGCCGCCGATATGCGCGGCCTGGTCGATGCCCGTGGTGATGAACCCGTAGACCAGATTGATGACGAGCACCTGTGCGATGGCGCTGCCGCTCACGCGCTCGACGGCTTCGTCTTTGGCGTTGCCGGGCTGGAACATCGCCCAGAAGCCCGCCGCGCCGGCGAGTCCCATCAACGCGCCCGACGCGCCCACGCTCACCACAGGGCGAATGCCGCCCGTCGGCATCACGGTGCCGAGTGCGTACTGGAAACTGTTGACTTCGTGATAGCCATGCCAGAACGCGCTGAGCAGGCTGCCGCCCAGCGCCGACAGCAGATAGATGGCGCCAAAGCGCGCTGATCCGACTACGCGCTCCAGCACGCTGCCCAGCACGAACAGCATGTACATATTGAGCAGCAGATGCGTCCAGCTACCGTGCAGAAAGGCGCTGGTGAGCAGCCGCCAGGGTTCGCCGGTGAGCGTGAGCGGGGCGAAATTCGCGCCCCAGTCGAGCAGCCGGTAGTTGTCGAGTCCGTCCGTGCCGGCGCCGTGCCAGAGCAGGAAAAACACGACGATATTGACGACGGCAAGGATCAGATAAAGATGGAGATTGACGCCTTTCTTCATTATGTTTGGCCGACTTTCTGTTATTTTTACCGATATTTTCGCGATGCGAATTTCAATATCGGTAATTAATGGATTTTGGTTTTTATTGTGAATCTGAATTATGCGAAATGCTTTATCGAGGCTTCAATTCGCAG
>NZ_DASZJJ010000050.1:0-8710 GCF_035948235.1 Paraburkholderia sp. | reverse complement strand
CGTCGAGAAAGCGCACCTGAGTGGTTGTGCGCGCAATCAGTTCATCCCAGTCGAATGACGGCCTGGCAAACGGATCGCGCACGAAGCGCGTGAGATCGAGTGGCCCCAGGTTGCAGCAGCCGTAGGCAGGCAAGGGCTGTTCGCCGCACGGATTGGTCGCGCGGATGCTTTCGACGGCGCGCAGATTGTTGTCCTCGTTCATGCGCGAGATAAAGACCACGCCCGGCTCGGCGACGTCATAGGTCGAGCGCATGATGGTGTCCCAGATCGCGCGGGCGCGCTTTTCGGCGTAGATCCACAGGCCGTCGTCGCGCTGGCGCAGGTCGCCCGCCGCGCGCAGGGCGGGCGAGGGTTCGGCGCGATGGACCAGTTGCCAGGGCTCGTCGTTTTCGACCGCGCGCATGAAGGCGTCGGTCACCGCCACCGAAACGTTGAAGTTGTTCCAGCGTCCCTTCGAGTGTTTGGCTTCGATGAATTCGGGCAGGTCGGGGTGATCGCAGTCGAGCACCGCCATCTGCGCGCCGCGCCGTGAGCCGGCGCTTTCGACGGTGCGGCACGAGGCGTCGAACACGTCGATGTAGCTGCACGGCCCGGAGGCGCTCGATCCAGTCGAATGGACCAGCGCGCCGCGCGGCCGGATCGCCGAGAAGTTGTAGCCCACGCCGCCGCCGCGCCGCATGGTTTCGGCGGCCTGCAGCAGCGCGACGTAAATGCCGGGGCGGCCTTCGTCGTCGATGTCCTGGATGCTGTCGCCCACGGGCTGCACGAAGCAGTTGATGAGCGTGGCTTCGATGCCGGTGCCCGCCGCGCTCATGATGCGGCCTGCGCCCAGCGCGCCGTGACGCAGGTTATCGACGAAGCGCGCCTCGATCTGCGCGCGCAGCGCGGGCGGCTCGGCCTGCGCGACGCCGTGGGCGACGCGGCGGTAGATGTCGTCGGCGCTGCGCTCGTCGCCTTTGGCGTATTTCTCCAGCATCACGTCGAGGGAGAAGGCTTGTACGTCGGGCTGCACGTCGGGGCGCGAGTGTTCTGCCATGGCGGATCCTTGCGATCGTTCTGCGTTAGCTCAGGGTAACGCAGAGACAGCGCGCGTGTCTGGACACTTGCCAGTGTCCGCGTCGGGCCAATGGGTAAACTAGGGCGCGCCGCTTCTGACGAAGCCGGGGCAAGGAGGAGAAAAGATGAGCGACCACGCGACCAGCGTCGTCTATCGCGACCGCGTACGCGCCGAATGGGTCGATTACAACGGCCATCTGCGTGACGCGTTTTACATGCTGATCTACAGCCATGCGACCGATGCGCTGCTCGACGCGATCGGCCTCGATGCCGCGCAGCGCGAGGCGCGTGGGCGCTCGATGTACACGGTCGAGGCGCATGTGAACTATCTGCGCGAGGTCAGGGAGGGCACGCCGCTGCGGGTGGAGGTGCGGGTGCTGGAGCACGACGCGAAGCGCGTGCGGGTCTATCTGGAGATGTTCGCCGACGGGAACGGCGCTGAGCAGACGCCGGTTTGCGCGAGCGAGCAGCTATTGCTGCACGTGGACCGCTCGGGGCCGCGCGCCGTGCCGTTCGACGCCGATGTGCTCGCGCGCGTGGCCGCGCTGGGCGAGGAGTCGGCGGGGATGACGGCGCGCCACGCCGGACGGTCGATATCGCTGGCGCCTGTGCGCGAGGCGCTGGGCTGGAGCGCAGGCCGTCAGCGGTAGTCACCGATAGTCACCGCTAGTCACCGGTAGTCAGCGCTTGCCAACCAGCCGCGCCTGGCGGCGAAAGCGTTGGGAGTCGTCCGTGTTCGCCTGAAGCGTGCGCGATCGTCTGGATCGCGATTATTACGGGAATCTCACCTAATCGCTTTGTCGCCGGGTGGCTGCAACAGCTTTGTTATGGGCTGCTTTTGCTGGCTTCTAACGCGTCAGGCCGCTTCGCTGTATGGCACGTTGGCGACCAGATCGCCGAACACTTCTGCCGCGATCATCACCGACGCGTTGAGCGGCGCGGGGCGCTCGGCCGGCTTGAATACGGCGTCGCCACGGCGGATCTTGCGGCGCGACACGGCACAGGTGCCCGACGTGTGCGCCGAGCGGCGGCGCCAGCGCTGCTCGCCGTAATGACAGCGGCCGGGTTCCACCCAGCGGATCACGAGCGCGGAATCCGTCTGTTCGAGGATTTCGATGCGTTCACCGTTGGCTCCGTCAAGCGCGAGGCACGCTTTTTTCTTCATCGTCGGCTCCGTAAGTGGGGTTGCCGCGAATGTATTCCTCTAAGCCGTCAAGTGCCATTGTGTCGCCGTTGAAACACCATTCCAAAATCGGCAACAATCGATCTGGCACATATACGGGTTAACGAAGGAATGCGGGTTTGCGGGCGATCGAGACCCGACCCTTCGAATTTGTGCAACGCAGTGTTGTGCGAGGCGCGACATGAAAATCGGCCTGGAGAGGGGCGCAAGGGCGGGGTTGGAACGCGGGTTGAACGCTCAAAGCTAGTGCGGATCAGACTGATAACCGCGTTGGGCGAGGGCGGCTGGTTCGCCTTTTTGGTCTGTCGCCCTTATGCTGGCGGCTCGTCTTGCGCGGGCCGCAGGCTTCAGAAGCCGCTGGTTTTGCCTTGAGAGCGGCGCGCTGTGCGGCGCCGCAACGTGCTGTCCTGCCGAATTTTCACGAGGTTACATGATTCATCGCCCGCCTGCTCCGAACTCCGCAAACGAGCAAAAGCTCCAGCGCGCTGCCTCTGCCGCCCTGTTCGCCGTGCTCGTCCTGCTCGCCTTGTGGGTCGTGCGCGAATTCCTGCCCGCCGTCGCATGGGCCTGCGTGCTTGCCATCGTCCTCTGGCCGGCCTATCAGGCCATCGAGCGGCATCGGGCATTCCGCGGCCGCACGACCTGGCTTGCGACCGTTCTGACCGTCGCCATCGCGCTGCTGGTCGTCTTGCCGATCACGCTGATGGCGATCCAGGCGGGCGGCGAGGCGCACGACCTTTATCTGTGGGCGCGCGCCGCGCAGGAAAACGGTGTGCCGGTGCCCGATTTCGTCTCGCATCTGCCGTTCGGCAGCACTCAGGTGAGCAATTGGTGGCAGGCCAATCTGACGCAGCCGCTCAAGGAATCGCCCGCGATGAAGGGCCTGCACGGCGACGCCATCGTGTCGTTCGGGCGGCATTTCGGCGCGCGCGCGGTGCATGCGTCGATGACCTTCGGTTTCATGCTCGTCACGCTGTTCGTGATCCTGCAGGCCGGTCCGCGTCTGTCCGGCACGGTGATGCGTGGCGCGCGCCGCGCGTTCGGCGCGGACGGCGCGCAGTTGCTCCAGCGCATGGCCGCGGCCGTGCGCGCGACGGTGACGGGCCTCGTGGTGGTGGGGCTGGGCGAAGGCGTGCTGCTCGGCATCGCTTATATGTTCACGGGCGTGCCGCATGCGGCGCTGCTCGGCACGATTACCGCGATCGCGGCGATGCTGCCGTTCTGCGCGCCGCTGGTGTTCTGCGGCGCGGCACTCTGGCTCGCGGCGCAGGGCATGATCGTGGGCGCGATCGTGCTGGCCGTGGCGGGCGTGGTGGTGGTGTTCGTCGCCGAGCACTTCGTGCGGCCCGTGCTGATCGGCAATTCGACGCGCCTGCCGTTCCTGCTGGTGCTGTTCGGCATCCTGGGTGGCGCGACGACGTTCGGGCTGATCGGCATCTTCATCGGCCCGGCGCTCATGACGGTGCTGATGGTGCTGTGGGCGAACTGGGCCGAGTAAAACGTGCCGCGCCGCGCGTTCAGCGCAGACAGGCGAGCGTGTACTTGAGCGCGGCGGGCAGCAGCTCGCGCCACACCGGCCAGACGTGCCCGCCGTCGACGATGCGCAGGGCCGCCGGATTGCCCGCTTCGCGCAGGCGCGTGTAGAGCAGCGACGATTCGGCCTGGATCACCAGGTCGTCGTCGCCCGAGGCGATGAAGAAGGGCACGCGCCACGGGCGGCCAAAATAGCCGCTCCAGAGCGCGGGATAGTTGAGCGTGCGCCAGATATGCGAGTCGAACTGATGCTCGCCGAACACGCCCACGCGCCGCGCTGAAGATGCCGGCGGTGGATCGCCCGAATAGATCGCGGGCGACAGCAGCATCGTCCCGCAAAACATATCGGGATGCTCCAGCGTGTAGCGCAGCGCGCCGAAGCCGCCCATCGACACGCCGCCGATCGCGCGGCCATCGCGCGTATCGTCGACGGCGAAATGCGACTCGATTTCGGGCATCAGGTCCGAGAAAAACGCCGTCTCCATCTTTTCCTTGCGATCGACGTACCAGTCGGTGCCGCCTTGCGGCATCACGATCACGACGGGCGGAATCTCGTGGCGTGCGATCAGCGCGTCGGCGGCGCCTTGCAGATTGCCTTGCGTGACCCAGTCCATCGGCTCGCCGTTATTGCCGTGCAGGAGGTAGAGCACGGGATAGCGGGGGCCGTCGGCGCGATAGCCAGTGGGCAGGTAGACCACATAGGGCCAGTCGCGCTCGAGCGCATTGGCGTGGAAAGTGCGCGGCGCGATCGTGCTGGCGAAGGCGTTATCCGCGAGACCCGTCATAGCGGCGAGCGCGGTCATAGCCGCGATGGCGGTACGCAGGGCATGGCGAAGCGCGTGGCGCAGCGAGGCGAACGGCGCGGTGCGAGGATGTCTGCGCATGGCAGGAAAGCTGGCTCGTGGGGGCGCGCGGGCGGCGCGGGGTCAACATACTAGCAGCGCCCCGGGGCGGCTGGAAACCGTGCCGCGCGCGGGGATGCCCCGCTGCGCGGCGAGGCTCGGGCAAGCGTTCAGGCGGACGCTTTCGCGCGCGACGGCAGCAGCCGTTTGAGCGGATCGGAGGCGCGCGCGACGGCGAACAGCGCGGTGAGCGCAATGGCGTCGGCGGCGAGGCCGGCGGGCACGTCGAGATAGCCGTCCGTGTACCAGTAGAGCACCGAGTCGACGGTCAGCGAGATCACGGCGCCCGCCACGAACGAGAGCAGCCCCTTGCGGCCGACAAGGCCCACCCACGGCAGCGCAACGGCGAGTTTTTTCGCCCAGCCCAGCCGGATCACATGCGCCGTAAGCCAGGCGATGCCGAAGAAGTTCAGCGCGCGAAACCACGCGAGGTTGCGCTTGAAGTCGGCGTCGAGCGCGGTGTTGCCCAGATGCAGCCGATAGATCGCGGCGGCGGCGACCACGGCGAGCGCGACCATCGTGACGAGCGCGCCGAGTTTCGGCCGGGCCGTGACGTTCTGGAACACCGGCTGAGCCTGCGCAATCACGCCCGCCACGAACAGCAATTGCCACGCGAACGGATTGAAGTCCCAGTTGACGTCGTCGACGTGCGGAAGATACGGCGCGAGGTGCGGCGCGACGGCCCACAGCACGAAGCTGATCGCCACCAGCAGCCAGGGTTTCGAGCGCGCCAGCGGCAGCGCGAGTGGCGCGGCCAGCGCGAAACACGCGTACATCGGCAGGACGCCGGCGAGGTAGGGCTGGCGGCGCAGCAGCACGATGTCGCGCAGCGCGCTGGCGGGCGCGAGCGTCAGATCGTCGAGATCGGTGGTGGCGAGATTGGGCGCGTCGACATTGCATGCGACCAGGATCGCCGTGACCAGCAGCATGAGCAGCGCGGTCACCACGAAGGCGCGATAGATCTCGAAGGCGCGCTTGATGAAGCGCTGGCGCGCGGCGGCCTCGGTGCGGCGCGCGCTGAGCGCGGCCCAGGCTGTAGCCGTGGCGAAGCCGCCGAGGAATACGAACACTTCGGCCGCGTCGCACAGCGCGTAGGCGTGCAACGTGACGCGCGACAGGATGCTGCCGCCGATGTGATCGACGACGATGATCAGCAGGACGAGACCGCGAAAGAAATCAAGTTCGACAAGACGATTGGATGGCTGTGACATGGATCCGGCGCTGCTGGCTGGCACGCCCTGAAAGCGCGCACGGCCGGGCTGGCGCATGCAAAACGCCGCTACGAGGCCCGCTGCCGGAGCGAGGGCTCGACGACGGCGGCTACGCGAGGCAGCGGCAAAAGTGGGTGAAAACGGAATGTACCCCGCGATGGACGAAATCCGCAGTTTGCCCAGGACATGACCTGATTGACGCGATGGCATTCCAGTGGAGCGGATTCTACCGGGATGTCGGCAATACTACCTTAATTTCAAAGGGCTTTCAGCGCGCGGGGCCGTATGTTGGCCATCCGGATAAGGCGTTCAAGTTCTCGCAGCGCGTGCCGTTATGCAGAAGAGATTAAGGGGCGGGATCTGGCGCGCTTAACGGGGCCTCCGGGCGCGAAAATTCAGGCGAGCAAGAGTTGTATCAGAGTGTTGTGGGCTCAATGGTGCGTATGAAATGCGCATTACAATGCCGGATCGCTTTTGAGATAGGTCGCAGGCGGCGCGGCGAGGAGTTGCGCGACGCTGGGCGATTTTGTCCGATAAAGCGCGCAATTTGAATGAAGATGGAAGCGGGTGGGACGTAAGGGGTTTCGGTCGGGACATTGGACGGGAGCGCGTATCAACACGCAGCAAACCGTCTCCTGCCGGCCGGAACGAACGTGCTGCCGCAACGTAACAAGGAGCATCGAATATGTTCGAGGATCGTACGGGGCAGACTGCCTCCGGTCTGACGCGGTTTTGGGCGGGCCTGACAGGCCTGGGCTTGAGCCTTCTGCTGGGCGCGTGCGCTAACGTTAGCGAGCCGCAAACGCCGCAGCCGCAGCCCGATTCGTCAGCGGCGGCCAGCCCGGCGTCCGACGCGGCCGCGAGCGCCGCCGCGCAGCAGGCGGCGAGCGTGCCGGTCAAGCGCACCGTGACCAAAACGACATACGTACGCGTGCGCCGCGGCGATTCGCTGCAGCGCATCGCGTCGGCACATAACGTTTCGGTGCGCGATCTGAGCGCCTGGAATCACCTGAAGCCGAATGGCCGCCTGCGCGCGGGCCAGTCGCTCAAGCTGGTATCGACGCAGACGATCATCGTGCAGCAGGCCGCGCCCGCGCAGGGCGGCGCAACGACGGCAGCGACTGCGGGTAATGCGGGTAATGCGGCGCAAAGCCGCGCAGTGGCTGCCGAAGTCGCCCGTCACGCGAACAGCGTGGCGCTCATGTGGCCGGCGCGCGGCCATGTGGTCGAGCCGTTCGCGCCGGGTACGACGCGCGGCATCGAAATCGGCGGCAAGGCGGGAGATCCCGTGCTCGCCGCGGCGGATGGCAAGGTTATGTACGCGGGCACGGGGCTGAACGAGTACGGCAGCCTCATCATCGTCCAGCACAACAAGGACTTTCTGACGGCGTACTCGCACAATCGCCGCCTGCTCGTGAAGACCGGCGACACCGTGCATCAGGGCCAGCAGATCGCCGAAATGGGCGCCGAGAACAACGACCGCGTGGCCGTACTCTTCGAGGTGCGCCGCGACGGCAAGCCGGTCGATCCGATGCCGTATCTGCCGACGCCGCAGAGCTGAAATCGCTGCTTCGATTAGCCCGTTAAGGCCAGCATGAAAAGCGCGCATCCCGGATGCGCGCCTCAAGACTGCCTCTTAAAACGCATCTCCCGGCACGCGCACCCAGCCTTCCATCAGCACGCGCGCGCTGCGGCTCATGATGGCCTTGGTGACCGTCCACTCGCCGTCTTCCTGACTGGCTTGCGCACCCACGCGCAGCGTCCCCGACGGATGGCCGAAGCGCACGGCCTGGCGCTCGCCGCCGCCCGCCGCAAGGTTCACTAGCGTGCCCGGAATCGCCGCGGCCGTACCGATTGCCACGGCCGCGGTGCCCATCATCGCGTGGTGCAGCTTGCCCATCGACATGGCGCGCACCAGCAGATCGACATCGCCGGTTTCCACTCGCTTGCCGCTCGATGCCGTGTAGGCCACGGGCTTCGCCACGAAAGCGATCTTGGGCGTGTGCTGGCGCGTGGCGATTTCGTCGAGCCGCTTGATGAGGCCCATGCGCAGCGCGCCGTGCGCGCGGATGGTTTCGAACTTCTCCAGCGCTTTGGCGTCGCTGTTGATGGCGTCCTGCAATTCCGTGCCCGTGTAGCCGATCGCTTCGGCGTTCACGAAGATCGTCGGGATGCCGGCGTTGATCATCGTCGCCTTGAGCGTGCCCACGCCTGGCACGTCGAGGTCATCGACCAGATTGCCGGTGGGAAACATCGCGCCGCCCGCACCTTCTTCCTCGGCGGCCGGGTCGAGGAATTCGAGCTGCACTTCGGCGGCGGGGAAGGTCACGCCGTCGAGTTCGAAGTCCCCGGTTTCCTGCACCTGGCCGTTCGTGATGGGCACGTGCGCGACGATGGTCTTGCCGATATTGGCCTGCCAGATGCGCACGGTGGCGACGCCGTTATCGGGCACGCGGGCCGGGTCAATCAGACCGCTGCTGATCGCGAACGGACCGACGGCTGCCGAGAGGTTGCCGCAGTTGCCGCTCCAGTCGACGAAGGCCTTGTCGATGGCGACCTGGCCGAACAGATAGTCGACATCGTGACCGGGCCGCGTGCTTTTCGAGACGATGACGGTTTTGCTGGTGCTCGAGGTGGCGCCGCCCATGCCGTCGATCTGCTTGCCGTACGGGTCGGGGCTGCCGATAACGCGCATCAGGAGCTTGTCGCGTGCGGCGCCGGGTTGTTGGACGGCCTCGGGCAGGTCTTGCAGGCGAAAGAACACGCCTTTACTGGTGCCGCCGCGCATATAGGTGGCGGCAATCTTGATCTGGGGTATAGAGCTC
>NZ_DASZJJ010000049.1:0-20072 GCF_035948235.1 Paraburkholderia sp. | reverse complement strand
CGCCTTCGAAAGCATCGTCCCGTAGTTGAAGTGGATGGCCGCGTGCAGGGGCGCCAGCGCGAGCGCCTGCTCGAAGCAGCGCGACGCCGCCGCGCTGTCGCCCGCTTCGCCGTGCAGATGGCCGAGATTGTTGAGCGCGATGGGGGAAGCCGGCTGGATCTCGATCGCGCGTTGCAGCGCGCGGATCGCCGCGTCGCGATCAGAATCGCCGCAGATCATCGCGAAGGTCACGAGAAAATTCGATGCCTCGCGCACGGCCAGCGCGCGTTCGATGAGCGCGCGCGCCTTGTGCCGGTCGCGCCCGTTTTCGAGCATGGCGGCGAGATTGAGGGCGTCGGCGTTGTCCGGATCGGCGGCGATCAATTGTTCGCAGAGCGCGCGCGCGGTATCGATTTCACCGCGTTGCCAGGCGGATTCAGCGGCGGCTAGCGTGGCAGGTTCGGAAACGTCGGGATCGTGAGGAAGGGACATGGTCAGGCGAGACGTGACGGGACACGAAGCGGATAACACTCAAGTCTAGTGACGTCTCAATATGCCCGACAGGATTTCTGACAGACCGCGCGCGCCACGTGCGAGGCGCGCCGTTCAGTCCCTCACTCCTTCACTTCCCCCACGCTATCCGAGCCGCTGCGCGCCTGGGCGTCACGCATCTTTTCGAGCGTGCGTGGCGTGAGCCCCATCGCCACGGCAATCGCCAATGCGTCGATCACGGCAAGATGCGCGATGCGCGCAACGCCCGGCGCATGCGGCTCCTGCGCAGCAGGCACGCGCAGCAGCAAGGGAATATCGACGACCCATGCGAGGCGCGATCCCGCGTTAGTCAACGCGATGGTGGTCGCGCCGCGTTCCTTGGCGATCTGGATGCTTTCGTTGACTTCGACGCTGCGGCCCGACTGCGAGATTGCGAAGGCCACGTCGCCGGGTTCGAGCAAGCCTGCGTAAAGACGCTGCAAATGCGCGTCCGTGAACGCGCTCGCAGCGATATCGAGGCGCAGCAGCCGCAGCGCCGCGTCCTGCGCGACGAGGCCTGAGCCCGCGCCCACGCCGAAGAAATACACCCGCCGCGCGCTGCCAAGCGCCGCCGCCGCCGCCTCGAACACGGCCGGATCGAGCGAAGCCCGCGCGTGCTTAATGCCCTGTGCCACTGCTTCCGCCACATTGTCGAGCAGCGTGCCCACCTGAGTGACGTCGCCACTCGTCATTTCCTGCGCGGCGGCGAACGGCACGCCGCCCGCCGCGCTCTGCGCCAGGCGCATCTTGAAGTCGCGCAGGCCGTGTGCGCCCACCGCGCGGCAAAAGCGCGTGACCGATGGTTCGGACACATCGGCGCGCAGCGCGAGTTCGGTGATGCTCGCGCGCATCGCGAAGTCGATGTCGGCGAGCACCATCTCCGCGACCTTGCGTTCGGCGGGCCGCAGCGACTCCGCGACATTGCGGATGTGATGGATCAGGTTGGAGACCGGCAAGCTGTATTCCGTGGAGTGAGCCGTGGAAGGTGCGAGCGCCGCAACGAGCTTTCGGGCAATGAGCGCGGGCGCAGGCCCGCCGCTCATCTCATCAATCGAGCCGCTTGCCGCTTTCGGTATCGAACAGATGCAGGTGCGCGAAAGGCAAACCCAGCGTCATGCGCTGCCCCGGTTCGATGCCGGGCCGCGCGCGCGTCGTGACGCACCATGAATTGCCGGCTATTTTCCCGTACAAATGGGTCTCGGCGCCAGTCGGCTCGATCACTTCGACCGCGAACGGCACGCCGCTTTCGCCATGCTCGCCGCCCGTTTCGATATGTTCAGGCCGGATGCCAAGCGTCACGCGCGCGCCCTGTGCAGCACAGGCCTCAGGCAGCGCGATGCGCACGCCGTCGTCGAGCACCAGCGCCGTGCCGCGCGCATCGCTCATCACGCTGCCCGCGGCAAAGTTCATCGACGGCGAACCCAGGAAGCTCGCCACGAACAGATTGCCGGGCTTGTCATAGAGATCGAGCGGCCGGCCGATCTGCTCGATACGGCCAGAATTCATCACGACGATGCGGTCGGCCATCGTCATCGCCTCGATCTGATCGTGGGTGACGTAGACCACCGTGTTACGCAGACGCTGATGCAGCGCCTTGATTTCCGTGCGCATCTGCACGCGCAGCTTGGCGTCCAGATTCGACAGCGGTTCGTCGAACAGGAACAGCGACGGCTCGCGCACCACCGCACGGCCCATCGCCACGCGCTGGCGCTGGCCGCCTGAAAGCGCGCGCGGCAGGCGGTCGAGATAGTTCGAGAGATTGAGCATCTTCGCCGCGGCTTCGATGCGCGGCTTGAAACCGTCCTCGCGTTCCTTGCGGATGCGCGGGCCGAACGCGATGTTGTCGTACACCGAAAGATGCGGATACAGCGCGTAGCTCTGGAACACCATCGAAATATTGCGCTGCTGCGGCGGCAGCGCATTGGCGCGCGTGCCGCCGATGGTCAGGTCGCCGCCGCTGATGTCTTCCAGGCCCGCGATCATGCGCATGAGCGTGGTCTTTCCGCAGCCCGACGGGCCGACCAGCACGACGAATTCGCCGTCCTCGATGTCGAGATCGACGCCGTGCACCACCTGGGTTTCGCCGTAGCGCTTGTAGATGCCGTTCAGTTGTACCGCTGCCATGCTGTCCTCGGTTTGCGTGAGCGTGTCGTGTTCGTCGTGGTCGTCAGATTTCGTCGAGCGTGAGTTCGTTGGCCATCAGCCGGTTGCCCGCCATCAGCCCCGCATCCACCGGCAGCGCGACGCCCGTGATGACGCGCGCCTGCGGCGAGGCGAGAAACTGCACGGCATCGGCGATATCGTCGGGCGTGGCCACGTCGCCAAGCGGATACCACTTCTTTAGTTCTTCGAAGATTTGTGGATGCTGCACCACACGCGAATGCCACGCGGGCGTCTTGACGGTGCCGGGGCAGACGATGTTTGCGCGAATGCCGTGCGGACCCAGCTCCATCGCCAGCGCCTTTGTATAGCTCACCAGACCCGCTTTCGCCGCGCTATAGGCGGGATGGCCCAGCGCACTCAAGCCGTTCACGGAGCCGATCAGCACCAGCACGCCGCGGCGGCGCTCGATCATCGAGGCGCGCACCGCTTCCACCGTGTAGTAAGTGCCATTGAGGTTCAGATCGACGTCGCGCCGCCAACTGGCCGCGTCGGTATGCGCGAGCGTGGTGCCCAGCGCCCCGCCCGCGTTCGCCACCGCCACGTCCACGGGGCCGCGCACGGCCACGGCACGCGCCACGGCGTCGGCCAGCGCGGACGCGTCGCTCACGTCGGCGGCCAGCGCTTCGAGCCGCTGCGCGCCGAATTCATCGGCGAGTTGCTGCACGGCGGCGGCCTCGCGGTCGAGCGCGAGCACGGTGTCGCCCGCGTCGACAAATCGTTTGCACAACGCACGGCCAATCCCGCCGCACGCGCCCGTCACCAGCACCACCCGGCTCATTGTCGACTCTCCGCGAAAGGTCCATTCCCGGCACGGCGAACATGTGGACCGTGCCTGTAAATTTCCAACAACGCCATGTTTTCAATCGTTGCGATTAACTGCCGATCGAGGGTTTACGTGCAGGCGTCCCAAATATTGCACTGCATGATTTCCCCATGTTTTACAGCATGTTATGCAAATTCAGGAGCGGAAAACAATATCGCGATTCCCAGGTGACAACACTTTTTTCATCCTGTAGGATTTTTTCAAACAACGCAAGGCCAGCCAGATAACCACGTTAGGAGAGACAAATGGCGTTTAAGGCACGTGCATCCACCACGCTCGGCAAGCTTGCCGTCGCTTTGGCATTCGCAGGCATCACCGTCGCGGCGCATGCCGACACGGTTCGTGTGACCGTCGCGCACTACAGCGACGCCACCGCCCCGTACTTCGAGAAAATGGCCAAGCAGTTCGAGGCCGCGAACCCCGGCACGACCATCAAGATCGAAGACGTGAACTGGGATTCGCTGCAACAGAAATTGCAGACGGATATCTCGGGCGGCGCCAACGCCGACCTCGCCATCATCGGCACGCGCTGGCTGCTGGACTTCGTCAAGGACGATATCGCCGAGCCGCTCGATCCCTATATGGACGCCAATTTCAAGGGCCGTTTCATCGGTCCGTTCCTGGCGCCGGGTGAAATCAACGGCAAGATCTACGGCCTGCCGATCGCGGCATCGGCGCGCGCGCTCTACTACAACAAGGACATGCTCGCTTCGGTTGGCTATCCGAACGGTCCGAAGACGTGGAACGACGTGATCGACGCGTCGAAGAAACTCAAGGCCAAGGGCATCGCCGGGTTCGGCCTGCAAGGCAAAGAAATCGAAACCGACGTGTACTTCTACTACGCGCTGTGGACCAACGGCGGCGACGTGGTGGGCAAGGACAACAAGGCCGCGTTCAATTCGGCTGCCGGCGTGAAGGCCGCCACGCTCTACAAGACCATGATCGACGAAGGTCTGACCGAGCCGGGCGTCACGGGCTACAGCCGCGAAGACGTGCAGAACCTCTTCAAGCAGGGGCGCGTAGCGATGATGATTTCCGCGCCGTTCCTTGCCAAGCAATTGAAGAAGGAAGCGCCGAACATCAAGTACGGCATCGATCCGATTCCGGTCGCTACGGCCCCGGCGACCTACGCGGTCACGGATTCGATCATGATGTTCAAGAACTCGAAGGTGAAGAAGAGCGCCTGGAAGTTCCTCGACTTCCTGTTCACGAAGCAGCCGCGCGTGGAATTCACCAGCACGGAAGGCTTCCTGCCGACGACCAAGGCCGAAGCGACCGATCCGGCGTTCCAGGACCCGGACACCAAGGCCTTTGTCGCGCTGCTGCCGCACGCGAAATTCGCGCCGACGGTGACGGGCTGGGAAGACACCGCCAAGGCCGTGACCAATGCGATGCAGTCGATTTACCTCGGCAAGGCCAAGCCCGCCGATGCGCTGAACCAGGCCGCGACGGAAGCGAACAAGTCGCTCGGCAAGTAATGCAGCCACCGCGCGGCAGCGCGGCTTGAACCGGCGCGCCGCGTAGCAGGCTGTTCACGCTACGCGCGCGCCGGTTTCACGACTGACTGCTTTCGACTGACGGCATTACCGGACGCATCACGACATGACCACGGGTCCCCTGAAGCAGACGCCTCCCGCCAATCCGGCGCCGGGCGTTGCGACCGACCTCAAAAGCGCACGCACAAGCATGAGCCGCCCCAACCGCGCCGAGCGCAACATCGCCCTACCCCGCGCCCCCTGGCTGCTGATCGTGCCGAGCCTCGTGCTCGCGCTGTTCATCATCAGCTATCCGATCTTCAATATCGTCTGGCAGTCGCTGCACGATGTGTCGCGCTTCGGCCAGATTCGCGACTTCAGCGGGCTGCAGAACTTCTATAACGTGTTCGGCGACCCCGTGTTTCTGAGCGCATTGAAAAACACCATCATCTGGACCTTCTGCGTGGTGGTGGGCACGGTGGGAATTTCGGTACCGGTCTCGCTTGTGCTTAATCAGGACTTCTATGGACGCGGCGTTGCGCGCACCATCATCATGCTGCCGTGGTCGGTGTCGCTCACGATGACCGCCGTGGTATGGCGCTGGGCCTTCAACGACGACTACGGCATGGTCAACGTCACGCTGCAGAAGCTCGGCCTGATCGCCGGGCCGATCCACTGGCTCGCCACGCCCGAATACGCGTTTCCGGTTGAAATCGCCGTGGGCATTCTGGTGTCGATTCCGTTTACCACCACGATCTTCCTGGGCGGCTTGTCGTCGGTGCCCGGCGACATTTATGAGGCCGCGCGCATCGACGGCGCCAGCGCCTGGCAGCAGTTCCGCAAGCTGACGCTGCCGCTGCTCAAACCCTTCATCAACATGGCGATCCTGCTCAACGTGATCTACGTGTTCAACTCGTTCCCGATCATCTGGGTCATGACGCAAGGCGGCCCCGACGACAGCACGCATATTCTCGTCACCTATCTCTACGAACTCGGCTTCCGGCTGGGACGTCCCGGCGAAGCAGCGGCCGTCTCGCTCATCATGCTCGTGATCCTGTTCGTGTTTTCGGTGGCTTATCTGCGCGTGCAGGCCAAACGCGGCGGCGCCGAAGGAGACCTCGCATGAACCGCAAGCTCAAACGCTCGCTCTGGTGCTGGCTCGCGCTTTCGCCGCTGGTGGTGGCCGTGCTGTTCCCGTTCGCGGTGATGTTCTTCACCTCGTTCAAGCCCGCTAACGAAGTATTCGTCTATCCGGCGCGCTGGCTGCCCGTGCACTGGCGTTGGGAAAACTACGTCGATATGTGGCAGGCCGCGAACTTTGGCGTGGCGCTGCGCAACAGTATCGTCATATCGTTTCTGTCGACGTCGCTTGCGCTCGCGGTCAGTTTGCCCGCCGCTTACGCGCTCGCGCGCTTTCCGTTTCGCGGACGCGGCGTGTACCGGCAATTCCTGCTGGTCACGCAGATGCTCTCGCCGATTCTGCTGGTGGTGGGGTTGTTTCGCCTCGCCGCGATGATTCCGTATGGCGACGGCAATCTCGTCGATTCGAAGATCGGCGTGATCGTTTCTTATGCGGCGTTCAATATCGCCTTTGCGGTGTGGATGCTTTCGTCGTATTTCCAGACGGTGCCGCGAGATCTGGAAGAATCGGCGTGGCTGGAAGGATGCAGCCGCACTGGCGCCGTGTTCCGGGTGTTCCTGCCGCTGGCGATTCCCGCCGTGGTGGTGACGGCCATCTTCACCTTCATCAGCGCGTGGAACGAATTTGCCGTGGTCTACACGCTGATCCGCTCGCCCGAGAACAAGACGCTCACGGTGCAGGTCACCGATATGGTGGCCGGCAAGTACACCGTCGAATGGGAACTGGTGATGGCGGCAACGCTTGCGGCAACGCTGCCGGTTTCGGTGGTGTTCGCGTGGTTGCAGCGCTATATGGTGAAGGGGCTTGCGCTGGGCGCGGTGAAGTAAGCGCAGCTTCAACGGGCATCGCGCCCGTTGAAGCGTGTCGTGCCCGCTTATTTGCGGAGTTACTTGCCGAGTTCGTGGCCGATCACACCGCCCGCCACTGCGCCGCCTACGGTGCCCACCGCGCTGCCGTCGGTGGCCTTGTTGCCCACGTAACCGCCCGCCGCCGCGCCACCCAGTGTGCAGGCGCTTGCGCCCAACGTCAGCGCCGCGATAGCGCCGATAAGCACCGCACGCGCCGCGCCATTGCAGAAGTTGCCTTTAAGCCAGTTCATCGTCGTCTCCAGATCGATGGAATGGCTTACAGAGAGCAAACGCCATGCCGCGCGCCAACGCGCGCCGCGCTCAGCCGTGGTGCAGGTGCAGCAGGATCAGCGTGAGCGTGACGAGCGAACCCAGCGTCGAATGCAGGATCGTGCGCCCGGTCACATGCGCCTCGCGGCGGTAGTACTCCGCGAGCATGAAAGGACCGGTACCAGTGGGCAGCGCAGCAAGCAGCACGGCCGTTTCCACCAGTTGCGGCGAAAGTCCGAACACGCGATCCGCGAGCCACCACGTAAGCGCCGGTTGCGCCACGAGTTTCGACAGCGTGATCCACCACGACGATTCCGGCGGCGCATCGCTCTTCGCGCGACGCTCGGCGAGAAAGAGGCCAAGACTCACGAGCGCGCAGGGGCTGGCCGCACCGCCCAGCAGCTTCAGGAAGGTCTCGGCGCTTGCGGGCAGCGTGACGTGCGCGCCCGAGGCGATCGCGCCCAGCGCAGGCGCCACCAGCAGCGGATTGCGCATGAGCGAACGCACCACTTTGATGAGCAGCCGGTGCGGACGTCGCTCGCTTTGCAGGCCCGTTTCGATCAGCACGATGGCGATGGCGAACAGCACGCACACCACGAGAATTGTCGCGATGGTGGTGGGCGTGAGGCTCGACGGCCCGAACGCGATCATGCACAGCGGGAAGCCCACGTAACCCGTGTTCGGATAGGCAGCGGCAAGACCGTCGATGCTCGCATCGGCAAGCGGGCGGCGCAGGAACAGGCGCACGGCCACCACCGCCGCGAACACGATCAGCCCCGCGATGCCGAACGCGGCCATGAAGGCCGGTTGATAGAGTTCGTGCCACGTTGCGTGCGCAAGGATGTCGAATAGCAGCGCGGGCAGCGCGAGCCAGACGACAAAGCGGTTCAGTTCCGAGGCCGCAGCGGGACCGAGCACGCCAAAGCGGCGGCAGGCGAAACCGGCGAAGATCAGGCCAAAGACGGGAAGCAGGATAGAGACAGCGGAGAGCATCGGATATAGCTATAAAAACAGCGCCGCGCGAGAGATGCGCGGCGATATTGGCGTGGAAAATCGTTAAGCAGTTCTGTTTATCAATCCATCGCGGCGTGACCCGCATCGACGGCGCCGCCGGCGCCCGAAGGCCGGATCAGCACGAGGAGCGGGATCACCAGCAGCGTCGCGACGAACATCATCTTGAAGTCGTTGAGGTACGCGATCATGGTCGCCTGCTGCGTGATCGCCTGGTTGAGCACGGCCAGATCGTAGCGCGAGCCGGTGGCCAGCATCGGCTGCATCATCGGATTGAACGGCGTGATGTGCGCGGCCAGGTCCGAATGCGCTACTTGCGTGCCGCGCGTGACGAAGGTCTGCACGATCGAAATGCCGATACTGCTGCCGATGTTGCGCATCAGGCTATAGGTGGCCGTGCCGTCCGCGCGCAGTTGCGGCGTGAGCGTGGAAAACGTGAGCGCCGAAAGCGGCACGAACACGAAGCCCAGCCCAAAGCCCTGCACCACGCCCGGCCAGACGATATCCGACACTGACAGCACGATCGTGTACTGCATCATCTGCCACAGCGCGTAGGCCGATACGACAAAGCCAAACAGCAACATCGCGCGCGCATCGACGTGCTTGAGCATGCGCCCGGCGATCAGCATCGCGACCATCGTGCCCGCGCCCGACGGCGCCGTGACGAGGCCCGTAGTGGCGACCGGATAGCCCATGAGGTTCTGCAACATGGGCGGCAGCAGCGCCCGTGTGGCGTAGAGCACCGCGCCAATCACGAAGATGAAGAAGGTACCGGTGGCGAAATTGCGGTCTTTGAGCAGTTGATAGCGGAAAAACGTGGTCGGCCCAGAGCTTGCCGTGTGGACCACGAAGAACGCGAACGCGAGCGCCGAGACTAGTGCCTCGATGCGAATTTCCAGCGAGCCGAACCAGTCGAGCTGCTCGCCGCGATCAAGCAGCGCCTGCAGTGCGCCAATCGCCAGCGCCAGCGTGGCGAAGCCGAACAGATCGAAGCGCCCCTGACCGCCACGCGCTCGCGCGGGCATGAAGGTAGAAACGCCGAACAATGCAAACGCGCCGATCGGCACGTTGATGAAGAACACCCAGCGCCAGTTGTAGCTGTCCGTGAGCCAGCCGCCCAGCGTCGGCCCCAGCACCGGCCCCACCATCACGCCCATGCCCCAGACCGCCATGGCCTGCCCCTGGCGCTCGCGCGGGTTGATGTCCAGCAGAATCGACTGCGAGAGCGGCACCAGCGACGCGCCGAATACGCCCTGCAACAGCCGCGAGGCGACGATCTCGCCGAGCGTCTCCGACAAACCGCACAGCGCCGAAGCCACCGTGAAGCCCGCGATCGCCACGCCCAGTAGCTGCTTGACGCCAAAGCGATCCGCAAGCCAGCCCGTGAGCGGCGTGGCGATGGCCGCCGCGACGATGTACGAGGTCAGCACCCAGGTGATCTCGTCCTGCGACGCCGATAGCGTGCCCTGCATATGCGGCAGAGCGACGTTGGCGATCGTGCTGTCGAGCGTCTGCATCAGCGTCGCGAGCATGATCGACAGCGTGATCATGCCGCGGTTCAAGGGCGCGGCCTCACGTTGCGCGGCCAGGCCATGCGGGACTGCGGTCATCGTGAATTCGTACGGAGTTTGGGCAGGGTTCGAAGGGCGATTCGAAAAATGATAAGCCTGCTTATTATACGAATCGGCCCATGCTGCGCAATCGGAAAGAATCCGGACCTTGTTTTCACCCAGGCACGCCGCTCGGGCCGTCCCGAGAGCCCGCCGCTTATAATTGCGCCATGACTACCGACCTCGAAAAACGCTTCGGCTTCTTGATCGTCGACGTGGGCCGCCTCTACGGCAAGCGTTACGACGAACTGGCGAAGTCATCGCTCGAACTCACGCGCGCGCAATGCCGCATGATCGCCTACCTCGCCCACTACGGCCCCATCAATCAGGCGAGCCTGGCCGAGCGGCTCGAAGTCGCGCCGATTTCGGCGGGCAGGCTGCTGGAGCGCATGGAGGAAAGCGGCTGGGTCGTGCGCGAGGCGAACCCGGACGACCGCCGCGAGTTGCTGGTGAGCCTCACGCCCAAGGCCGCAGGCGTGCTCACGTCCGCGCGCCGTGTAGGCGACGAGGTGCAGGACGAAGCCCTGGCGGGCTTCACCCAGGAAGAAGCCGAGCAGTTCGGCGAGATGCTGCAGCGCGTGCGCGCCAATCTCGGGCTGCTGGTAGAACGTTAAGGCGACGCCGCCGCAGGCGCGGCGGCGCGTTTTTATTGTCCTGCAACCTTGCGCTGACGCCACAGGCACAACAGATCGCAGGCCAGATGCGCGGCGGCCAGCGCCGTGATCTCGCTCTGATCGTAGGCGGGCGCCACTTCCACCACGTCCGCGCCCACCAGGTTCAACGCTTCCAGTCCACGCACGATCGCCAAAGCCTGCGCGGACGACAGGCCGCCCGCCACGGGCGTGCCGGTACCCGGCGCAAAGGCCGGGTCGAGGCAGTCGATATCGAAGGTCAGATACGCGGGGCGCTCGCCCACGATCTCCAGGATGCGATCGCGCGCCGCGCGCGGGCCGTGTTCGTGCACCCAGGCCGCATCCAGAATATTGATGCCGAGAAAGTCGTCGTTCCACGTGCGAATGCCCACCTGCACCGACGTCTTCGGATCGATCAGCCCTTCCTTCACGGCCTTGTAGAACATCGTGCCGTGATTGAGGCTGTCCGGATGATCGTCGGGCCAGGTGTCGCAATGCGCGTCGAAGTGGATCAGCGAAAGCGGCTTGCCGTACTTTTCCGCGTGCGCGATCAGCAGCGGGTACGTGATGAAGTGATCGCCGCCAAAAGTGAGCATCTTCGCGTTCGAGCGCAGGATCGTGCGCGCGTGTTCGATGATGGCGGGCTTGATCGACAGGGGATTGTGCGCGTCGAACCAGCAGTCGCCGTAATCCGTCACGGCCAGCGTATCGAAGGGATTAAAGCCCCACGGATACGGGTGCAGTTCCGCAAGCTGTACGCTGGCCGCGCGCACCGCCGACGGTCCCAGGCGCGCGCCGGAACGAAACGTGGTGGCTAGATCGAGCGGTACGCCGCTGATCGCGACATCCACGCCTTGCAGATCGCGTGTGTAATTGCGGCGCATGAACGACAGCACGCCCGCGTAGGTGTTCTCGATGGAGGAGCCGTAAAGCGAGCCGCGGCGCATCGCGCCGTCGCCGTGGATCGTGTCGTCCATGTGTTGCCCGTTTTGTATCGATGGGGAATGAGTGAGACGCGTGGCGGCGCACCCGGGCGCCGCCACGGAGACTGCATTAACGCAGCCGCACCAGCGTCGATTTCAGTTCGGTGTACTTCTCAAGTGCATGCAGCGACTTGTCGCGGCCGTTGCCCGATTCCTTGAAGCCGCCGAACGGGAAGTTCATGTCGCCGCCTTCGTCGTAGCAATTGACCCAGACCGTGCCCGCACGCAGACGGCGCGCGATTTCATGCGCGTTCGTGAGATTCGAGGTCCACACCGCGGCGGCCAGGCCATAATCGCTGTCGTTGGCGATACGCACGGCTTCGTCGATGGTGCTAAACGTGATGACCGAGAGCACCGGCCCGAAGATCTCCTCGCGCGCAATACGGGCGTCGTGATGCGTGTCGAACACGGTGGGCTCCACGTAGAAGCCGCCGCTTTCCTCCTTCACGCGCTCGCCGCCCACCAGCAGCTTCGAGTCCTTGCGGCCTGCTTCGATATAGCCAAGCACGCGCTCCATCTGGATCTTGTCGACGATCGCGCCCATCGACACATCCGGATCAAGAGGATTGCCAGGTTTATACGCCTTCGCCGCTTCCACGAGCTTGGCAAGGAACACGTCCTTGATATCGCGATGCACGAGCAGGCGCGAGCCGGCCGTACACATTTCGCCCATGTTGTAGAAGATCGCGCCCGCCGCGGCGTTAGCGGCACGGTCCAGATCCGGGCAATCGGGCAGCACGATGTTCGGCGACTTGCCGCCCAGTTCGAGCCACACGCGCTTGAGGTTGGACTGGCCCGCGTACTGCATGATCTGCTTGCCGACGTTGGTCGAGCCCGTGAAGGCGATGCAATCCACGTCGCGATGCAGGCCAAGCAGTTTGCCCGCTTCCCCGCCGCCCGGCAGCACGTTGAACACGCCTGCGGGGATGCCCGCTTCGTGCGCGAGTTGCGCCACGCGAATGGCCGTGAGCGGCGACTTTTCCGAAGGCTTGAGCACGACGCTATTGCCTGCTGCCAGCGCCGGACCGAATTTCCACGACGCCATCAGGATCGGGAAATTCCACGGCACCACGGCTGCCACCACACCAATCGGCTCGCGCGTGACGAGGCCCACCAGATGATGATCGGCGGGCGCGACTTCGCCGCCAATCTTGTCGATGGCTTCCGCGAACCATTCCACGCAATAGGCCGCGCCAGGTACATCCACCGAGGTGGTGTCGCCGATCGGCTTGCCTGCGTCGAGCGTTTCGAGCAGCGAGAGTTCGTCGAGGTGCTCGCGCATGAGCGCGGCCCAGCGCAGCAGAATGGCCTTACGTGCGCGCGGATTCAGGCCCGCCCACACGCCGTCGTTAAAGGCGCGGCGCGCCGCGGCCACTGCCGCGTCCACATCGCCTGCGCCGCAGTCCGCCACGTTGGCGAGCACACGGCCGTCGATCGGGCTCACACAGTCGAACGTGCGGCCCGAGTATGCATCGCGATACGCGCCGTCGATGAATGCGCGGCCTTCGATCGACAACGTCGCGGCCTTGTCCTGCCAATAAGCGAGAGTTTTCTTTTCCATCAGGATGCCTCAATGATTGACGATTCGCCTCCACCAATCCAGCGCACGCCACATCGGGCGTGACGACACAGCGGCAGCAGGCGAACCGGATACGCGCGTCTACGAAACCTGCGAAGTGTGCGAAGGAGCCTAGAACGTGGGCGGCGAATTCGCCGACACCACTTCGCAGACTTCGTTTGCGCTGGGATTGCGAAACCGGTGCGGGAAGCGGCTTTCGAAGTAATAGCTGTCGCCGGGGTCGAGCAGCCAGGTGGTGCCGTCCACGGTCAGTTCGATTTGCCCGGCCACCACGACGCCGCCTTCATGCCCCGCATGCGAGAGCATTTCCGGCCCCGTGTCGGCGAGCGGTTGATACACCTCGCGCATGATGCCCATGTTGCGGTCTTTCACGTTGGCGCCCGCCAGGTAGAACTCGATGGACGCGTTGCCGAGGTTCGGCATCTCGCCGCGCCGCGACACCACGCTTGCGCCTTCGTTGAGATCAAATGTGAAGAATTCCGCGAGGCTCATCGGAATGCATTCGAGGAGCTTCTTGAGCGAGCCTACCGAGGGACTGACACGACTTTGCTCGATAAGCGAAATCGCGCCATTCGTCACACCCGCGCGCTTGGCCAGCTCGCGTTGCGACAGCCCATAGCGTTTGCGCACGTAGCGCAGACGCGTGGCAACTTCAGAGGAAACGGATACAGACTCGGACACGATTGAAGAACCGGTTGGGTCAGGAAGCACTCAGGAAACACGTGTGAAGCGCCCGCAGAAATCAGGCGCGTAACGCACACTGCGCTGCGGTGGCGTGTTGAATATTCTAATCAGTTTGTTTTTTTTTGCGTCAGTACTAACCCCTGTAAGTTATTCGAAATATAAACACAGTGCAGCTTATTTCGCACTGCGCGACGTTTTCGGGCCTCTTGGGGAAAGTGCTGACATAAAAAAGTTAAGAAAATAATTGACGGCCTTTTTGGCTCGTATATGCTGAAACACAGGTCGATCGAACGATGAAAAGCGCATCACATTGCCCTGCAACACGCGATCAATGCTCGATACATCGAATGACACCTATGTGTCGATACCGATAGCCGCAGTTTGCATGCCGCGTATCGAAATCGAACAGTGATCAACAAACTCCAGTCGAGTGTAATTGTGAGAGTCCGTGGCCCTCTGGTGAGATGGGATCGAAGTCATGCGAGGTGTCTTCGCAGTGACTGCGCCGCCATCGCCGATGGCAGTAGCGGCAGGCTTGCCTCTCGCCTGCTTCTGTCTGTCTTCACAATCCTTTCCCGTCGGTCCGTCCGCCGCCATAACGCCGTCTGCGCACGCGCCTTTATCGCGGTACACACCGACGAAGTCGCGTCGCTGCTGCCCTAGCGCCTCTCCTTCCTGCGCCGTTCGTTTCATTCGCCGTCGATTGCGAGCGAGTTGTATCGCTGCGCGCAAACGATGTGGATGCGCACGCCTTAACACCGTCGCGCCTCATGCCGGAAAGAAACGAACCGCGTACATGATCTCCACGCGCAGCGCGATCCGTTAGCGCCGCTGCGCTCCGTACCTCAAGGTTTGCGACCGTGCGATCCGCACAGTTGCAAGGTCATGTCACGCCTGAAGCATCGCGGTTATGTCGATTCAAAACAGATCGAAGCGCGACGCAACAGGAAGAAGAAATAAGACGTTAGTCATGCGAACCAAACCATTGATTGGAGTTACTGCCGATCGCACGATGATGGGGCCGCACGCGTCGCACGTGGCCGGCGAGAAGTACATCGCCGCTGCCGTGGACGGTGCGAACGGGCTCGCGTTCGTGCTGCCCGCGCTGGGTGAGCGGCAGGTTACGGCGGACATTCTGGACGCCGTGGACGGCCTGCTCTTCACGGGCAGCTATTCGAATGTCGAGCCCCACCGTTACGGCGGTCCGGCAAGCGCCGCAGGCACCCTGCACGACCCCGCCCGCGACGCCACCACGCTGCCGCTGCTGCGCGCAGCCATCGACGCCGGCGTGCCGGTGCTCGCCATCTGCCGCGGCTTTCAGGAAATGAACGTGGTGTTCGGCGGCACTCTGCATCAGGAAGTGCATGCGGTGGACGGCCTGAACGATCATCGCGAAGACAAGGCCAATCCGCTCGAGACGCAATACGGTCCCGCGCACCCCATCGCCCTCAAGGAAGGCGGACTGCTCTACACGCTCACCGGCGGTCAACACGAAGCCCAGGTGAATTCGCTGCACGGTCAGGGCATCGACACGCTTGGATCGGGACTCGTTGCGGACGCAACGGCCCCGGACGGCCTCGTCGAAGCGATCACCGTCGCCAATGCGAGCGGCTTCGCGCTGGGCGTGCAATGGCACCCCGAGTGGCTGCACGCGCAGAACGCCCTTTCCACCGCAATCTTCCGCGCCTTTGGCGAAGCCTGCCGCGCGCGCATGCTGGCGCGAATACCGGGCGGGGCCGAACGCCACCCCGCACGCGCGCATGCCGCGCAGGTCTGACGCCGGCCCACACAGAACAGAGAGAACGAAAATGCATGACATCGACGAATTCCTGAAGAAGCACCACATCACCGAAATCGAAGCGATCATTCCGGATATGGCCGGCATCGCGCGCGGCAAGATCATTCCGCGCAGCAAGTTCGAATCGGGCGAATCCATGCGCCTGCCGCAAGCCGTGATGATCCAGACCGTTACGGGCGATTACCCGGAAGACGGCAGCCTCACCGGCGTCACCGACCCGGACATGGTCTGCGTGCCGGATGCTTCGACGATCCGCATCATTCCGTGGGCCACCGACCCGACCGCCCAGGTCATTCACGATTGCGTGCACTTCGACGGCTCGCCGGTTGAAATCTCGCCGCGCCGCGTGCTGCGCCGCGTGCTCGAACTCTACGAAGCGAAGGGCTGGAAGCCCATCATCGCGCCGGAACTGGAGTTCTATCTCGTCGATATGAACAAGGATCCGGATATCCCCCTCGCGCCGCCGATCGGCCGTACGGGCCGTCCGGAAACGGGCCGCCAGGCGTACTCGATCGAAGCGGTCAACGAATTCGATCCGCTTTTCGAAGACATCTACGAGTACTGCGAAATTCAGGACCTCGAAGTCGATACGCTGATTCACGAAGTCGGCGCCGCGCAGATGGAGATCAACTTCATGCACGGCGAACCGCTGGGTCTGGCCGACCGCGTGTTCCTCTTCAAGCGCACGGTGCGCGAAGCGGCGCTGCGTCACCATATGTACGCCACCTTCATGGCGAAGCCGATGGAGAACGAACCGGGTTCGGCAATGCACATCCATCAGAGCCTGGTCTCTGCGGAAAGCGGCCAGAACCTCTTCACCGGCGCCGACGGCAAGCCCACGGACATGTTCCACGCGTACATCGCGGGCCTGCAGAAGTACACCCCGGCACTGATGCCGATCTTCGCGCCCTACATCAATTCGTATCGCCGCCTGTCGCGTTTCATGGCCGCGCCGATCAACGTGGCATGGGGTTACGACAACCGCACGGTCGGCTTCCGTGTGCCGTATTCGTCGCCGGCCGCGCGCCGCGTGGAGAACCGCATTCCGGGCGTGGACACGAACCCGTACCTCGCGATCGCCGCGACGCTGGCCGCCGGTTATCTGGGCATGACGCAGCATCTCAAGCCGACCGAGCCGCTCGTGAGCGACGGTTACGAGCTGCCCTACCAGCTGCCGCGCAACCTCGAAGAAGGCCTCACGCTGATGGGTGCGTGCGAGCCGCTCAACGACATCCTTGGCGAGAAGTTCGTGCGCGCCTATCTGGCGCTCAAGGAAACCGAATACGAAGCGTATTTCCGCGTGATCAGCTCGTGGGAACGCAAACACCTGCTGCTGCACGTGTAATAGAAAGGAGACATTGAACATGAACTATCGGATCGACGCCCCCGCAAGCGCCCTCCAGGAAGTGCCGACAACGTTGCGCGCGCAAGCAACGCGCCCCGCACGCACCACGGCCGAATATCGCGCACTGGACGCGGCGCACCACATCCATCCGTTCTCGGACATGGGTTCGCTCAACAAAAGCGGCAGCCGTGTGATCGTGAAGGCCAAGGGCGTGTACCTGTGGGATTCGGAAGGCAATCAGATCATTGACGGCATGGCCGGTCTCTGGTGCGTGAACGTGGGCTACGGCCGCGAAGAGCTGGCTAAGGCCGCGTACACGCAGATGCAGGAACTGCCGTACTACAACACCTTCTTCAAGACCACGCACCCGCCGGTGATCGAACTTTCGGCGCTGCTGGCCGAACTCTCGCCGGAGCCGTTCAACCACTTCTTCTACTGCAACAGCGGCTCGGAAGGTAACGACACGGTGCTGCGCATCGTGCATCAATACTGGTTCACGCAGGGCAAGCCGTCGAAGAAGGTCGTCATCTCGCGCAAGAACGGCTATCACGGTTCGACCATCGCGGGCGGCACGCTGGGCGGCATGGGTTATATGCACGAGCAGATGCCCTCGAAGGTCGAGAACATCGTTCATATCGACCAGCCGTACTTCTACGGCGAAGCCGAAGGCAATATGACGCCCGAGGAATTTGGCCTCGCGCGCGCCCAGCAACTCGAAGCGAAGATCCTGGAAGTAGGCGCGGAGAATGTGGCCGCGTTTATCGGCGAGCCGTTCCAGGGCGCGGGCGGCGTGATCTTCCCGCCCTCGACCTACTGGCCGGAAATCCAGCGGATCTGCCGCAAGTACGACATCCTGCTGTGCGCCGACGAAGTGATCGGCGGCTTCGGGCGCACCGGCGAATGGTTCGCGCATCAGCACTTCGGTTTCGAGCCGGACCTCATCACGATGGCCAAGGGCCTCACCAGCGGTTACGTGCCGATGGGCGCCGTGGGTCTGCATGACCGCGTGGCCAAGGCGCTGATCGAGAACGGCGACTTCAATCATGGCCTCACGTATTCGGGTCATCCGGTGGCGGCGGCCGTGGCGGTGGCGAACCTCAAGCTGCTGCGCGACGAGAAGATCGTCGAGCAGGTGAAGACGGACACCGGTCCGTACTTCCAGCAGCGCCTGCGCGAAACCTTCGCGAATCATCCGATCGTCGGCGACATTTCGGGCGCGGGTCTGGTGGCCGGTCTGCAGCTCGCCGAAGATCCGAAGGCGCGCAAGCGCTTCGCCAACGGCGGCGACGTGGGCACGATCTGCCGCGACTTCTGCTTCAACGGCAACCTCATCATGCGCGCCACGGGCGATCGCATGTTGCTCTCGCCGCCGCTCGTCATCACGCGCGGTGAGATCGACGAAATCGTGTCGAAGGCGAAAAAGGCCATCGACGCAACCGCGCAACAACTGGGACTTTCGTAACGCTGCAACTGAATGGGCCGGCGGCGCACAACGGGGTGCGGGCGCCGCCCGCCGACCTTCATCATCTGGGGAAATCAACATGAGTGTCAGACATCTTCGTCATGCCGTCGCACTGGCCGCGCTTGCCGTCTGTGCGGGTCTCACGGCGACTTCGAGCCAGCCGGCTCGCGCCGCGGACGACGCACTGAACGTCTATAACTGGTCCGACTACATCGCGAAAGACACGATCCCGAACTTCGAAAAGCAGACGGGTGTTCACGTCAAGTACGACAACTACGATAGCGACGACACGCTGCAGGCCAAGCTGCTCGCGGGCAGCTCGGGCTACGACATCGTGGTGCCGACCTCGAACTACATGGCCAAGCAGATCCAGGCCGGCGTGTACCAGAAGCTCGACAAGTCCAAGCTCCCCAATCTCTCGAACCTCGATCCGCTGCTCATGCACATGATCGCGGACGCCGATCCGGGCAATCAGTACGGCGTGCCCTGGGCCTACGGCACGGACGGCGTGGGCTACAACCAGGAAGCCGTCGAAAAGGCGCTGGGCTCGAGCGCCCCGCTGGATAGCTGGGCGCTGATCTTCGATCCGCAATACCTCTCGAAGCTCAAGGGCTGCGGCGTCTCGTTCCTCGATCAGGCCGTGGATGCCTTCGCCGCCACGCTGCAATACATGGGCAAGAACCCCAACAGCACGAATCCGGCGGATTACCAGGCCGCTTTTGAAGTGCTGAAGAAAGTCCGTCCGTACATCACGCAGTTCAACTCGTCGGGCTACATCAACGACCTCGTGAACAACGACATCTGCGTCGCATTCGCATGGTCGGGCGACGTGGGCATCGCCCACCGTCGCGCAGAAGAAGCCAAGCGCTCGTATCACATCAAGTTCGCCAATCCGAAGGAAGGCGGCCTGCTGTGGTTCGACGTGATGGTGATTCCGAAGGATGCACCGCACCCCGAAGCCGCCCTGAAGTGGATCAACTACATCGAAGATCCGAAGGTCAACGCCGCGATCACCAACGAAGTGTTCTATCCGACCGCGAACAAGGCCGCGCGCCAGTTCGTGACGCCGGCAGTGGCGCAGGACCCGACCGTCTATCCGGGCGACGAAGTCCTCAAGAAAATGACGCTGATGAAGCCGATGCCGGCCGACATTCTGCGCCTCGAAAACCGCCTCTGGTCGCAGTTGAAGACGGGCCATTGAGTGGGTGTTGAGCGAACAACCATCGGGATGCCAGTAAGGAAGCCGGCGACGACCGGCTGAATCCCGCAGGAGAAGGAAGGAGACAACGCGCGGATGAGGGATCGCTCGACCCCTCTCCGCCAGAAGTCCGCTGTTCGAAGTCCGGCTGAGCGCGCCGCCCCCTATACACGACGACGCGCCGGTCTCCAACGAGCTCCGTTCGCAGTACTGACGTCCGCGAGTCGCTTGAAGCGTCCCGTGCGGGACGGCTCATGCCTGCGTTTATATGCGGCGCGCAAGAACGGGCAGTACCGCGATCAGAAAGGAACCAGTTACATCATGAATTCGACGTCCCAAGTCAACGCCTCCGAAGCCGCGCGCGCTGCCGCGTCGGCCAGCTCCCGCGACGCTTTCGTGCGCATCGAAAACGTCGTCAAGAAGTTCGGCGACAGCACCGCCGTCAACAACGTGAGCCTGAACATTGCGAAGAACGAGCTCTTCGCGCTGCTCGGCAGCTCGGGCTGCGGCAAGTCCACGCTGCTGCGCATGCTCGCCGGT
>NZ_DASZJJ010000048.1:0-8172 GCF_035948235.1 Paraburkholderia sp. | reverse complement strand
AACACGGCTGGCGGCTGACACTTCGCATTTGAGGTCTGGCGATGAATGAGTACGAACGCCTCTTAAGCAATGCTCCGAGTTCGCAACCCGACACCTACGACTACGAAGGGCACAGAAACCTGCCACCGCAAGGTCTTTTCTTCTGCGTAATGGTTGAAGAGACCTGCAAGACATTGGACGCCGAGGATATCGCAGCAGTGATAGCGATACTCGCAGGGCAGCCAGTACTACCGACGCGTGGCAAATTCGGAGGGGCCACGAAGGGAGCTTCCATCGCATCTAAAGTTAGTCGCGCTCTATTCGACTATGATTTTGAGCGAAGTATCTTGCCTACGCTTACGAATAAATCGATTCTGATGCTTCGTTTCCGTATGGTGAATAATTTTGCAGTATTTATTGGGCGATGGACGCCAATGGTCGGATGGGTCGTCACTGCGTACGACGTGGTAAAAATATCTGTTCTGACGATTCTCCACTACAATCAGCTTGTTAAGCTAGAGGATCAAATCAACGATGCAACCGCAGGAAGTTTCGGCTGAGCTCGAGGCGTTTATCCGGAAGGAGATTGGTTTATCTCCGAAGCGGCCGCTAAATCCATTCGACATTCTGGAAGACGACCTGGGCGTTACGGGAGATGATGCCGATGATTTTATGGGCGCTTTCTCGAGACGATTTAATGTTGAATCTGGAGATTTTGATTTTCATCGCTACTTTGAGATGGAGGGTTTGAGTGTTTGGCCGTTCTCTATCTTTACGAATTGGTTGCATAAACGATGGGGGATCAAGAAGTACGAAAGGGAACCGCTTACTTTGGCGATGCTTCAGCGGGCTATTGATCTAGGCGTCTGGGAAACGGCATGTTTGAGGGAGTCAAAGGTTCCGCGTGATACGGAATAGAGGCGAGAGACACGGGGCGCCCGCATTACCTCATCGGGCGGTCTCGTGTGGTCCATGCCTTCCCGTTTTTTGATCCCCACGAGCCGTCCCGCGCGAAGAGCCGCGCCCGACTATGGGGAAGGAAGCGAAAGCCGCCAACGCCGCGTGGCGTTTTTCATCTCGGACGTGCGGGAATCCCAACAATCTGCGCGAAAAATCACGTCAAACGTTTGCAAATACTCGAATAAAAAAGGGCTATATAAAGTTATGCGGCACAGGTGCCGTAGACTGGCGAACGGGCTGCGTGCGCGTCGCGCGAGGCTCGCCCGCCCCGAACTTCCCGTTTCGACCATGGTTGACGCTTCGGCCCGCTCGCTGGCGCGAGCGCGTTGGCGTGATATCGTCGCGCCCCTGCGCGCGAACCGTGCAGCGACCCGTTGGGGCGCGCCAGGGTGTCCGGCTGCAACGATTAATGCAGCCATTGAATTCAGGCTTTAAGGAGGCCTTCGGTGATGAACGTGCTGGGCTGCATCGTCTACAAGCACAATCCGTGGCTCGTTGTCGTGGCCGTGCTGATCTGCGGCGCGGGTTCGTGGGTGACGGCGCGTCTCGTGCGGCGCGCGTTCGCCACGCGCGGCATGCAGCGCGCGGGCTGGCAGTTCCTCGCGGCCACCACGGCTGCCGTGGCAATCTGGTGCACGCACTTCGTGGCAATGCTCGGCTACGAGCCGGGCGTGCCCGTGACCTTCGATCCGGTGCTGACCATCGTTTCGCTGCTCATCGCGCTGGTCGGCAGCTTTCTCGGTATCTTCGTGGCGTGCAGCGGCATCACGCGCGCCGCGCCTGCGCTCGGCGGCGCGCTGGTCGGGCTCGCTATCTCGCTGATGCACTACACCGGCATGACGGCCTATCGCGTCGAGGGCATCGTCACGTGGAACCGGCCGTATCTGGTGATGTCGATTGCGCTTTCGGTGGTGTTCGGCGCGCTCGCCTTCGATCAGGCCGCGCGCAAGCCCGGCGCGGCGGAGGCAGGCGGCAGCAGGACGGGTTCACGCCGCCAGGTGGGCACGGTCGCGGTGCTGCTCGCGACCGCCATCGCCACGCTCCACTTCACGGGTATGTGCGCGTTCGAGATCGAACCGCTCGCCATCGATCCGCACGTCGCCAATCCCGCCGCGCTCCAGGCGCTCGCGCTGGCGGTCGCGGGCATGGCCTTCATCATCGCGGGCGCGGGCCTCGTGAGCTACCTGCTCGACGACAGCGTGCGCGCCGAGTCGGTCGAGCATCTGCGCAACATGGCGCTGTCCGACATGCTCACCGGCCTGCCGAACCGCGCAGGCTTCAACGAGCGCCTGGACGCCGAGATCACGCGCACGGCCGCGCATGGCGGCAAGCTGGCGCTGGTCGGCATCGACCTGAACCGCTTCAAGGACATCAACGATCTGCGCGGCCATCACGCGGGCGATGAGGTGCTGCGTATCCTCGCGCTGCGTTTCAAGAGCCTCGTGCGCGACGACGAATTCGTCGCGCGGGTGGGCGGCGACGAGTTCGTGGCGCTGCGCCGTTTCTCGCGCCGCGAGTCGCTCGACGATTTCCTCAACCGGCTGGAGGCGGCCCTGTTCCGCCCGATCCGTTACGACGACTGGGAAGTGATGTCGGGCGCGAGCATGGGCGTGGCGATCTACCCGGACGACGCCACCACCAAAACGGTGCTCATCAATAACGCCGATCTCGCGATGTACCGCGCCAAGGCAGACCTCACGCGTTCCGTGTGCTTCTACGAGCCGAAGATGGACGAGATGGCCCGCGCGCGCCGCTCGCTGGCGTCCGATCTGCGCGACGCGCTCTCGCGCGGGCAGTTGAGCGTGCACTACCAGGTGCAGACCTCGATCGCCAGCGGCGAAATCTGCGGTTACGAAGCGCTGCTGCGCTGGGAGCATCCGCGCCAGGGCTTTATCTCGCCGGGCGTGTTCATTCCGCTGGCCGAGGAAAACGGGCTGATTCTGTCGATTGGCGCGTGGGTGCTGCGCGAGGCCTGCTCGCGCGCCGTCACCTGGCAGCCGCCGTGCAAGGTGGCGGTGAACCTGTCGCCGGTACAGTTCGCGCATGCGGATCTGCCCTCGCTGGTGGCCGAAGTGCTGGAGCAAACCGGTCTGCCGCCGTCGCGGCTCGAACTCGAACTGACCGAATCGACCATCTTTGCCGATCGCGAACGCTCGCTCGAAACGCTTCAGCGCATCAAGGCGCTGGGCGTAAGCCTGGCGCTGGACGACTTCGGCACCGGCTATTCGTCGCTCGACACGCTGCGCTCGTTCCCCTTCGACAAGATCAAGCTCGACCAGTCGTTCGTGAGGGAAGGCGAATCGAGCCGTCAGGCGACAGCGATCATCCGCGCGGTGCTGGCGCTGGGCAAGAGCCTGGGCATTCCCGTGCTGGCCGAAGGCATCGAAACGCAGGATCAGCTCGATCTGCTCGCAGGCGAGGGCTGCGACGAGGTGCAGGGCTTCCTGCTGGGCCGTCCCGTGCCGCTCGCGCAACTGGTGGCCAGCGGCAAGCTGAGGCTTTCGGGAGCGCCGGTGGACGTCGCGCCTGCGGCAGTGGTCGCAGCGGGCTGAGCACCCGCCTTATAAAGCGGGCGCTGTACGGACTAGTTCGTCGCGAGGCGCCACGGACGCGTTTCCATGTGGTGCGCCGCGCCGCTCATGCTGCCCAGCGACGCCTCCACGCGCCGCACCAGCGACATCAGCCGCGGCGCGATGTCGTCGATCAACTGATTGCCGTTGAGATTGAACACGGCAATCGAGCAACTGAACACCCAGTATTCGTCGTCGATGGGCGAGGCCAGCGGAATCGCCACCGAGTGAATCTCGCGCTGCATGTCGCCGTATGACACCGTGCAGCCGATCTCGCGCAATTGCTGCTGCGCCTGCGTGAGCCGTTGCGCGAGCAACTCGCCCTTGACGGGATCGAGCGCGAGCGTGTCCTGCAGATACTGCTCGCGCGACGCGCCCGGCACGGCCCACAGATACGCGCGGCCGGCCGCCGTGCGCGAGAGCGATACCCGCGTGCCGATCTCCGCGCGATACACCGCGCTGCCCGCGCCCTGGATCACTTCCGAGTACGCCAGATTCATGCGATGGCCCACGGCGAGCTTCACCTGGCCCTGGCAGTAATCGGCCAGCTCCTGCATCATCGGCCGCGCGATCTGGCGCACTGTCATGCGCCCCAGCGCGGGCGCGGCGAGACTCAGCATCTCGGTGCCCAGCACGTATTTCGAAATGCGCTCCGAGTGGCGCAGCAGCCCGAACTCGCACAGCGTATTGATGAGCCGCAGCGCGGTGGGCTTGGGCAGGCCGGTGCGCTCCACCAGTTCGCGCGCCGACAGCTCCGACGCCCCCATCGAAAAGCACTGCAGGATCCGGATGCCCCGTGCGAGCGCGCTCACTAACTGGGCGTCGCTGGACGAATCGGCCGCGTCGTCGGCGCGGGCGGTGCTCTCGCGGTCGCGGGCGAGGGGGTCTTTCATGTCGGATTCCTTCTTCGGGGTGAGGCGGGCGCAGCCTGATCAACCTGGCGCGCCTTGCGGCAAACCCGGCATTCTAGCTTTCACCTTTGCGCTAGAACAATTTTTTTAAGACGACAGGCTCATTTTTTGGAAATCGCGACGCTATGCCGCTATCCAGGGGGTATGGGGTGTGATCGGTTTGGTGGATTCCGGTCTGCCGGGTTCGAACGACGCCGTGGCGCCTTGACGCATGGCGCTGGTTTCCTGCATGATCGTCGACATGACCCTACTTGCCATCGCACGTACGACTACGACTACCACGACCGCTTCTGGCGGGTCGTGAGGTCGATACGCGAGCACGGTTCATTCGTATCCGCAGTATTTGCCACAAGGCCCCGCCGGTAACGGACGGGGCCTTGTAGTTTCTCCCGTCCGCTTCGGCAACTTAAGGAGAAACGCCATGCAAGCCAGTGCCCCCAGCCGACGCGCCCTGTTGATCATCGATATGCAGGTGGCTCTGTTCAACGGCAATCCGCCGCCCTATGAGGGCGCGCGCGTGCTCGCCAACATCAATACGCTGATCGCCCGCGCGCGTGAGGCGCACGCGCCCATCTTCGCCGTGCGTCACACCGGGCCGGCCGGCTCGCCAATCGCGCCGGACAGCGAACTGACGAAACTCGTCAGCGGGCTCGATGTGGATGCCGCGCGCGACACGGTGTTCGTAAAGACGCGGCCCAATTGCTTCGTCGGTACGGACCTCGCGCAACGGCTTGCCGATGCCGGTGTGAACGAACTCGTGATCGTGGGCATGAAGACGGAATACTGCGTCGATACGACCTGTCGCGCTGTGCTCGACCTGGGCATGCGCGCCGTGCTGATCGAAGATGCGCACACCACGGTCGATTCGCCCGATCTGGACGCGCGTGCGATCATCGCTCATCACAACCGCACGTTGAACGGTCCATTTGTGACGCTCGCGCGGAGTGAGGACTTTGCGTTCTGATGCGGTAAAAACGGCATAAAAAAACGCGCCTCTGCAAAAGGCGCGTTTTTCGTTACCGCGTATGAAGCGTCAATGCATCAACGAGCGTCAGTGCCTGAGCGTGGCCACCTCGTCGAGCGCATCGAAAATCCCCACCACGTCGTTATCGACGACACAGCGCTGATCGCGCACGTGGCTTCCAACCACGACCTCGTCCCAGAACGCTTCCGAGCCATACTGCAGCCGTTGCGCGTGCAGGCGGCGGGTGAACAGCTGGAGATCGACCTTCTCGGCATTGCACAGTGTGGTCATCAGACCATGCGCGCCATTGGCAACCAGCGGCGCGGCACGGCTCGCGCGCGCCTTGGCGATCGCGCTGGCAAGGCGTTGCTCGCCGCTGCGATGCGCGGCGCAGCCTTGTTCGGCGGCCGCGCGCGTGGCCGCGACGTGACCTGCCATCACGCTCAACTGGCGCTCCAGCGCAAGGAAGGTGCTGCACGTACGGCTGGCCGGCGCGCGTCCGTTCACATAGGCCGTGCTGATGTCGAGCACGCGCTGCATCGCGCCCGCCATGGTGGCGGCGGTCACGATCGCGCCGAGTTCGGCGATGCCGCGTGCGGGCAGCGGCTGGGCCGTGCGCGTGTCGAAACGCACCGTGGCGTCCAGGCCGTCGCCGTGCTTCTCCACGCAGGCCGATTTGAGCGGGACCAGCCAGGTGCCGGTGGACGTTTCCACGACCACGGCGTCCGCGACCTGGCCGTAGGGCACGAAGGCCGCGCGCTGCGTGGCGTCGGCGATGGCTAGCGCGATGGGGCCGCGCGGCGCGGGCACGTTGGCGCTCGCGAGCAGATGGCGCGCGATCATGGTGTGTGCGGCGGGCAGCGGCAGCGCGTGCTGGCCGAACGCGAACAGCACGCCCGCGGCCTGCGCGAGCGGCAGATCGGCACCGCCCTGGGTTTGCGGCACGAGCGCGTCGAGCAGGCCGAGCGCTTCGAGTTGCCGCCAGAGTTCGCGTCCGGCGCGCCGGTCCTGTGTCAGTTCCACGCCGCGCACGAATTGCGGGGTGCAGAGATCGGCGAGTACGGTTTGCGCCGATGTCGTCAGCATGTCGTCCATGGTGTGTCTCTCCCTGGGTGGCGTCATGCGAGCGCTCGATAGTGCGCGTGCTGCGCGTTCGTCATGGATCGTCCTCCTGATGTTTTCCTGAGTCTCTTTATATGGGCGCTTTTTTTACGCGCGAGGTGTGCGATTTGTGCACGCCTTGTCTGTTTCGCGCGACGCCGTATTAGTCCGTTCCGATTCTAGAAGCGCACACCAGGTGAGGCAACCCGAAAAAAACCCGAAAAAAACCCCTTAAATCGATTTTCAGGGCGCTCCGCGCGTTGATTCAAAAAGAGAAAACGCGCGCAAAGCCAATGTTTTCGGGGTATACGCGCAGGGCGAGCGAGTGAGGCGGGGCGTTGTTCCGCCTGACGAATCAATCCATTGCGGAATAAGAAATAGCGTGGCAAGTGGTGTTGGCCAGAATGGCTGGAATCGTTGCGAGCGCAAGGAGTTTGCGCCATTTAGAGCATCGTTCGGACCGTCAGGCTGCGTTCTAACCGCCATCCGTTGACATTAGGCCCCAAATATTACGTAGTCCGCAAACTGAGACGCATGGTCAAGCGCGCGATTTGCGTCCGGTTATTGTCATAAGAAGAAAGGGAGAGGCTATCGGCGCTCGAAACATTGCAGGGCGCGCCGAAAATCATCGCACCGCGAATCGGGCTCGGGGGCAACACGGCCCACGCAGGTGCTTTTCCGGATGAGCCGGACAGACACGCGTTGGCCAATCAGCGGTAGATAAAAAGCGGGAGAGCAATGAGTGCCATACCGAAATCCCACCCTCCAGGCACGGGCGGCTTGCTGCCCGCCATCCTGGCCGACGCCGAACTCGACCACGTCGAGCGCATGGTGCAGTACATGAGCCGCGCACAGGCGGCGCGTAGCCCGCGCGGCATCGACGGCGAATACTGGAAGAAACGTCTGCGCGCGCTGGAAGCGACCTACGACCTTGTCGCCACGCAGCGCCAACGCGTCGCGCGATTGTTCGAACTGCTCGAAGGCGAGGATCAGCCGGCCGGAGCGGCGGCGTCGCGCAGCGCCTTCGCGTCGTAGCGGTTGCGCTCGTCGCGTGCCTCGCCGGGACCGATGACGCGGAACGTCGCCGCATCGGCGCCCGCGATCTCGCTGAGTCCAAAGTAATCGATCAAATATGCCTTGCGTGCGTCGCGCGCGAATTCCTCGCTGAGGAATTCAAGCGTCGGCAGATGCACACGCCGCGCCGAAACCGGCCGGCGCCCCGCGAACAGTTTGTCGCCGGCGCGCAGAAAGCCGACGTGCGGCACCACGAGCTGCTCGTGCGCGACTTCGACCACGAGCGGCGCGCCCTGATAGAACAGCCGCGTCTCGTCCCAGGCATAGCCGCCCTCGACGTGCAGGCGATCCGGATTCACGCCCTTCTTCTCCACGCCCAGATAGAACGCCCGGCTGCCGTCGCGCGCCCAGCCCGCGCCGAGCGCGCAGAACGTCGCCGGCGAGACGCGGCGCAGCGGCGTGGGCGTCTGATAGTGATTGGGCGAATAGAACACCGCGACGCCATCAGTGAAATAGTGCGTGCCCAGTTCGCGTAGCGCGGTGATGGGCTGATCGGAGAGGCGTTCGAGTTCGGCGATCTGCTCGGTGTAGCGGTGCAGCCAGTGAATGCCGTGCGCGTCGCCGCAGGCAATGCCGCGCGCCTGCCAGCCCGATCCGTAGCTGAAGATGCGGG
>NZ_DASZJJ010000047.1:0-8541 GCF_035948235.1 Paraburkholderia sp. | reverse complement strand
CGGGATGGTCTGCCGCCGCTCTTTACCGATACGCAGTACGAAGCGCTGGGCGTGCCGCGCAATCAGGAACTCGCCCAGAACAAGGACCCGAAATTCTTCGATATGGGGCTTTGCGGTCCGTTCCGTCAGGACATCGCGAGCCAGACGCAATACTGCGGCATGTTCCTCACGCCAACGCTGCGTAACGTCGCCACGCGCAAAACGTTCTTCCACAACGGCGTCTATCACGACCTCAAACAGGTGATGGACTTCTACAACCTGCGCGATATCGACCCGGACAAGATCTATCCGCGCGATGCGAGCGGCAAGGCGCAGAAATACAACGATCTTCCCGCGAAATACGCTGCCAATATTGACGTTGCGGATGCGCCGTTCGATCGGAAGGCCGGCGATCAACCCTCGATGTCGGCACAGGACATCGACGACATCATCGCGTTTCTGAAGACGTTGAATGACGGCTACAAGCAATAAGTTTCGCGGGACGCGCGCAGGCCCTGTATCCCGCGCACGCAACACGCGCGGCTTCACGATGATCGAAGTGCTCGTCGCGCTCGCCATCATTGCCGTTGCGCTGGCGGCATCGATGCGCGCGGTCGGCAATCTTGCGTCGAGTGAAGCCGAATTGCACCGGCGTCTGCTGGCAGGCTGGAGTGCGGACAACGTATTGACCCACTTGCGCCTGGTCCATACGTGGCCCGCGCTCGGCGTGACGCAGTTCGATTGCTCCGAGGGCAATCTCGCACTGGTATGCACGCAAAGCGTGAGCGAGACGCCGAATCCATTGTTCAGGCGCGTGGAGATATCGGTTACGGCGCCTGGGCACAAGGGCAATCTGGCGCAACTCATGACGATGTTCGACGATGAAACCAATCGTTCGCTATAGGCGTCGCGGCGGTTCCCGCGGCTTCACGTTGCTCGAACTGCTGGTGGCGGTGGCGATCCTCGCCGTGGTCGCGGTGCTGGCGTGGCGCGGTCTGGATGCGATTACGCGGGGGCGCGATGCGATTTCGCGATCGATGTCCGACGAGCGCGTGTTCGCGGAACTGTTCGACCAGATGCGTATCGACGCGCGCCTCGCAGTATCCGACGACGAAACCGGCGGCAGCGCGATTACCGTCGATTCGTCAGGATTGCAGATCGTACGCACGTATCCGGGTGTGGAAGGACAGGCGCCGCGTCTTGAAGTCGTGCGTTATCAGGTCGCCGATGGCCTCGTGATCCGCTATGCGTCGCCGCCGATAGGCAGCTTCAGTCAGCTTCGCCGCGCCATGCGCAACGGCGAAGACGGCACATGGAGTTCGGTGCCGCTCATGAATGGCGTGAAAGCCATCCAGGTGAGCATGTATGTGTCGCCCACCGGCTGGACCACGCAGATGGACGACGTGCGCAGCGCGATCACGACCAACGACAACAACCTGACGATTCCGCAACTCGCCGCCATGCCGCTGCCGCGCGCCGTCACGGGACTGCAGGTCAGCATCAGCGCGCAAACGCTCAAGCGGCCCATCAACCGCGCTTTTCTGGTGGGAGAGTGACGATGAGGACGCGCATCAGGCATCGTAAAAAACAGCGCGAAGGCGGTGCGGCGATCATTACCGCGCTGCTGGTGATGGCGCTGTGCGCCATTCTGGTGTCGGGGATTCTCTGGCGCGAGCAGGTGCAGGTTCGGCGGATCGAGAACCAGCGCCTGCTGGGCCAGGCGCAATGGGTTGCGCGTGGCGCGCTCGACTGGACGAGGCTCGTGCTGCATTCTGAGGCCGATACCTTGCCATCGGTCACGTATCTGGGCGGCCTGTGGAGCACGCCGGTTGCGCGCACGCGCTTGAGCCAGTTCGTCGGCAACATGGGCGACGAGAACGGCGCGCAGGTCGGCTCGACCTGGCTGACCGGCACGGTCGAAGACGCCGAATCGCGTTTTAATCTGCGCAGTCTCGTGTCGAACCCATCGCCCGGCGTGCTGGAGGTGAATGTCACGCAATTGCAGGCCTTCCAGCGCCTGCTGAAACTCGTCGGCGTCGATGGGCAACTGGCGAGCAAGACCGCGTTGTATGTGCGTGCGGGGCTGTCGCATTCGGCTACGCGTTTTGAGAACGCAGGCACATCGAGCACAACGACGGCGAGTACGCAGCCTTCGCAGACGCAGGAAGACGGCGCGATTACTGGCGATAACCCCGGTCTGGACGACGACACGGACAGCGCCGTGGCATCGCTGCTGATGACCGACACGGACGCGCTGCTCGACGTTCCAGGCTTCACGCCGGCCGCCGTTGCACGGCTGCGCCCGTTCATCACGGTGTTGCCGAACGCCACGCCGGTGAACATGAATACCGCGAGCGCCGAGGTGCTCACCGCGATCGTGCCAGAGATGACACTGGCCCAGGCGCAGGCGTTCGTGGCGCGCCGCCAGACCGTATTTTTCCGCAACATGAGCGATGTGACGTTGGGGCTGGAGGCTGCAGGTGTGGAAGGTGTGACGCTGGATTCGTCGCTGTACGACGTGAATACCAGCTATTTCCTCATTCATGGCGGCGTGGAACACGATCGCGCCGAGGTGCAGCGCACCACGCTGGTCTGGCGCGATCCTCTGACGCATGCGACCCGGATCGTGCGGGTGCGGGATCAGGGGTGAGGCCGCGGGAGCCGTGTTGCCATTCCCGCCACACCCCTATGCTACCCTTGCCCGGCTTGGAGTTTCGCCATCCCGTATCGACATCCACGACCAGGAAGAGAGCCCGATGAGAAAGCACGAGAAGTTGCGCACGAAACCATGTCATTCATTGCGGTTTGCCTTGCGCGGGCTGGCCGCGACGTTGCTGGCCGTATCCGGCCTGCAGACTGCACACGCCGCACCCACCGAAATCCAGTTCTGGCACGCGATGGAATCGGAACTGGGCGAGCGGGTGAACGAGATCGCCCAGCAGTTCAACGCCTCGCAAAGCGACTATAAGATCGTGCCGGTTTTCAAGGGCACTTACGACCAGACGCTCGCAGCCGGCATCGCGGCTTATCGCAGCGGCGATGCACCTGCCATTCTTCAGGTCTACGAAGTAGGTGCGGCGACGATGATGCAGGCAAAGAAAGCTGTCGTTCCTGTCTACGACGTGATGAAGAACGCGGGCGTGCCGTTCGACGAAAAAGCCTTCGTGCCGACTGTCGCCAGCTACTACGGCGATGCGAAGACGGGCCATCTGGTGTCGATGCCCTTCAATAGCTCGACGCCGCTGCTTTACTACAACCGCGATGCCTTCAAAAAAGCTGGCCTGAATCCCGACGTGCCGCCAAAAACCTGGCCCGAAGTTGCCGCCGATGCCGCGAAGCTCAAGGCCGCGGGCCTGAATTGCGGCTTTACGACCGGCTGGCAAGGCTGGATCCAGATCGAAAACTACAGCGCCTGGCACGCCGCTCCGATCGCCACGCGCAACAACGGCTTCGACGGCGCCGACGCCGAGCTTGAAATCAACAAGCCGCTCCAGGTCGCGCATATCGCGTTTCTGCAGAAGATGGCGAAGGACGGCACATTCACCTATGTGGGCCGCAAGGACGAAGCCACCGCCAAGTTCTATAGCGGCGATTGCGCCATCATGATGGGCTCGTCGGGTGCACTCGCCAACGTGCAGAAGTACGCGAAATTCCAGTTTGGCACCGGCATGATGCCGTACGACCCGAGCGTGAAGGGCGCGCCGCAGAATGCGATCATCGGCGGGGCGAGCCTGTGGGTGCTGGCGGGCAAGAATCCCGAGGTCTACAAGGGCGTGGCGAAGTTTCTCGCTTATCTGACGTCGCCGGCCGTGGCCGCGAAGTGGCACGAGGACACGGGTTATCTGCCGGTGACGACCGCCGCCTATGATCTCGCGCGCAAACAGGGTTTCTACGCCGCGCATCCCGGCGCCGATACGGCCACGAAGCAGATGCTCAACAAGCCGCCGCTGCCGTACACCAAGGGCCTGCGTCTTGGCAACATGCCGCAGATCCGCACGGTGGTGGACGAGGAGTTGGAACAGGTGTGGACGGGCAGCAAGACGCCGCAACAGGCGCTTGATTCAGCCAACTCGCGCGGTAATGAATTGCTCAGGCGCTTTGAAAAGCAGGGCGGATAGTTCCCGTGTTTTAAAGCGCAACGGCGCGATGTCCTTCGATGGACATCGCGCCGTTTTTATCGGCTAAAGCGTGCGTTCTAGAACCACGCGTCCTGCATGTCGAGCGTCGTGCGATCGAGCGAGGTGAGCAGATCGAATTGCGCGGAGGTCTTCGGCAATTCCCACGCGAAGAAGTAGGTGGCCGCCGCCAGCTTGCCGCGATAGAAGTCGGCGTCGTCGCCCTGCGCGTGCTTGAGCGCCGCGCGCGCGGCCAGCGCCTGTTCGAGCCAGATCCACGCCACCACCACATGCCCGAATGCTTCCAGGTACACCGAAGCATTCGCCAGCGTCACGTTCGGGTCGCCCGCCGCCCACAATGCGCGCGTCACTTCGACCAGACGTCCAAGCGCCGCTTCCAGTGCGCGGGCATGCGCGGCGTCCTGCGCATCGCCGTTCGAGCGTGCGCGATCAAGCGTCGCCTGCACGCGTTGCGCGAACAGCTTGAGCGCCGCGCCGTCCTTGATCGTCACCTTGCGGCCCAGCAGATCGAGGCCCTGAATGCCGTGGGTGCCTTCGTGAATCGGATTGAGGCGGTTGTCGCGATAGAACTGCTCGACGTTGTATTCGCGTGTGTAACCGTAGCCGCCATGCACCTGAATCGCGAGATCGTTGGCGGCGAGACACCATTGCGACGGCCAGCTTTTCGCAATCGGCGTGAGCAGATCGAGCAGCAGCGTGAGCGGTTCGCGCGCGGCATCGTCGTCGATCGCGCGGGCTTCGTCCACCAGCTTCGCGCACCAGAGTGTGAGCGCGAGCGCGCCTTCCACGTAGCTCTTTTGCGCGAGCAGCATGCGGCGCACGTCGGCGTGCTCGACCAGCTTGATCTGCGGCGACGCAGGGTCCTTGCCCGCCGCGCCCATGCCGCGCCCCTGCGGACGATTGCGCGCGTAATCGAGCGCGTGCAGATAGCCGGTATAGCCGAGCATCGTCGCGCCCAGTCCCACGCCGATACGCGCTTCGTTCATCATATGGAACATGTAGGCGAGACCGCGGTGCGGCTCGCCCACCAGATAGCCGATCGCGCCCGCGCGGCCGCCCGGCGTGTACTTCGTGCCTTCGCCAAAATTGAGCAGGCAGTTCGTGGTGCCGCGATAACCCATCTTGTGATTCAGGCCCGCGAGCACCACGTCGTTGTGCTCGCCGCGTGTGCCGTCCTCGTTGACGAGGTATTTGGGCACCACGAAGAGCGAGATGCCCTTCACGCCGGGAATCAGCTTGCCATCCGGTCCGGGGATCTTCGCCAGCACCAGATGCACGATGTTCTCGGATAGTTCGTGCTCGCCGCCCGAGATCCACATCTTGTTGCCGCGCAGCCGGTACTGCGCGCCCAGCGGCGATTCGCCCTCAAAGTCGGCGCGGGTGGCCACGTCCGAGAGCGAGGAACCCGCTTGCGGTTCCGAAAGACACATCGTGCCGAAGTAGCGCCCTTTCAGTTCCGGCTTTACGAAGGTCTCGATCTGCTGCTTGCTGCCGTGCGCGAGCAGCAGATTCGCATTGCCGATGGTCAGGAACGGATAGGCGCTCGACCCGACGTTGGCGGCCTTGAACCAGGCGAAGCCGGCCTTTTCCACCACCAGCGGCAACTGCATGCCGCCGTATTCGTAGTCCTGGCCTGCCGCCATCAGGCCCGCTTCGCAGAAGGCCTTCAGCGCGGTCTTGACCTCGGGAATGATGGTGACGGTTTCGCCGTCGAAATGCGGCTCGTGCTGGTCGTTCTTCTTGTTATGCGGGGCGAACAGGTCGGTGGCGATCTTCTCGCAGGTGTCGAGCGCGGCGTCGAAGGTCTCGCGCGAGTGGTCCGCGTAGCGCGCGATGCGGGTGAGGCGCTCGACATCGAGCCATTCGTAGAGCAGGAAATTCAGGTCACGGCGGGAGAAGATCAGCGACATGGCAGGCGGTCTCGCGAAGAAGGTGACGAGTAAGAGCGCCAGCCTACACCAAAATAGAACGATCGTGCTATTGGGGTTTTAACGTGCCCGGATGTTTCGATCATGCCCCGCAGAGCAACGCACGCGCTGCGCTCTAGTAGACTGGGCGGCGCGAATGTTGTCGCGCTTTGTCCAACTTTCTCCAACCTCGCGCATCCCAATCAAAACACCAGGAGCTTTCGCATGAGCCAACCCGCGCTGATCGTCATCGACCTCCAGAACGACTACTTCCCGGGAGGGGCGTTCGAGCTCTGGAACGCCGACGCCACGCTCGCCGTGGTCGAGCGCGCCATTGGCCGTGCGCAGGTGAAGGGCATACCGGTGATCCACGTACAGCATGTCGCCGATGCTGCGAAAGGCAACGCGCCCTTCTTCAACGCGGGCACCGTGGGCGTAGAAACGCACGCGCGTATCCAGGCGGCCGCGCCCGACGCGCCGGTGGTCGTCAAGCAGTTCGCGGACGCCTTCGAGCGCACCACGCTGCACGACACCTTGCAGCGCCTTAACGTCGACGAACTGATCCTGTGCGGAATGATGACGCAGAACTGCGTCACGCATACGGCGCTGTCCCGTCGCGCCGACGACTACAACAAGGTGACCGTGCTCAGCGACGCCTGCACGACGGTCAGCCAGATGATCCACGCGATCGCGCTGAGCGCGCTGTCCACGCGCGTGACGCTCGCGCCTGTTGACGCGGCTATCTAGTCACTTCGCTAAGGTCCGGGCGAAGAACGCCAGCACTTCGCGCGTTGCCTGCGCGTGAATGGCGTCGCGATCCACGCCCGGGCCGTCCTTGCAGATGCGCGCGAGCCGCTCGACGGCGCCCGGCAGGCAGGTGTCGAGGAAGGTGTAGTGCGACGCGCCGGGCAGCATCGTCAGGCTCGCCTGAGGCAAAAAGCCCGCGATGCGGCGCACGTTGGTGTCGGGCGGCACGGTGACGTCGGCGGTCCCCGCGAGCAGGGCGACGGGGATCGTCACTTCCTTGAAGGCGTCGGCGTCGAAGGCCTCGCCAAGCGCTGGCGCAATCGCGAACACGGCCCGCACGCGGGCGTCGCGGTACGAATTGCCTGAGCGCGCGAACGAGGCGCGCATCGCGGGTGTGGGCGGCGGGAGCGGGGCGCTTGCTCCACTTGCACCGCTTGCGCCACCCCCCAGCCGTTTCGCTTCGGGCGGATGGCAGATCGCATCGGCCTGCGGCGAACGGCAGAACGCTTCCAGCGCCTGCGCGTCTGTGCGCGCGCCCGCGATTGCCAGCACGGTATAGCCGCCCAGCGAGAACCCCGCCGCGCCGACGCGCGCCTGATCGATATGCGGCCCAAGCTGCGGATCGGCCAATAAAGCGTCGAGCACGTTGCTCAAATCGGTTGCGCGTTCCCACCACAGCGTGAAGCCCTCGCGCGTGAGTGGTTCGAGTTCGTTATTGCCCGGATGATTGACGGCGGCCACGATATAGCCGTGCGCCGCGAGTGCGCTGGCCAGCCAGTCCTGATCGTTGGCGCTGCCGCCCGTGCCGTGCGAAAGCAGCACGAGCGGAAAGCGCGTGGCCGCGTCGCCAGCGAGCGGGGCGTCGCTGGCGACGGGATGACCGCGAAAGATCGGATCGCCAGGCCGACCGATGTCGCGCGGTGTTTCGGGCGTGGCGGAAGCGACCGGATACCAGATCTGCGTGAGCAGTTGCTGCGTGGCCGCGCCGCGCCAGTTGCGCTCGACGCCCGGATGGATCACGCGTGAAGTCAGGCCGACATGCCAGGGCGCGGGGTCCGCCGGTTCATCGGCCTGGACCAGACGCGCCTGACCGAACAGCAGCGCGACCATGCAAAGCGAAAGCGCGGCGCGTCGCAGCAAAGCGGCGAGTGTACGGGCCGATCCAGCGGCAGCAGGAACATGCGTCATGCTTGAACTCCGGGCGTCGTTGTTATGGAAGGCGATTCTATTGAAGAAGCGCGATCAGATCCTTCAGGACGCCCATTGTTGCGTCGTCTCAGTGCGAAAACATGTTCATTATCAAGGTGTTATGTGGCGGGTGGGAATATGCTGGCAAATTCCTGAACACGTCTGGAACGATAATGGCAGATATTTTTATCAAAATTGACGGTATTGCGGGCGAATCGCAAGATGCGACGCATGCCGACGAAATTGAAGTCCTTGGCTGGAGTTGGAATATTACGCAGAAGTCCAGTATGCATTCTGGCTCGGGCGGTGGCGCTGCAAAGGCGTCCGTTTCGGATTTGCATTTTACGCATATGATTGACCGCGCGAGTCCGAACCTTGCGAGCTATTGTTTTCAGGGCAAGCATATTCCGAAGGTTTTGCTAACCATGCGTAAGGCGGGCGGCTTGCCGCTCGAATATCTAAAAATCACTATGTACGACGTGATTGTGACGCACGTGGAACCGGCCGCTGGAGCCGGATTAGCGCTGGAGCACGTTGCGCTGTCTTTTGCGCGAATGAAAAAGGAGTATGTGGTGCAAAGTGCA
>NZ_DASZJJ010000046.1:0-43445 GCF_035948235.1 Paraburkholderia sp. | reverse complement strand
TTCTGGTCGAGCGTGCTCTTGCGCACGACGGGCACTGCGTTATACGGCGGGAAATAATGCCTGTCGTCTTCGAGCGGCACGATGCCGAAGCCCTTCACACGCCCATCGGTGGTGTAGACGAGACCGATCTTCAACTGGTCGTTATGCAGTGCGGTGTAGACGAGGCCCGGATCCATCTGCTTCATCTGCGAGCGCTTGAAGTGCATCCCATAGGTATCGAGAAACGGCTTGAGGCCATCGGGACGATTGGCGAATTCCGCGTCCATGCCAAACACCATATGCTTCGCTGCAGGATTCGTCTTCAGATAATCGGCGAGCTGCGAAACCGTTTTGATGCCCGACGTTTCGGCAAACTGGCTCGGCAGGCCCAGCGCATAGGTATCGTTGAGCGACGAGGCGTTGAGCCAGACGAGGCCACGCGGCGCATCGAGCGCCTTCACGCGCTGATACATCTGATCGGGGTCGAGCTTGTCGGTGATCTTGTCGTAGACCAGCGCGGCCGTGCCCGTGTAATCCCACACGAGATCGAACTGGCCGTTCTCCAGCGCGCTGCGCATGAGCGTGCTGCCCAGTCCGGAGCGCACTTCCACGTCGTAGCCGCGCGAGCGCAGATATTGCGCCGTGACTTCGGCCAGCACGTATTGCTCGGTAAAGTTCTTCGCGCCCAGTACGATTCTGGTGGCAAAGGCGCTGCTGCTAGCCGCAGCGCAGAGCACGCCGATGGCGCAAAGACTGATGAGTCGTCGAATCGGACTGCGAAATATCATACGACACCTCCATGACGAAGGAGCCACCGACGACTGCTTGTTGCGACGATGCCATCGAGCAGGAGCGCGAGAATTGCCGTGAAAGCGGCGCCCAGCAACAGCAACGGCTCGTTGTCCAGATAGATACCGGGGAAGATCAGCGAGCCGAGGCTATCCGCGCCAATCAGATAGGCGAGGGGCGCGGTACCCACGTTGATTGCCAGTGCAGTGCGTATTCCACCGACGATAATCGGCAAAGCATTGGGCAGTTCGACGCGTGTGAGCGATTGCCAGCCCGTCATGCCAATGCCCCTGGCAGCCTCGCGCAGCGAAGCGGGCACGTTCTTCACGCCCTCATAACTGTTGCGCGTGATCGGCAGCAGCGAAGCGAGGAACAGCGCAACGATCGCGGGGATGTTGCCGATACCGAAAATTCCCAGCGCAATCGCCAGCACGGCGAGCGAGGGAATCGTATTGCCGATATTGAAAATCTGCATGAAGCGTTCGGCCTGACGCTGGAAGCGCGGCCGGCTTAGCAGCACTCCGGCTGGCACGCCGACAAGGATGGCCAGGACCATCGAATAGCCGACCAGCAGCATGTGCTGGCCCGCGTAATACGCGAGATCTCCCGCATGACTGCGGAAAGTATCGGCGCCTATGCCGCGGGCTAGCGCCCAGGCAATGACGACGATGGCGATCAGGCTGCCCACCAACTGGACAGTGCGTCGATTCATGAAGATACGCCTCCTCAAACTCGGTGCGGCGCGCAAAGACAAAAAGCAACGCGCTCGCGTAGACGCCAGATGGCGCCGCGAATGGAAGTTCGTGATCCCGGCAGGGCCGCGATTGAACTGACGGAAACAGTCCTTGCCAGCCGCAACAGGACGCAACTGGCAGTCGAGTGAACGCGCAATGGCGTTCGTCTGGTTGTCATGTTCAGCCCGGCGTAGCGAAAAGCGTGCCCGGGCAAGGCGTTGTCTTTCTATAAAGACAACCTGAGTGCGGTGGAAGCGGTACTAGACCGGTTCTTGAAGCCGCAGGAGCCGGTGGCTCCTTTGAGATGGCGAAACGGATGCGCGCGAAGGTAGCGCGAACTTGCATTCCGTTCCGCACAAGATCGTGCGTTTTGTAATGAAGTTGAACCGAGTATAGAGCAATCAATTAAGCGCGTCTACCATAGGGATTGATCATAATGAATTGCGAACGGTTGAAATATCCCTATAACAGCGTCATATTGCGTCATATTGGGCAAATAATAGGGATACCGGATTAAAAATAATGAGTATGATTTTCCGGATCACGGATTCGGCTGAGGAACACGGGAAGCCAAAGAAAAAAGGCGGTGCGCCGAAATGTAGCACCGCCTTTGGACTGGAATCAGCGCGAACGCTCGCTCGTCAAATCTCGCCGCCCGGTACGATCGGCATGCCGGGCGCGAAGCGCTCAAGCGAGAACGGTGCGAGGTCCACGCCAGCGTCGCGCCCAATCGCGATGTCGGCGGCCGCGCGTCCCGCCGCTGGGCCGATGCCAAAGCCGTGGCCCGAGAAGCCCGTCGCTATGGTCAAGCCTGGAACCGTTGCGCACGCACCGATATACGGAATGATGTCGGGCGTGACGTCCATATAGCAGGCCCATTCCTGCACGACCTGCGCGTCCTTGAACGCGGGAAAAAGCCGCGTCATGCTGGCCATCGCCGCCGTTACGCCGCGCTGCGATGGCGCGGGGTCCATGGTGCGCGTGCGCTCGAATGGACTGCGTTCGTCGGCATTCCAGCCGGGGCGGTCACGGAATTCGCGAAATGCCGCTGCATCGAAACGTGGACGGATTGAGCGCCAGTTCTGCTTGAGCAGCGGCGTGTATTCGCGCAGAAAGCGCAGTCCATCGGGGCTGACCGGCGTGTAACGATGGCCGCTGTAGCCGATCGTATAGCCGCCATCGAGACGCTTGCGATAGCCGATATCGCCAAGCCAGCCGCAAGTAGGCGGCCCATTTTCGACGGGCGATGTGCGCAGCACGGTACCCAGCACTTTCAGTTGCGGCAGGCGTACGCCCTCATGCTCACAGAAGAGGCTCGACCACGCGCCTCCCGCAAGAATCACGGCATCGCAGGCAATGCGGCCGCGGCTCGTCACGACGCCGCTGACTCGGCCCGCTGAACGTTCTAGCGCGCGCACCGAGCAATGCGCGACGATGGTCGCGCCGCGCGCCTGTGCAGCGCGAGCGAGAGCTGGCACGGCGCGTTGCGGTTCGGCGCGGCCATCGGTCGGCACGAACAGACCCGCGCGAAACGTGCGCGAAGCGCCGGGCAGCAACTTCGCAAGATCGGCGCCGCGCACCATTTTTGCGCCAGTGTCGTAGCCAGCGGCATCGTCGAACCACTGCTGGAAACCGGCCTCATCCGCTTCAGAGTCGCCGATATACAGCACGCCGCATTCTCGAAAGCCCACGTCCGCACCAACGGTATCGGCCATTGTGCGCCAGTGGCGCATGCTTTCGGTGATGAGCGGCATTTCACGCATGTCGCGTCCGGCCTGGCGGCACCAGCCCCAGTTGCGGCTCGATTGCTCGCCGGCGACATGGCCCTTCTCGCAGAGCACCACGCTCACCCCTTGCGAAGCGAGATGCCACGCCGCCGCCACGCCGATAACCCCACCGCCGATGATCACCACATCCGCGCGTGCAGGCAGTAACTCTGCCGAAGGCACGGCGTCCACATACGGTCCCATCCTGTCTTTCCCTTTTCTTTCCGGCGGCGCGTATCGCAGGCACGCCGTCGTGTTTTTTACTGGAGGCGGAAAGTATAAGGTCGGGACGTTATAAGCAAACGCTCAACGCGCAGACTCGGGGGCGACAGCGCGGCGCGCCATGCCCCAGTAAAACAACGCGGCGCAGCCCGCGATCGCGCCGCCGATCACGAAAGCGAGCGTGTACGAGCCAGTGCGATCGACAATGAAACCCGCCGCGACTGGCGAGAATGCCCCGCCAAAATAGCCGCCAAAATTCTGGATCGCGCTCACTGAGGCGATCATCGAACGCGGCGCGATATCGCCCGCGAGCGCCCACGCATTGCCGATGGTCGCCGCGATGCAGGCAAGGCCAAGCGTCATCAGCGTAATGGTGGCGCCGATGGTCTGCACGAAGGGTAGCGCGATGGCGCACAGCGCTGCACCCAGCGAACAGATGACGATCAGCACGCGCTTGGCGACCATCGGCGAGGCGACGCCGCGATCAACCAGTTTCGCGGCGACGAAGCCCGCAACGATTTCACCCAACGCGCCGCCAAACCACGGGATGCTCGCATAGACGCCAAGTTGCACGAGCGTGATATGAAAGCGGTCGATCAGATAGAGCGGCAGGAACACCAGAAAGAGATTCCACAACCAGATCGCGCAGAAATAGCCAAGGATCATGCCCCACACGCTTTGCGAGGCAAACAGCGCGCGCCACTTGATGGGCGCGCTGTCGAGCGAGTGTTCGTGACCGCCGCCGCCCGCTTCGATGTAGGCGAATTCCTCGCGCGACAAACGCTGGCTGTGCGAGGGATTGCGATAGAACAGCAGGAAGAGCGCGGCGAATACGATGCCTAGCATGCCCGTGACATGAAAGAGCGAGCGCCAGCCAAACGCGATCATCAACGCGACCAGCAGGGCAGGCGCGAGCGCAGGTCCCCATTTCGACGACGAATCCCAGATGCCGGTGGCGAAGCCGCGTTCCTTGGCGGGAAACCACGCCGCCGTGATCTTCGCCGAGGTGGGCCAGCACGGCGCTTCGCCGACCGCGAGCAGCACGCGCATGAGTACGAGCCCGGCGACCGATCCAACCACGCCTGTGAGCAAGGTGGCGACGCTCCACCAGATCATGCCGATCGCGTAGACGCGCTTCGCGCCGAAGCGGTCGATGATCCAGCCGGCGGGTAACTGCATGACCGCGTAAGTCCATGAAAACACCGTACCGAGCAGACCGATCTGCGTGCGCGTGAGTCCAAGATCGTGAATCATGCCGGGCGCGGCGATTGCCAGATTGGCGCGATCAAGATAGTTGATGATGCCGCCGATCAGCAGCCAGGTGAGCACATGCCAGCGAACTTTGGCGCGTGTCGTGACGGGTGCCGCAGTAGAAGCAGAAGCGTTCGCAACAAGCTTGTCGTCCATCTCGTCTCCTGATTTTTGTGTATTCGCCCAGAGTGTGGGAAATGCGTGCGTACGGCGGTTTCATGCGTGCGCTCCATTCTGCGCCTTTGTGTGGAAAGCGAAAAGTGTGTTGGTTAATCTAGTTGTGCGGGAGAGGGAATTCATAAAAATAGGATGGCTAAATAAAATGCGGAGCTAACGCACGGCGCAATTCATGAGGCTCGCTCATGAAAGCATGCCGATCCAGCATCTTTATCCAGACCCGTATCTGGTTTCTAATGCGTGTCAGGCCGTCGATTCGACGCGCAGTCATTCTGGAGTTACAGCATATGGATTATCGCAATCTGGGCCGCAGCGGCCTGAAGGTCTCGCCGTTGTGCCTCGGCGCCATGATGTTCGGCGGAGAAACCGACGAAGCCACCTCGAAGCGCATCATCGACAAGGCCTTCGAACAAGGTGTGAATTTCATCGACACGGCCGACGTCTACCACGCCGGCCGTTCCGAGGAGATCGTGGGCCGCGCGATCGCGGCGCATCGTGACGATTGGGTCGTGGCGACCAAGTTCGGGTATGCCGCGGGTCCCGCGGCGGGACCGAATCGCCAGGGGCAGTCGCGTAAATGGATTTACCGAAGCGTGGAGGAAAGTCTCAAGCGCCTGGGCACTGACTATATCGACGTGCTGTATTTCCATCGTGCGCTGCCCGATTTGCCGCTGGAAGAAAGCGTGCGCGCTGTGGGCGATCTGATTCGTCAGGGCAAGGTGCGCTATTTCGGGCTGTCGAATTTCCGTGGCTGGCGCATCGCCGAAGTCGTGCGCATTGCCGATCAACTCGGCATCGATCGCCCAGTGGCAAGCGAGCCGCTCTACAACATTGTCGATCGCAGCGCTGAAGTCGAACAGTTGCCTGCTGCCGCGCACTATGGCCTGGGCGTGGTGCCGTACAGCCCGCTCGCGCGTGGCGTACTCACGGGAAAGTACACGCCCGATGCACCGCCGCCCGCCGACAGTCGCGCAGGCCGAGGCGACCGCCGTATCCAGCAGACCGAATGGCGCACGGAGTCGCTGCATATCGCGCAGCGTATCGCCGACTATGCCGCGCAGCGCGGCACGAATCCCATCGCGTTTGCGCTGGCGTGGGTGCTCAATAATCGCCTCGTGAGTTCGACGATCGCGGGGCCGCGCACCGAAGCGCATTGGGACAGCTACATGCAGGCGCTTGATTTCAAGCTCAATGCCGAGGACGAGCGCTTTATCGACAGTCTCGTGGTGCCGGGTCATGCTTCGACGCCAGGCTATACGGACCCCAACTATCCGATTGAAGGCCGCCTGGCTTTCTGATCTATTTGCCGCGATAACGCAAGGCGTCGATCACCAGCCCGAGCGCGCGCGATGATTGACGCCGGCTAGGGTAGTACGCGTGATAGCCGGGAAACACCGGGCACCAGTCTTTGAGCACGCTTTTGAGCTGGCCCGCGCGGATATACGGCAGCGCGACATCCTCGGGCATGAAGGCGAGGCCGAAGCCGCCCAGCGCGGCCTGCAGCATCTGCGGGATGGTGTTGAAGGTGAGTTGTCCGTCCACGCGCACCTGCAGATCGTGGTCGTCCTTTTTGAGTTCCCATGCGTAGAGCCCGCCCGCACTCGTGAGGCGCAGCGAGATGCAGTCGTGCTGGAGTAGATCCTGCGGGGCTTTGGGCGCTTTCCTTTTTGCTAGGTAAGAAGGCGAGCCGACGATCGCCATCTTCAGATCGGGGGCGATGCGCACAGCGATCATGTCTTTCGCGACCTGGTCGCCGGTGCGCACGCCAATATCGAAACGGTCGGCTACGATGTCGCGCAGGCCGTAGTCCACGCTGATTTCGATTTTGATGTCCGGGTAAGCGGGTAGAAACTCTTTTAGCTTTGGCCAGATGACCGTTTCGACGGTATGGTCGGTTGCCGTGATGCGGATTGTGCCGGCGGGTTTGTCGCGTAGATCGGCGAGCGCTGTGAGTTCGGTGTCGATCTGTTCGAAGCGGGGCGCTATTGCCTGGAAGAGGCGCTCTCCCGCTTCTGTCGTGGCGACGCTGCGCGTGGTGCGCGTGAGCAGGCGTAGGCCGAGGCGTGTTTCCAGTGCGCGTATCGTGTGGCTTAGTGCCGACTGCGATACGCCGAGTTGTGCTGCTGCACGTGTGAAGCTGCGCTCGCGCGCGACGGCGAGAAAGGCCAGCAGGTCGTTGAAGTTTTCGCGCGGCATGGGGAGTTTCTGGATGCGTGGGAGGTGGTGCGAATCCTATCATTGGTGGTTCGCATTTCCCTGGTTTGGTGTCGCTCTATTAGCTGTATTAGCGTCGCCCCGCACAGGGGCAACGCCTGCAGACCGACACGACCACACGCTAATGCCAACACAAAACGAAGCCCGTTAGGCCACAACCGCCGGATGCGCCTGCACCGGCCCACCCAACTGTTCGCGATGCGAAGGCGGCTGCCGCCCATCGATGTCCGTAATTCCATACTCGCGCGCCAATTCCGCCCCTACCATTACGAGCCCGGATTTCGCATCCCGTCGCGGATCGCGATAAAGCGCATCAATCAACCGCCCCGTAAACTGCGGACTTTCCGCAAGCTCGCTAAAACCCGCATATTGCTCAGGATGCGCAGCAATCACCCGCGCGGTGCGCTCAGTCTGTAGCATGCCCATCCAGATCGACACCGCCGCCACACCGAACGGCCGCAAATCGACAGCCATATCCTTGGCAAACTTGTCGACCCCCACCTTCTGCGCGCCATAAGCCGCGCCATGCATATAGCAACTCGCGCCGAACGACGACGTAAACGCAATCAGCCCGTCGCGCTGCGCCGCCATTATCCGCGCCGCGTGCCAGCTCGCGACATACGCAGAGCGCAATCCCACGTCGAGAATATCGACCATCTCGAGCGGCTTTTCCCAGAACGGCGCAGGCCGGATCAACTCATCATGCAGGACGGTCGCGTTGTTGACGAGTACATCAAGCCGTCCTTGCTCGGCGCGAATGCGTGTGAATATCGCTTCCACCTGAGTATCGTCGGCGTGATCGCAGGGCAGCGCGATGCCGCGTCCGCCCAGCCGGTCGATTTCGGCGGCGGTGGCGTGGATGGTGCCGGGCAGCGGCGCATCGCCTTCGTTCTGCGAGCGGCCCGTCACGTAGACGGTGGCGCCGGTTGCGCCCAGCGCGAGCGCGATGCCCTTGCCCGCTCCGCGCGATGCGCCGGTGACGAGCGCGACATAATGGGTCATGCTGGCTTGCTCCATAAAATTCACGCCTCGACTAGCGGTCGCGCACTATACGTCGCGAACGCATTGGCGCGGATAACGTCGACCGAAGCCGGGATGATTTCGTCTGCCATATCCGGCAGATCGCCGAGTGGAATAAACGCGCTAATCTCCAGTCCATGCCCGGAGAGCGCGGGCAATTTCAGCGGACTGGACAGCACGTTGAGCCGCCGCAAGCCCAGATCGCGCAGGATCTGCGAGCCGATGCCGTAATGCCGCTTGCCGGATGCAGATGTCGATGGCGTATCGCGCCGCTCGTGCAAGCCGCAATCGAGCAGCACGGCCACGCCGCGCCCACAGTTTTCGATACGCGCAAGCGATGCGTGCAGCGTCTGAACGTGCGCAGCGTGCAGTTGCGCATCGAGCAGGTCGAGCAGCGAAGCGCGTTCCTGCATGCGCACGAGCGTCGGCACATCGGCTTCGGGCTGGCCGCGCACGAGCGCCAGATGCGTTGCGCCGCTCACGCGGTCACGGTACTGGATCGCCTCGAACGTTCCCCAGGCCGTATCGAGCGAACGCGCTTCCACGCGCTCGACCAGCGATTCGCGCTCGCTGCGATAGCGGATCAGATCGGCGATTGTGCCTATTTTCAGGCCGTGTTCCTGCGCGAAACGTTTCAGTTCGGGCAGGCGCGCCATGGTGCCGTCGTCGTTCATCACCTCGCAGATCACCGCGGCAGGCGTGAGGCCCGCAAGCGCGGTGAGGTCGCAGCCCGCTTCGGTGTGGCCCGCGCGCACCAGCACGCCGCCGTCGCGGGCGACGATGGGGAACACGTGGCCCGGCTGGACCAGATGGTCGGCGCGCACGCCGGGCGCGATGGCGGTGCGGATCGTGTGGGCGCGGTCGGCGGCGCTGATGCCCGTCGTGACGCCCTGTGCCGCTTCGATGCTCACCGTGAAGGCCGTGCCGTACTGCGTGCCGTTGCGCGCGCTCATCGGCGCGAGTTGCAGCCGCGCGGCGTGACTGGCGGTGAGCGTGAGGCAGATCAGCCCGCGTGCGTGACGCGCCATGAAATTGATGGCGTCGGGCGTCACGCAGTCGGCGGCGATTACCAGATCGCCCTCGTTTTCGCGGTCTTCCTCGTCGACGAGGATCACCATGCGGCCCGCGCGCAGGTCCGCGACAATGGCGGCGGTATCGGCCAGTTTCATGAGTTGTGGTCCTCGATAGTGGCGCGCGCAACAAAGTCGGGTGCGCGGCGTTCGGCAAAGGCGCGGCTGCCTTCGCGGAAATCAGGCTGCGATGTGCAGTTGAGAAAGCCGCGTTGTTCGGCGAGCAGTTGTGCGTCGAGCGTGCGGCGTGGCGCATCGGCGATCAGATGCTTGGTGTGCGAGAACGCGACCGGCGAGAGTGCCGCGAGGCGTGCGGCTCGCTCGCGCGTGGCGCTTGCCAGCTCGGCGGCGGGCACGACCCAGTTCACGAGGCCCACGCGCAAGGCGTCGGCGGCGGTGTGGCGCTCGTCGAGATAGAGCCATTGCGCTGCTACGCGTGCGCCCAGCAGGCGCGGCAGCGTGAAGCTCGCGCCGCCGTCGGGCGTGGTGCCCAGGCGGTTATAGGCGGACGTGAAGACGGCGTCGTCGGCGGCGATGGCCACGTCGCACGCGGCGACCAGCGCCAGACCAAATCCCGCCGCTACGCCGTTGACGCTCGCCAGCACAGGCTTAGGCGAGCGCGCGATGGTGGCGACCGCAAGCTGGGCGTGGCGCACGAGTTTGCCGATGGCACGCGTGCGGCGCGCAGTAGGCAGTTCAAGCGCGGCGCGCATGGCCTCCACGTCGCCGCCCGCCATGAAGGCGCGGCCCGCGCCGGTCAGCACGATCGCGCGCACGGCCCGGTCTTGCGTGAGGCGCTCAAGGCGCGCGCAAAGCTCGACGGCCATCGCCTCGTTGAGTGCATTGAGCGTGTCGGGGCGGTCGAAGGTGAGCGTGGCGACGCCGTCGGCGTGCGCGATACGAAGCGTGTCGTTCATGGCGCGCTCAGCGATGAAGCGCCGCGCGCAAGGCACGAGCGCCGAAGTCAAGCACGGCGTCGGCGGCATCGAATACGCCCATCAGGCTCGCGAAGCCATGTATCTGGCCAGGCCAGCGCACCAGCGTGGTGGCCACGCCAGCCTGGGCCAGCCGCGCGGCGTAGCGTTCGGCTTCGTCGCGCAGGGGATCGCATTCGGCACTCACGATGGTTGCGCTCGCAACCTGTTCGAGCCGCTCCGTGCCCAGCGGGCTGGCGAGCGGCGCGGCGCGGTCCGTGCTGCCTTCATCGGCGCCGAAGTACTGGTCCTTGAACCAGCGCATCAGTCCCCGTTCGAGCAGATGGCCCTCGCCAAACAACTCGTATGAAGGATGCTCATGCGAGCAGTCCAGCACGGGATAGAGCAGCAATTGATGCGCGATCGCCACGTCGCCGCGCAGTTGCTGCGCGCAGACGGCGGCGAGGTTGCCGCCCGCGCTATCGCCGGCCACGGCCAGCGCGCCGGAACGCGCCCCCAGTTGTGCGGCGTTTATCGCGGCCCAACGCACGGCGGAGAGCGCATCGTGCGCGGCGGCCGGAAAGCGCGCTTCGGGTGCGAGCCGGTAATCGACGGAAAGCACGAGCGTGCGGGCGCGTGCCGCAAGCGTGCGGCAAATATTGGCGTGCGTGTCGATCCCGCAGGCCACGAAGCCGCCACCGTGGAAAAACACGGTAAGCGGCAGCGCTTCGCCGCTCGCATTGTTCGGACGAAAGAGGCGCGCGGCGAGCGGACCGGCTTCGCCGGGCAGCGTCAGGTCCTGCTCGGCGGCGATGGCGTCGCCTGGGCCGAAGGCGCTCGCGGCGCCGCCGGCTGCCAGCGCGGCGCGATAGCTGGCGGCGTCGAGCCGGGCATAGTCGGGCGCCGGCGCGCCGGCCAGCGAGGCGAGCAGCGCGGCGGCCTGGGGATCGAGCGCCATGCGGGTTTCTCCTTGGAAATGATTGAAAAGCGCGGAAAACGGGCGCCGTTGGGCGCATTGGAGCGAATTGAAGCTTTTTGGCGCGGCGGCGGCATCGTCCGATCAGACGAGGGGCGCCAGGGCCGATCGGCGTAATGTCTGTCACGGGGCAAGGCGGGCGATTCGATACACGCATTCCCCAGACAAAAATGCGTCCGGTCATGCGGCGCAGGAGACGCAGGGCGATGCATCGGCCAGGGGATACTCCCGATGCCGATCGCATGACAGCCCCGTAAAGTTGGCCGTCGCCAAAGGCGGCATGGAGGACGGAGACTGTGTTGATGAAGACGAGATGGGCCCCGGAAGAGGGTCAGGGGACGAACGCGGACGCGAGCGCAGCGGCAGGCATCGACGTCGCGCAGTTCAGCGCGCTGCTGGCGCGCATCTATCAGGGGCCGCTCGAAGCGGTGCCCTGGAAAGCCGCCCTGGAACTGATACGCGTGCATCTGGACGCGACCTATACGACGCTGATCCTGCGCTCGCCCTCAAGCGACCGGCGTGGGCTGATGGTGCACGCGGCCGAAGGCGCGGGCGCGCCCAATGACGCGTCGTATAACGACTATTACTATTCGCTCGACCCGTTCGTGGGCCTGCCCGCCGAACGCGTCGTGACCGTCGACGAAGTCTTCGGCGAGACCGGCTGGCTTTCCAGCGAGCTGTACAAGCAGTTTCTGCAGCCCGCCGACGTGCGCTACATCATGGGCGCCGACTTGCGCACCGAAACCGGCGTCGAATGTCGCTTCCGCGTGTGCCGCAAGCACGGCGTCGCGCATTTTTCGGCGCGCGACAAGGCGCTTTGCGCATTGCTGCTGCCGCATCTGCGTCGCGCGGTGGAGCTGCATTCGCGTCTGGACGTGGTGGAATCGGAGCGCACGCTCTACGCGAGCGCCATCGATCGCATGCTGGTGGGTACCGTCACGCTCGACGAAAGCGGTGCGATCATGCGCACCAATAGCGTCGCCGACGAAATCCTCGCGGAAGCCGACGGCCTGCGCGTCGCGCATGGTCACGTGGAAGCGACCGATAGCCACGAAAACCGCACGCTGCAGCGGCTGATTCGTCACGCGATGATGGGGCACTTCGGCACGGCGGGGCCGCTGGTGGAAGCGATGCCCGTCACGCGTAGCGGCGACCGCGCGAAACTGGGCGTGCTGGTGCGTACCGTGCCACTTTCCGACTGGTCAGAAGACAACCGCCGCCGACCCGCGACCGTGGTGTTCCTGCGCGATCCGGACCGCAAATCACAGCGCTCGCAGGAAATCGTGCGCAAGCTGTTCGATCTCACGCCCGCCGAAACTTCGCTTGCGTTGCTGCTCACCAATGGCCTCACGCTGGAAGAGGCCGCCGAGGAACTGGGCATCAGCAAGAACACGGCGCGCGCGCATCTTCGCTCGATCTTCTCGAAGACGGGCGTGACGCGTCAGGCCACGCTCGTGCGGATTTTGCTGGGCAGCGTGGTGCCGTTGGGTTGAAGCAGCGCTATCGAGTGAGAAATGAAGGCGGCGCGTGCGGCCGCCTTCTGTTGTTTACACCACATGTTTCTGCGTGAGCACGAGCAGCGCGCCGTTACGGTCCTCCAGCACCGCGCGCAATTCGTGCGGCCCCTGCTGCACGGGCACGCGCACCGACGCACCCGTTGCCACTACACGTGCCATCGCCGCATAGAGATCGTCATCCTCAGCAATGCGAAACGTTAGCGCAGGACGCTCGACAATCCGCTCGTCGCCCGCCACCAGCGCAATCGTGAGCGGGCCGCCTTCCAGCGCGCAATAGCGCTCGCCGTCGCGCATTTTCACCGTCAGCCCAAGCCCGTCGACAAAGAACGGCAGCGCCGTGTCGATCGTCTCCACCGGGTACAGCATCATCGAAGCCTTCATTGCGTCTTTCCCCTGAGTTTGAGTGGTCATGCCACAAGCCGATGCTAGCGCGCGCAACGCCACGCGCCATGTCCGATTGGACTAGGTCGGCACGCGCCTTGAAGTGTCGATAAAAGCGTTAATCCAAACAGACGATGCAGCGCTTGCCGCGCGCGCCGACACTTCGTCTCGTGGACCGTCACGCGGTTCCAAAGTCCGACACAACAAGGAGACACCCGCGATGAAGTTTTCCCTGATCTACGAAGCCCAGACGACCGACGCGTCGCGCGAGGGCGACCACCGCGTTTTCAAGGAGACCGTCGAGCAGGCGCTGCTGGCCGAGCAGATGGGCTTCGATACCGTCTGGTGCGTCGAGCACACCTCGCTCACCAACTACGCGCACATTAGCGCCCCGGAAACTTTTCTCGCCTATCTGGCGGGCCGCACGACGCGCATTGGTCTCGGCCACGGCGTGATCTGCCTGCCGCCCGCGATGAACCATCCGATCAAGGTGGCCGAGCGCGTCGCGCTGCTCGACATTCTTTCGCAGGGCCGCGTGCACTTTGGCGTGGGCAAGGGCGGCAGCCAGCAGGAAGCGGGCGCGTTCGGCTACGACCTCGCCGAGCTGCAACCCATGATCGACGAGTCGATGTACCTCGTGCCGAAGATGTTTGTGCAAGACGAGATCGAGCACGATGGCCAATACATCAAGATTCCTAAGCGTCCGATCCATCCGAAGCCGTATCAGGACCCGCACCCGCCGATGTACATGGCCTGCACCAATAGCGACGGTCTGCTGCGCGCGGGCCAGCGCGGTCTGGGCGCGCTGGTGCTGGGTTTCGGCGGCCCCGATGAGGTGGCGAAGAAAAACGCGCTTTACCGCGAAGCCTGGCGCAACCGCAAGGCCGAAGATCAGGTGGGTTTCCGCCCGACCGAACACCTCGCCGCGCTGTGTCCGGCCATCGTGATGGCTGACGGCCAGCAGGCGCGCAAGATCGGCATTCGCGGCCAGCGTTATTTCATGGAGTCGCTCGCATACTGGTACACGGGCGGCGAGCGTCCCGATCCGGCCAACTGGGGCGACGACCTCGTGCAGGCCGACAGCGGCCAGATGGTGATCCGCTCGCGTTTCGCGTCGGAAGAAGTGGTGGTGGACTTCAGCGATCCGGCGCTTTCGATGATGAACCCCAACCACGCTTACGGCACGGTGGATGACTGCATTGGTTATGTAGGACGACTGATGGAAGCGGGCGTGGACGAAGTGCTGTTCCTCTGCCAGATGGGTACGGTGCCGCACGAAGCGCAGCTCGAAACCATCCGCAATATCGGCGAACACGTGATTCCGTACTTCAACCGCGTGAAGGCGCGCGCCGTCGCTTAAGCGGCGCGCCAGCCCCAACCACTCAAAAGAAGACACAAGGAGACAGCGGTGCATCGAGAACACGATTCGAACGCCCTCGCGGCGGACCTGATCGCGCGCGCCCAGGCGCTCGCGCCCCTGCTGGCGCAGCGCGCCGACGCTGCCGAAGCCGAAGGGCGCATTCCCGCGCAAACCCTCGCGGATCTGCAGGCGGGCGGCTTCTTCAAGGTGCTGCAGCCAAAGCGCTATGGCGGCTACGAACTGGACCCGCAGGTGTTCTTCGAAATCCAGATGGCGCTCGCGCGCGGCTGCATGTCCACGGCGTGGGTGTACGGCGTGGTCGGCGTGCACAACTGGCAGCTCGCGCTGTTCGACGAGCAGGCCCAGCGCGACGTCTGGGGCGACGATCCGGCCACGCTGATCGCGTCCACCTATATGCCGGTGGGCAAGGTCACGCCAGTCGAGGGCGGCTTCCGGCTTTCGGGTCACTGGAAGTTTTCGAGTGGCAGCGAATTGTGCGAATGGGTCTTTCTGGGCGCACTGGTGCCGCCCGCGCGCGACGGCGAACCGCCCGAATATCGCACCTTCCTGCTGCCAAAAAACGCCTACCGCATCGAACGCGACTGGGATGTGCTGGGACTGCGCGCGACCGGCAGTCATGACATCGTCGTCGAGGACGTGTTCGTGCCGGCGTATCGCACGCACAAGGCGGTGGACGGCATGATGGGCACGAGTCCGGGGCTGGCCGTCAACGACGCGCCGCTGTTTCGCCTGCCGTTCGCGCAGATTTTCGTGCGTGCGGTTTGCACGGCGTGCATCGGCGCGCTGCAAGGCGCGGTGGATGACTTCACCGCTTATGCCGCGAATCGCGTGAGTGCTAATAGCGGCGCGAAGACCAGCGACGATGCTGGCGCACAGAGCGCGTGCGCAAACGCTTCGACCGCCATCGACGAAATGCAGGTGCTGTTGCGCCGCAATTTCGCGGAGTTGCTGGCGGCCGCACAGGGCGGCCCCGAGGTGCCGATCGAGCGGCGCGTGCTGTTTCGCTATCAGTCCGCGCAGGTGGCAGAGCGTTGCGCCCAGGCGGCCAACACGCTGCTGCGCTACGCGGGCGGCAACGGCATCTATCGACGCAATCCGCTCGTGCGCCGCTTTCTCGATCTGCACGCGGCGCGCGCGCACTACGCGAACAACGTCGATCGCTTTGGCCAGAACCTGGGCGCGGTGATGCTCGGCCGTCCCAACACGGACTTTTTCATCTGAGGACGGCGATCATGAGCGATCAGCCCATGCAGACTGAAACATTCGACGTGGTGATCGTCGGCTCTGGCGCGGGCGGCATGCTTGCCGCGTGCCGCGCCGCCGATCAGGGGCTTTCCGTCGTCTTGCTGGAAAAGAGCGGGGAATATGGCGGCACGTCGGCGGTGTCGGGCGGCGGCATCTGGGTGCCGTGCAATCACCACATCGCCGAAGCGGGCGGCGCGGACACGCGCGAGACGGCACGCATCTATCTGGAGGCCTGCATCGAAGGCGCGAGTTCGCCTGCACGCGTGGACGCGTATCTGGACAGCGCGCCTGAAATGCTGCGCTATCTGGAATCGCGCACGCCTGTGCGCTATCAGTCGCTCGCGCGTTACGCGGATTACTTTCAAGCGTTGCCGGGTGCATTGCCCGGCTATCGCGCGCTCGATCCCTTGCCGTTCGACGGTGGGCGGCTGGGCAAGGAATTCGCGCGGCTGCGTGCGCCTTCGCCTGGCACGCTGGTGGGCGGTCGCGTGGCGGTGACGTCGAAAGAAGCGCACACGTTGCTTTCGAAAGAGCGCGGTTTCATGATGCTCGCATTGCGCGAATTCGGGCGTTATTGGCTCGATATCCGCGCGCGGCTGCGCTCGCGGCGCGACCGGCGGCTCACGCTAGGCAATGCGCTCGTGGGCGGCCTGCGCTACGCGCTGCTCGAACGCAAGGTACCGCTGTGGCTCGACACGCCCATGCGCGATCTGATCGAATTCGATGGCCGCATCGAAGGCGTGCTGGCCGAGCGCAACGGCACACCGCTGCGCGTGCTGGCGCGGCGCGGCGTGATTCTCGCGGCAGGCGGCTTCGAACGAAACCAGGCGCTGCGCGAGCGCTACCTGCCGCAGCCTACCAACGTGCAATGGAGCGCCACGCCGCCGCACAACACGGGCGACGCGATTACAGCGGGCGAACGCGCCGGCGGCGCGCTTGCGCTGATGGAGCACGTCTGGGGCGCGCCGACGCTGCGCGTGGCCGATGAGGAGAAACAACGTGCGCTATTCGTGGAGCGCAACCTGCCCGGCTGCGTGATCGTCAATGGCTTGGGGCAGCGCTTCGTCGATGAAGCCGCGCCGTATTCGGAATTCGTGAATGCGATGTATCGGGATCACGCGAAGACCGGTGCGTGCCTGCCCGCGTGGATGATCTTCGACGCGCGTTTTCGCAAGCATTATCCGTGCGGGCCGATCATGCCCGCATCGATGATGCCCGACGCACGTATTCCGGAGTCCTTTAGATCCTTGCTGCATCGCGCCGATACGCTCGATGCGCTGGCCGCGCAAATTGGCGTGAACGCACAAGGGCTGCGCGACAGCATCGCGCGCATGAACGCCTACGCACTCAGCGGCGTGGACGAGGAGTTCGGCAAAGGCAATAACGTGTTCGATACCTACTACGGCGACCCCGCCGTAAAGCCGAACCCGTGCCTTGCGCCTATCGGCGAAGCGCCGTTCTACGCGGTACGGATCGACGCGGGCGATATCGGCACCAAGGGTGGTCTCGTCACCGACGAAAACGCCCGCGTGCTGCGTGCGGACGGCAGCGCCATTGCCGGCCTCTACGCGATTGGCAACTGCAGCGCATCGATGATGGGCGCAAGTTATCCGGGTGCGGGCTCGACGCTCGGCCCCGCGATGACCTTCGGTTACCGCGCCGCCGATCATTGCGCTGCAGCGATTTCAAACGACACAACCTCGCACACGGACCGCGAGCTTCGCGGAGTCACACAATGAGCGATATTTCCACTGAACCGCTGCGCGCGGACATGCTGCTCGCCATGCGTCGCCTCGCGCGCTCGGTCGCGGTCATCAGTTGCAGCGACGGTGAGCGGCGCTATTCGATGTCGGCCACAGCGGTCGATTCGCTGTCGACCGAGCCGCCTTCGCTGCTCATCTGCATCAACCGGTCGTCGTCGATCTATCCGCCGCTCGCGGCCGGCGCGGACTTCTGCGTCAATCTGCTGGCCGCGCGCCAGCAGGATATCGCCATCGATTGCAGCGGCCGCCTGAAGGGCGAGGAGCGTTTCACGAGCGGCGACTGGCAACGCTGCGAGCAAGGCGTGCCGTATCTGCACGGCGCGCAGGCCAACCTGATTTGCGCGCAGGACGGGCGCTTCGAGTACGGCACGCATACGGTGTTCATCGGCAGGCTGCGTGAAGTGAAGCTAAGCGGCGAGATCGAGCCGCTGCTGTACGTCGATGGCGCTTACACCACCGCAGCAACGACGCTGCTGACCACGGCAGTAGCGGCCAGCGCATGAATACGAGCGCCACGCCCACCGAGCCGCCGATCGTCGTCGCCGATGCCAACGCGCATCGCTGGGATGACACTTGCGGCGTGCTGATCGCTGGCTTTGGCGCGGCGGGCGCGTGCGCCGCGCTCGAAGCGGCGCAGGCGGGCGCGCGCGTTTGCATCGTCGAGCGCTTCGACGGCGGAGGCGCGAGCGCAAAGAGCGGCGGCGTGATCTATGCGGGCGGCGGCACGCCGTACCAGCGCGAGGCGGGCTATGCGGATACGCCTGAAGCGATGGCCGCCTATCTGCGCGGCGAAGTGGGCGAAGCCGTCTCTGCCGCCGCGCTTGAACGCTTTTGCCAGGGCAGCGTTGCGCAACTCGCGTGGCTGGAGCGGCATGGCGTGCGCTTCAATGCGGCGATGCCCGCACGCAAGACTTCGTATCCGCCCGAGCGCGCGTTTCTCTACTACTCGGGCAACGAAGCCGTAGGTGACGCACCCGCCGTTCCCCCCGCGCCGCGTGGGCATCGCGTGGTGGCGCGCGGCATGTCGGGACAGGCACTCTTCGCGACGCTGCGCCGCGCTGTGGAAGCGGAGCCCAACGTCGACATCGTGCGGCACGCAAGCGTGCGCCGCCTGATCGTCGATGAAGCGGGGCGCGTGATTGGCGCGCAAGTCTGGCGCGTGAAGCCGGGCCGCTTGCAACGTCGTCACGTGCGTCTCGCCCGTTGGGCCGACCAGCTCCATAACGGCATGCCTCGCGTGGCCGACCGTTTGCGAGCAGCGCTTCATCGGCTCGAAATGCAAGCGAGCGAAGCGCTCGACATTCGCGCCGATGCGGTCGTGCTTGCCACCGGCGGTTTCATTTTCAACCGCGAAATGATGGCTCAGCACGCGCCGCGCTACCTCGCCAACTGGCGTCTGGGGACCACGGCGTGCGACGGCTCGGGTATACGTCTTGGCGTCTCGGCGGGGGGCGTGGCCGATCGCATGGAACGTATCTCTGCGTGGCGCTTCATCAATCCGCCGTTCGCGTGGGCGCGCGGTTGCGTGGTCGATGCGCGCGGCGAACGCTTCTGCAACGAGGAAGTCTACGGCGCGACCCTGGGTCACGCGATGTGCGAGACCCGCGATGGCCGCGCCTGGCTGATTCTCGACGCCGCGCTCGTGCGCGAGGCATTGCGCGAATGCCTGCGCGGGCGCTTATGGGCGTTCCAGAGCGTGCCCGCGCTGGTGCTGATGCTCGCGAACCGCCGGCGCGCCGATACGCCCGCGCAACTGGCGGCATTGATCGGCGCCGATCCCATCACGCTCGAACGCACGCTGGCCGACTATCGCGCGGCCGCCGTAAGTGGGCGTGACGACGCATTCGGTAAATCCGCGCCAATGCTTGCGCCTTTGGCACAAGCACCTTATTACGCACTCGATATCTCGGCAGCAAGCCGCGTGTTTCCGTGCCCGGCGATCACGCTGGGCGGACTGCGCGTCGAAGAAACCACCAATGCCGTGCTGCGCGATCAAGGCGATGCCATCGCCGGTCTTTACGCGGCGGGCCGCGCCGCGCGCGGGCTGGCCTCCAATCACTACGTTAGCGGGCTGTCACTGGCCGATTGCGTCTGGTCGGGTCGTCAGGCTGGACGCGCTGCGGCGCGCGAAGTGCTGGCCGCGCACGAGGCAAACAGAACAAACGTTGCAGGCGCAACCGTATTACCCCTTCATCCACTGACACACTGACAAAGAGAGAACGAAGATGGGAGACAGACTCAAGGGCAAGATCGCCATCATCACGGGCGCCGCAAGCGGCGTGGGCAAGGCCGACGCGCTGCTGTTCGCGCAAGAGGGCGCGCGCGTGGTGCTGACCGATGTGAACGAGGAGGCGGGCCGCGCCGTGGCCGCGCAGATCGGCGATGCGGCGCTGTTCGTGCGTCACGATATCGCCTCGGAAACCGGCTGGAACGATGTGTTCGGCGCAGCGCAAAAGCAGTTCGGCACGCCCAACGTGCTGGTCAATAACGCGGCTATCCTGCAACTGGGCAGCATCGAGGACGCCACGCTCGAACAATGGCAGCGCATCATGCGCATCAACGCCGAAGGCTATTTCCTCGGCTGCCAGGCGGCGGTGCGCGCAATGAAGGAGAAGGGCGGCGCGATCGTCAATATGTCGTCGGTGGCGGCGCTGGGCGGTCTGGGTGCGTTCTGCGCCTATTCGGCGAGCAAGGGGGCGGTCACGGCGCTCACGCGCGCGATTGCGGCGCACTGCAAAACCCAGGGCTACAAGGTGCGCGCCAACACCATCCACCCCGACGGCATCCTCACGCCGATGACCGAGCCGTTCTTCGGCTCGGCGGAAGCGGGCCGTGCGCAACTCACGGAATCCGTCGATCCGCGCTCGCGCATGTGCCTGCCCGAAGACATCGCGCAACTGGTGCTGTTCCTCGCCTCCGATGAGTCGCGCTTCATCAACGGCAGCGAGTACCGCATCGACAACGCGCAGATGATCATGGGCGTCGCCTGACGCATGCACGCGAGTTCTGCCATGACCGAAACGCGTTTTCATCGGCTGCGCGTGGCCGAAGTGATAGCCGAAAGCGCCGATGCGCGTTCGTTCGTGTTCGAGGTGCCCGGCGCGCTGGCCGATGCGTTCGCGTACCGGCCAGGGCAGTTCCTCACGTTGCGCCTGCCGCACGGCGGGTCTGCGCTGCAGCGTTGTTACTCGCTCTCCAGCGCGCCCGGCGTCGACGCCGCACCGAAGATCACCGTCAAGCGCGTGCGCGACGGGCGCGCGTCGAACTGGCTATGCGACGCGGTGCAGCCTGGCGACGAACTCGACGTGATGGCGCCTGCGGGCGTCTTCACGCCGCGCTCGCTCGACGACGATCTGCTGTTGTTCGCGGGCGGCAGCGGCATCACGCCCGTGTTGTCAATCCTGAAGGCGGCGCTGATAGGCGGGCGCGGCATGCTCACGCTGATCTACGCGAACCGCGATGAGTCGTCGGTGATCTTTGGCGCTGCGCTGCGCGAACTGGCGCAGCGTCATCCGGGCCGCTTGCGCGTGATTCACTGGCTCGACAGCGTGCAGGGCATACCGCAACAGCGCCATCTCGAAGAGTTGGCGCGGCCCTGGAGCCAGCAGACATGCTTCATCTGCGGGCCGGCGCTCTTCATGGAAAGCGCGCTGGCGGCGATGCTTGCGCTGGGTTTGCCGCGCGCGAAGATTCATGTCGAGCGTTTTATTTCTTTGCCCGATCTTGCAGTCGAACCCGTTGTGCGCGCAACGATAGAGGGTGAAATACCTGCGAGCGTGGAAACCCAGCTTGACGGCGCGAGTCATCGCTTCAACTGCGAGCCGGGCGAAACGCTGCTCGACGCGATGGAGCGGGCCGGTCTCGCGCCGCCCAGCTCGTGCCGTAGCGGCTTATGTGGTGCGTGCATGTGCCGTGTCGAAGCGGGTGCAGTGACGCTCGACGACAACGCCGCACTCGACGACGAAGAGCGCGCGGCCGGTTGGACGCTTGCATGCAGCGCGCGGCCTGCGAGCGCCGAGGTCCGCATCGTGTTCCCCGACTAGCGCGAGCGCATGGTTGCCCAATCCGGCGCCGCCGCTGCTCATCGCGCGGCGGCGCTCGTCTTTCCGGAGTCCCAAGATGACGCCTCACGACATTCTCACCACGCCCGCGCTGATCGCTCGCGGCGCGGCGCGCTACGGCGCGCGCATGGCGATCGAATCCACCGCGCTCAGCCTGAGCTACGCACAGCTCGACGCCGCCCGCGTCGAAGCGGCGCGCGCGCTGATGGCCTGCGGGATCGAGCCCGGCGACCGCGTCGCGATCTGGGCCCCCAATGTGGCCGAATGGATCGTCGCCGCTTTGGCGATCCAGAGCGCGGGCGCGGCGCTTGTGCCCGTCAACACGCGCATGAAGGGCCTGGAGGCCGGCGCGATCCTCGCCGATAGCGGCGCGCGCGTACTGTTCTGCTGCGGCGAGTTTCTCGGCGAGCAGTATCCGTCGATGCTTGCGCCGCATCGGCCCGCGTCGCTCGAACGTGTGATCGTGTTCGACGCGGCGGTCGAGCATGCCTGCGAAAGCTGGCAGACGTTTTTGCAGCGCGCGGAAAAAACCCCGCTCGAAGCGTTCCGCGCGCGCGAGCAGGCCGTCACGCCCGATACGCTGATGGACGTGATGTTCACCTCGGGGACGACGGGCCGCCCCAAAGGCGTGATGACCACGCACGGGCAGAACTTGCGCGGTGCGCACGACTGGGCGCAGATCGCCACCTTGCGCGAAGGCGACCGCTATCTGATCGTCAATCCGTTCTTTCACGCCTTCGGCTACAAGGCAGGCTGGCTCGCGGCGCTGGCGAGCGGCGCAACCGTGCTGCCGCACGCCGTGTTCGATCCACAGGCCGTGCTCGAGCGCGTGGTGCAGGAGCGCGTTTCCGTCCTGCCGGGTCCGCCCACGCTCTATTACGCGCTGCTGGATGCACCGGATCTTGCGCAGCGCGATCTTGGCTCTTTGCGTGTTGCCGTGACGGGTGCGGCCGCCATCGCGCCCAGTCTTGTCGAGCGCATGCGCGCGGAGCTGGGCTTCGAGACCGTCTTGACCGGCTACGGGCTCACGGAAACCTGCGGTTTCGCCACACTCTGCCGTCACGGTGACGATGCGCAGACCATCGCGCAAACGTCGGGTCGCGCCATGCCAGGTGTCGAATTGCGCATCGCGGGCCCGGACGGCACACCGCTGCCGCCGGGAGAAACAGGCGAAGTCTGGCTGCGCGGCTACAACGTCATGCGCGGCTATCTGGGCGATGCGGCGGCCACCGCCAACGCCGTCGATCCGCAAGGCTGGCTGTACACGGGCGATATCGGTTCGCTCGACACGGGCGGCAATCTGCGTGTGACGGACCGCATCAAGGACATGTTCATTGTCGGCGGCTTCAACTGCTATCCGGCGGAGATCGAGCGACTGTTCGCGGCCCACGAGGCCGTCGCACAGATCGCCGTGGTGGGCGTGCCGGACGAGCGGCTGGGGGAGGTTGGCCACGCGTGGATCGTGCTGCGCGCGGGCGCACACACGGACGCCGAAACGCTCGCGCAATGGGCCCGGCGCAACATGGCCAATTATAAGGTGCCGCGCCGCATTGAAATCGTCACTGCGCTGCCCACGAGCGCAGCCGGCAAGGTGCTCAAGTACCGCTTGCGCGAAGCGTTTGCGCAAGGTGTGAGCGCTTGACGGCGTGACGTTGCCATAGTCCCAACAGACGATGTTGGGACTTCCCCTCGCGGCCAGAATAGACCTCACTACAACGGGTTTTCTGGAGGGGCGAAGATGAGCGATGTGCGGGCATTGGGCTACGTCGTCGTGCAGTCGGCAGACGCGGGCAAGTGGCGCGATTACGCGCGCGACGTGCTGGGCATGCAGACGTACGATGTGAACGGAGTGGACGGCGCGCTGTACCTCAAGATGGACGAGCGCGATTTCCGCTACCTGATCGTGCCGGGCAACGAGGAGCGCTACTTCGCCTCGGGCTGGGAGCTTGCCGATGAAGCGGCGCTCGACTCGCTCACCGCAAGGCTGCAGAACGCCGGCGTCGAAGCGCATCGCGCGAGCGCGCAGGAAATCGCACTGCGACGCGTGCAGGCGATGGTCTGGTGCCTCGATCCTTCGGGCAATCGCCATGAATTCTTCTGGGGCGTGCGCGCAGACTTCCGCCGCTTCGTGTCGCCGCTGGGCGTGCCGGGCTTCGTGACGGGGGCCATGGGCCTGGGCCACACCGTGCTGCCCGCACCCGCCTTCGACGCCACCGATACCTTCCTGCGCGACGTGCTGGGCTTCGGGCTCTCCGATATCTTCCGCGTGCGCTTTTCCGCCGATCCCGCCGATCCCGCCGAACCCGAGAAGCGCATCCATTTTCTCCATTGCGGCAACGCGCGTCATCACAGCCTCGCGATCATGGATCTCGCGGTGCCCTCGGGCTGCATCCATGTCATGGCCGAAGTGGGTTCGATGGACGAGGTGGGCCGCGCACTCGATCGCGTGAACGCGCATGGCGTGAAGCTGTCGGCGACGTTGGGCCGCCACTGCAACGACCACATGACCTCGTTCTACATGAAAACGCCGGGTGGCTTCGACCTCGAATACGGCTATGGCGGCCTGCAGGTGGACTGGAACGAGCACAGCGTCTACGAGGCAACCCGCGTCAGCCTCTGGGGCCACGATTTCAGCATTGGATTTTGACTGGCCATTTAATCTGGATACCGAATGAAAACGCTCGATAAACGCCTGAGCGCGCGCGATGTGGTGGCGCAGCTCGAAGACGGCATGACGATCGGCATTGGCGGCTGGGGACCGCGCCGCAAACCGATGGCGCTGGTGCGCGAGATCGTGCGCTCGCCGCTGCGCGATCTCACGGTCGTCGCCTACGGCGGCCCCGATGTGGGCCTGCTTTGCGCGGCGGGTAAGGTCAGGAAGGTCGTGTTTGGCTTCGTCTCGCTCGATGTGATTCCGCTGGAGCCGCATTTCCGCCGCGCACGCGAAACGGGCGCGATCGACGTGTGGGAGCTGGACGAAGGACTGCTGCAACTGGGGCTGCGGGCCGCCGCCGCACGCCTGCCGTTTCTGCCCACGCGTGTGGGTCTGGGAACCGATCTGCTGCGCCACGCGCCGCAGCTTCGCACGGTTCGCTCGCCTTATGAGGATGCCGAGACATTGCTCGCGATGCCGGCCATCGAACTCGACGTCGCACTGCTGCATGTCAATGCCGCCGATGTCATGGGCAACACGCGCATCGACGGCCCCGATCCGTTCTTCGACGCGTGGTTCGCCCGTGCCGCGAAACGCACCTATGTGAGCTGCGAAACGCTGGAAGCATCGCTCGCGAATACGGATCTTGCCGCAGCACGACGCAATCCGTTCGAGCGTTCGCTGGTCACGGGCGTGGTGCAGGCGCCGTGCGGCGCGCATCCGACTTCCTGCGCGCCGGCCTACGGATGGGATTTGCCGCATCTGAAGGCGTATTGCGCCGCGGCTGCGGACGCCCAGCAGACCGCAGCGTATCTGCGCGACGTGGTCGGCCCCGACGAGTCTGCGTGGCTCGCGGGCGCGGGCGGTCCTTCCCATGTGGCGGCCTTGCCGCTGCCCATACTCTGATCCCTGAAAGGAGCGAGCGTGAACGACGCTTTGGATTACTCCCTCGCCGAACTGATGATCGTCACGTCGGCCCGGCTCTGGCGCGACGACGGCGAAGTGCTGGCCACCGGCATCGGCACCGGTCCGCGTCTGGCGGCTGGGCTCGCGCGCCTCGCGTATAACCCCGGCCTCATGCTCACCGATGGCGAGGCGTATCTGGTGGAGACGCCCGTGCCGCTGGGCCCTCGCGACGCCGCGTACCGCGTGGCCGCGAGCGGCTCGATGACCTACGAGCGCGTGTTCGACTGCGTGTGGCACGGCCGCCGTCATGCGCTCGTGATGCCCACGCAGATCGACCGCTATGGGCAGGCCAATATTTCGTGGCTGGGCCGTGACTACGCCAAGCCAAAGACGCAATTGCTGGGCGCGCGCGGCTTTCCTGGCAACAGCATCAACCACGCGAATTCGTTCTTCGTGACGAGCCACACGACGCGCACCTTCGTGGAAGCCGAGGTCGATATGGTCTGCAGCGTGGGCTACAACCCGGCGCGCGAGATCGAAGGCATGCGTGCCTTCACGGACCTGCGCGCGATCGTCACGGACCTCTGCGTGATGGACTTCGAAGGCCCGAACCATGGCGTGCGCGTGCGTTCGCTGCACCCGGGCGTGAGCTTCGACGAAGTGCAGGCGGCGACCGGATTCCCGCTGCTGCAGGCCGACGATATCGCCGCCACGGCGGCGCCGGGCGCCGAGGAACTGCAGATCGTCCGCGCGCTCGATCCGCACAATCTGCGCGCGGCGATCCTGCGCGACAACCCCGCGCCCCGGCGCGCGTAACGCGAAGCGAGACTATCATGCAGCAGACCCATGCGCAGACCGAAGACGTGGTGCTCTACGCCGTAGAAGACGGCATCGCGACCATCACGATGAACCGCCCCGCGTATCACAACGCGCAGAACTCGCAGATGACCTATGCGCTAGACGCCGCGTTTCGCAGCGCGGCGCACGACGATGCGGTCAAGGTCATCGTGCTTGCGGGTGCGGGTAAGCACTTTTCGGCGGGGCACGATATTGGCACGCCTGGACGCGATATCGACGTATCGTTCGAGCGCCAGTCGCTCTGGTACGACCACGTTGGCAAGGAGGGCGGCGAGTTTCTCTATGCCCGCGAGCAGGAGGTCTATCTGGGCATGTGCCGCCGCTGGCGCGAGTTGCCCAAGCCGACCATCGCGATGGTGCAGGGCGCGTGCGTGGCGGGCGGGCTGATGCTCGCATGGGTGTGCGATCTGATCGTAGCCTCGGACGATGCGTTCTTTGCCGATCCCGTGGTGCGCATGGGCATTCCAGGCGTGGAGTATTTTGCGCACGCCTATGAGTTGAACCCGCGTATCGCCAAGGAATTCCTGTTTCTGGGCGAGCGCATGAACGCGCAACGCGCGCAGCAGATGGGCATGCTGAACCGCGTGGTGCCGCGCGAGGCGTTGCAGGGTACGGTGCAGGAGATGGCGGCGAAAATCGCCGCGATGCCGCGCCTGGGACTCGCGCTCACCAAACAGGCGATCAATCACGTCGAGGAGTTGCAGGGCAAGCGCGCGGCGATGGATGCCGCGTTCGCCTGGCATCACTTCGCGCACGCGCACAACGAACTCGTGAGCGGCGATCGTCTGGGCGGCTATGACGCGCGCAAGATGGTGCAGTCGCAGCGTGCTTCGTCTGATAATAAGGATTCCAGATAATGAGCGCGACGATATCAGCCATGCGTACGCCGCTCACTGATCTGCTGGGCTGCCGTTATCCGATCGTGCAAACCGCGATGGGCTGGGTTGCCGATGCGAAGCTGGTCGCGGCTACCTGCAACGCGGGCGGCTTCGGTTTTCTCGCTGGCGCCACGCTTGAACCGGAGCAGGTGGAAGCCGAGATCCTGCGCGTGAAATCGCTCACGGACCGGCCCTTCGGCATCAACTTCCATATGTTCCAGCCGAACGCGCAACAGGTCGTCGATCTGGCGATCCGCCACCGGCTGCGCGCGGTGAGCTACGGACGCGGCCCCGATGCCACGACGATCCGCCGCTTCAAGGACGCGGGCGTGCTTTGCATCCCGACGGTGGGCGCGCCCAAACATGCGGCGAAGGCCGTCGAACTCGGCGCAGACGCCGTCACGGTACAGGGCGCGGAAGGCGGTGGCCATACCGGCTCCGTGCCAACCACGCTGCTGCTGCCGCGCGTGCTGGACGCCGTGCAGGTGCCGGTTATCGCGGCGGGTGGCTTCTTCGACGGGCGTGGCCTCGCGGCGGCGCTGGGCTACGGTGCGGCTGGCATTGCGATGGGCACGCGCTTTCTCATGACCGAAGAATCGCCGGTTCCGCCGGAAACGCTTGCGCGCTACGTGGCGGTGAAAGATCCGGCGCTCATCCGCGTTTCGGCGGCGCTCGACGGTCTGCCGCAACGCATGATCGACAACCCGTATCTGTTGCATCTGGAAGCGCTCGGGCCACTGCGCCGCACGCTTTTCGCGCTGCGCACCGCACAGGCGTGGCGGCGTCAGAACGGTCTGTCGCTCGCGCAGATGGCGACGCTTGGCATCAAGGCGCTGCGCGATCACGGTTATACGGCGAGTCAGACGCTCATGGCGGCGAACGCGCCGTATCTGATCCAGCGCGCAATCGTCGATGGCGTTCCCGATGAAGGCGTGCTGCCAGGCGGCCAGGCGGCGGCGATGATCGGCGCAATCGAGCCGTGCGCGGTGGTGATCGGGCGGATCGTGCGGGAGGCGGCCGATCGCCTGGACGCCCTGTGCGCGATGCGCGACGCAGCGACGACGTAACGCATTTCATGACGTATTTGACGGCGCGTATTTGACACGCATTTGGATGATTCAGGACGGGGAACATGACACAAGCAAGCCATGACGAAAAAGGCGCGCCCGCGCGCCGGCCGGCATTCTCGATTGCGCGCGTGGGCCAGCAGGGCGCAGTCGCCGAGTTGACGCTCGACCGCGCGCCGGTGAATGCGCTCGATTGCGAGGACTGGTATGCGCTTGCCGCCGCCATCGACGCGCTGGGCCGTGACGACAGCGTGCGCGTGATCGTGCTGCGCGGCGAGGGACGCGGCTTCTGCGCGGGCGTCGACATCAAGGAACTGGCGGCGCATCCCGAGCGCATCGTCGCGGTCAATGCGGGCAACTACGCGACGTTTCGCGCGGTCCACCGTAGCCCCAAGCCGGTGATCGTTGCAGTCCATGGCTTCGTGCTGGGCGGTGGTATCGGCATTTGCGGGGCCGCCGATATCGTGATCGCTTCGGCCTGTGCGCGCTTTGGCGTACCGGAGATCGATCGCGGCGCGATGGGCGGCGGCGCGCATCTGCAAAGAATGTTCGGAGTCCAGAAAGTGCGGGCGATGTACTTCACGGGTGACATGGTAGGCGCGGACGAAGCCTGGCGGCTGGGTGCCGTCGAGCGCGTCGTGCCGCGCGAACAGTTGCGCGAGGCGGCGCTTGAACTGGCGGCGCGCATCGCGGAGAAAAGCGGCGCGATGCTCGCGCTCGCCAAGGAAGCGCTCAACGGCGTGGAGGACGGCGACTTGGAAGACAAATACCGCTGGGAACAGGGCTTCACGCTGCAAGCCTATATGACCAACGATTCGACTGAAGCGCGCAGCGCCTTCGTGGAAAAACGCGCGGCGCAGTTCGACGACGCCCGCACGCCTGGGGAGAGCCGCGCATGAAGCTCGACTACACGCCGCAACAGCGCGCTTTTCGTGCGGAAATTCGCGCGTGGCTGGCCGATCACGTGCCGCGCGAACCACTGCCGAGCTTCGACACCGAAGTGGGTTTTGCCGCGCATCGCGACTGGGAGCGCACACTGCATTCGGGCCGCTGGAGCATGGTTACCTGGCCGCGCGAACTGGGCGGGCGCGGCTGCGACCTGATCGAGTGGTTGATTTTTGAGGAGGAATACTGGCGTGCCGATGCGCCCATGCGCGTGAACCAGAACGGCATCTTCCTGCTCGGTCCGACGCTGATGGACTTCGGCACCGACGAGCAAAAGGCGCGCTTCCTGCCCGCGATGGCCTCGGGTGAGCACGTATGGGCGCAGGGTTGGTCGGAGCCGAATGCGGGCTCGGACATGGCCGCGATCCGTGCGAGCGCGCTGCGCGATGGCGACGACTATCTGCTCAACGGCCAGAAAATCTGGTCCACGCGCGCCGTCTGGGCGGACTGGCTATTTGGTCTGTTTCGCAGCGATCCGCAATCCACGCGTCATCACGGGCTGACGTTTCTGATGGTGCCGCTCAACGCGCCGGGCGTGACGGTGCGGCCGATCCGTCAGTTGAACGGGCAGACCGGTTTTGCGGAAATCTTCTTCGACGACGTGCGTGTAAGCGCTGCGAACCGCATCGCTGGCGAAGGCATGGGCTGGCACGTGGCGATGGCGACGGCGGGCTTCGAGCGCGGCCTGATGCTGCGCTCGCCCGCGCGCTTCCAGCGCACGGCGCAGGCACTGCGCGATCTGCTGCTGGCGCACCCGGAAGCCGCGCAGCGCGACCCGTCGCTGCGCGAACGCGTGGCCGCAGCGTGGATGGACGCGCAGGCCTATGCGCTCTCGACGTATATGACGGCGAGCCGTTTGCACAAAGGCGGACATATTGGCGCGGAATCGAGCACCAACAAGGTGTTCTGGTCCGAACTCGATCTGCGCATGCATCAGACGGCGCTCGACATTCTTGGCGCGCAGGCGGAAGTGGTGCCGCAAGGCGCAGACGATCGCGCGCGTCTGGGGCATTGGCTCGACGGCTTCCTGTTTGCGCAGGCGGGGCCGATCTACGCGGGCACCAACGAGATCCAGCGCAATATCGTCGCCGAGCGCATGTTGGGCATGCCGCGCGGCTAACCCTGCAAGACGCAGCGGATAACACGACACTCCATTCGATATGGATTCCTAACAAAAACATGGACTTTTCATTCGACGAAGACCAGGAAGCGCTTGCCGATGGTGCGCGCCGTTTCCTGATGACCGAGCTGACGCCGGAGCTGATCCGCGAGTTGTGGGAAAGCGAAACCGGCCGTTCGGAGCGGCACTGGGCGCAACTGGCCGAACAGGGCATGACGGGCGTATCGGTGCCGGAGGCGCAGGGCGGCCTGGGCATGGGTGCGATGGAATGGGCGTTGCTCGCGCAGACCTGGGGTTACTTTGGCGGCCCTGATCCGCTCATGGATACCGCCGTCGTCGCCGTGGCGCTGTTGCAACGCCTGCCCGCGAGTGACTGGCGCGATACCTTGCTCGCACAGATCGCGGCGGGCGGCGCGCGCGTGGCGCTGGCGCATCCGGTGAATCCGTATGTGGCCGATGCACATGTCGCACATGTGCTGCTCTGCGAGCGTGACGGCGAATTGCATCGCGTCACGCGTGAAGCGTGCACCTATCGTGCGGTGGAAAGCGTGGACCCGTCGCGGCGTTTGTTCGAGCTGGACTGGCGCTCCGATGAATCCACGCGCATCGCCAACGCTCGCGAAGCCGAACCGTTGCTCGACCTCGTGCTCGATCACGGCGCTTTCGCGGTGGCCGCGCAACTGCTCGGCCTCACCCAGCGCGTGCTGGACGCGGCGATCGACTACACGGCGCAGCGCAAGCAGTTCGGCAAGCCGATTGGCGCGTATCAGGCCGTCAAGCATCTGCTTGCCGATGTCGCGATCCGCTATGAGTTCGCGCGTCCGGTGGTCTATCGCGCCGCCTGCGCGCTCGCCACCGACGATCCGCAGCGCGCGCTCTACGTGTCGCACGCGAAGCTGGCTGCCCTGTCGGCGGCACAACTGGCCGCGCGCCACGCGATCCAGGTGCACGGCGCGATGGGCTACACATGGGAGCTGGATCTGCAGATTTTCGTCAAACGCATCTGGGCGCTTGCGGGTAGCTGGGGCGACGCTACGTATCACCGCGAACGCGTCGCGCGCACGCTGATCGATGCGCGCGCACCGATCGGCCCTGAGTGCACCTTCGGCAACTTCGAACGGGAGTGACCATGAAACAAGCCTATATCGTCGATGCGCTGCGCACGCCCACGGGGCGTCGCAAGGGCGGGCTCGCGGCGGTGCATGCGGCCGACCTCGGCGGCTTCGTACTGCGGGAACTGGTCGCGCGCAATGCGATTCCAGCAGAGGACTACGACGACGTCGTGTTCGGCTGCGTGGACACCATCGGCCCGCTCGCGGGCAATATCGCGCGCACCTGCTGGCTGGCTGCGGGCCTGCCGCTCACGGTGCCGGGCGTGACGGTGGATCGCCAGTGCGGCTCGTCGCAGCAGGCCGTGCACTTCGCGGCGCAAGCCGTGATGAGCGGCATGCAGGACGTCGTGATCGCGGGCGGCGTGCAGACCATGACGCAAATCCCTATTTCTTCGGCGATGACAGCAGCCGTGCCGCTGGGCTTCAGCGATCCGTTCTCGGGCAGCGTGGGCTGGCGCGCGCGCTTTGGCGACGCGCCAGTTTCGCAGTTCGACGCGGCCCAGCGGATCGCCGATCACTGGGGGCTCTCGCGTGCGGCGATGGAGCGCTATGCGCTGGAAAGCCACCGGCGCGCGGTTGCTGCCATTGAGGCAAAACGCTTCGAGCGCGAAATCGTGCCGTGTTTTGGCCTTTCGCGAGACGAGACGCCGCGCCCCGATACGTCGCTGGAAAAGATGGCGACGCTGGAGCCGTTGATGCCGGGCGGCTCGCTTACGGCGGCGGTGTCGAGCCAGACCTGCGATGCGGCCGCGGCGCTCCTGATCGTTTCCGAAGACGCGTTGCGCCGCTATGGCCTCGTGCCGCGCGCACGCATCCATCACCTGAGCGTGCTGGGCGACGATCCGCTCTGGATGCTCACTGCGCCTATTCCGGCCACGCGTCATGCGCTTGAAAAAGCGGGGTTGTCGATGAGCGATATCGACGTGGTGGAGATCAACGAGGCATTCGCTTCGGTTGCGCTCGCGTGGCTCGCCGAGACCGGCTACGACCCGGCGCGTACAAATCCCAATGGCGGGGCGATCGCGCTGGGCCATCCGCTCGGTGCAACGGGCGCACGCCTGATGACGGCACTTCTGCACGAACTGGAGCGTACGCATGGTCGGTACGGACTCCAGACGATGTGCGAGGGCGGCGGGCTCGCTAACGTGACGATCATCGAACGCCTTTAAGCACGCTGCAAGGCGAAGTGGACTGGATAATCAAACGAGGTCAGGCATGGGAATCTGCAAGGGGCGCACCGTGATCGTCACGGGCGCGGGCGGGGGACTCGGGCGCGCGTATGCGCTCGCGCTCGCTGAGCAAGGTGCGGCGGTGGTGGTCAACGATCTGCGTGCCGAAGCGGCGCAGGCCGTTTGCGAGGAGATCGCCCAGGCGGGCGGCCAGGCGCTGGCCAACGCCGACGACATCACGCGTATGGACACGGCGCAGCGCATCGTCGATGCCGCACAGAACGCTTATGGCACCGTCCATGCGCTGGTGAACAACGCGGGTGTATGTCGCGACCGCATGTTCACGAGCATGACCGAGGACGACTGGGACACGGTGATGCGCGTGCATTTGCGCGGCCATTTTTGCCTCGCGCAGATTCTCGCGCGCGGCTGGCGCGATGCTTCGAAAGCAGGGACGCCGGTGGCGGCGCGTATCGTCAACACGAGTTCGGGCGCGGGTTTGCAAGGCTCCATCGGCCAGTCGAACTATGGCGCGGCCAAGGCCGGCATTGCCGCGCTCACGCTGATGCAGGCGGCGGAACTGCAGCGCTACGGCGTGAGCGTGAACGCGCTTGCGCCTTCGGCGCGCACCGCGATGACCGAGACCGTGTTCGCGCAGATGATGAAGAAGCCCGAGGATGGCAGCTTCGATGCCTTCGATCCGGCCAACGTCGCGCCGCTGGTCGTGTGGCTGGCGAGCGAGGCGTCGAGCGATGTCACGGGCCAGGTGTTCGAAGTCGCGGGCGGCATGATTGCCGTGGCGGAAGGCTGGCGTACGGGTCCGCGCGTGGATCGCGGCGCGCGCTGGCCGGCAGCCGAAGTGGGCGCAGCCGTCACGGCACTGCTGACGCAGGCGCGCCCGGCACAGCGCGTCTATGGAAGCTGACGCCATGGATCTCGTGCTGAGCGAAGAGGAATTGCTGATCCGCGACAGCGCCGCCGAGGTGCTGGCGCAGCAGAGCGCGTCAGCCGAAGTGCGCCGCGTGCTCGAACGCCACGCGGGCTATGACGCCGCGCTCTGGCAGACGCTTGCGGCGGAACTGGGCTGGTGTGGTCTGGGCGTGCCGGAGCAGGCGGGCGGCGCGGGGCTGGGCGCGAAGGCGCTCGTGCTGTTGATGGAACAGATGGGGCGGCGTCTGGCCTGCGTGCCGTACTTCGGCACGGCGGTGCTGGCGGCGCAGGGTCTCGCGCAGTGTCTGCGTGAAATCCCGGACCATGAAGAGACGGTGCGCTGGCTCGCCCGCATCGCTGCGGGGGAAACGCGCGCGACATTGGCGCTCTCGTGCACCGCGCCGTTCGACGCAGACCGTATCGACGCCGTGCCGGTCGTGGCGTATGAAACGGCAGAGGGCTATTGCCTGAGCGGCGCGCTCAGCGCGGTCATCGACGGCGTGATGGCCGATCTGTTGTTGGTGCCCGCACGCGTGGGCGACGAGCTTGCGCTGTTCGCACTGGAAACCACGCAGACAGGCATTGCACGCAGGCCGCTGCCGACGCTCGACGCCAGCCGACCCTTCGCTGCTATTGAGCTTGAGTCGGTGAGCGTCGCGCGTTCGGCTTGCCTCGCGCGGGGCGATGTGGTGCGCGAAGCGCTAACGCGTACCGCCTGGTTTGCCGCACTCGCGCTGGCTGCCGAACAATTGGGCGGCGCGCAGCAGTGTCTCGATCTCACGCTCGCCTACACGTCTGAGCGCGTGCAGTTCGGACGCACCATTGCCTCGTTTCAGGCGGTCAAGCATCGTTGCGCAGAAATGCTGGTAGCGGTGGAGGCGGCGCGTTCGGCGGTGCTAGGCGCGGCGGCGGCGTGGGACGGCGCACAGGGTGAACCTGCCGCGGCGGAATTCGCCGATGTGGCCGTCGCCAAATCCAGCGCGAACGATGCGCTGCGCTATTGCGCCCAGGAAGCGATCCAGTTGCACGGCGGGGTCGGATTTACCTGGGAGTACGATCCACAGCTTTATTTCAAGCGTGCTCAGGCCAGCGGCGCGCTGTTCGGCTCGACGCAGGGCCTTCTGGCCTGGCTCGCCGCGCATGTGATCGACGGTGACAGCACGTTTGCAGGAGAAATTGCATGAATGCACGCATCGACGTAACGCTTGACGGTGCGCGCGACCGCGAAGCCCGTCTGCGCGAGCAGATCGCCGCGTGGATGAACGAGCATTTGAGTGGCAAGTTCGCGTGCCTGCGCTATCGCGGCGGGCCGGGAGACGAAGAAGCCTTCCCCGCGCTACGTAAGGATTGGGAGCGCGAACTGGCCGCTGGCGGCTGGACCGGGCTGGGCTGGCCGGTAGAGGCGGGCGGGCGCGGCTGGAATGTCGCGGATCAGGTGATCTTCCACGAGGAATACGCGCGCGCTGGCGGTCCGGGGCGCATGGGTCATATCGGCGAAGGGTTGCTTGGTCCCACCTTGATTGCGTGCGGCAATGCGGAGCAGCGCGCGCGCTTTCTGCCGGGCATCCTTGCAGGCACGCAGTTCTGGTGTCAGGGTTATTCCGAGCCCGGCGCGGGTTCGGATCTCGCCAACGTGCGCACGCGCGCGGCGCAGCAACCGGACGGCGCGTGGCGTATCGACGGCCAGAAAGTGTGGACGTCACTCGCTCAGGATTCCGAATGGATATTCGTGCTTGCGCGCAGCGACGCACAATCGCGAGGCAATAAGGGGCTGTCGTTTTTTCTCGTGCCGCTCGACCAGCATGGCGTGGAGATCCGGCCGATTCGCCAGATGAACGGCGGCGCTGAATTCAACGAAGTGTTCTTCGACGGCGCGCGCGCCGAGGCCGCCGATCTGGTGGGCGCGCCCGGCGATGGCTGGCATATCGCCATGACGCTGCTCGGTTTCGAGCGCGGCATCTCCACGCTCGGGCAGCAGATGCAGTTCATCCGCGAACTCGACTGGGTGATCGAAGCCGCGAAAGAAACGGGCGTTGCAAACGATCCGTCGATTCGTGCGCGCATCGCGCAGGCGTGGGCGGGCTTGCGCGTCATGCGCCACAACGCGCTGCGCATGCTGGGTGCGCAGGGCACGAACGCCGCACAGGACAAATCGGCGCTTATTTATAAGTACTACTGGTCGAACTGGCATCGCGATCTGGGGCAACTGGCGATGGACGTGCTGGGCGAACAGGCGAATTTCGTCGATGCGACCAGTAGCGCGACCAGGCGCAGCCGCCTTCAAGGTGTATTCCTGTTCTCACGCGCCGACACCATCTACGCCGGCACCAACGAAATCCAGCTCAACATCATGGCCGAGCGCGGGCTCGGCATGCCCAGGGAACCCCGAGGTCAAGCATGAACGCAGAACACCGTCTTGCCATTGCGCCGCCCTATGTGGCGGGTCATCAACTGCTTGCGGGCAAGTCCGTGCTGATTACGGCCGCCGCCGGTGCGGGCATCGGCTTTGCCGCCGCGAAGCGCTGTGCGGAAGAGGGCTGCCGCGCGCTGATCGTGTCCGATATCCACGAAAAACGCCTGAACGAAGCGGCCACGACGTTGCGCGAGGAGACCGGTCTTGCCGAAATCCACGGCCAGCTCTGCGACGTTTCGAACGAAGAGCAGGTGCGTGCATTGATCGCCTTCGCCGAAGCCCGGACCGGCGGCGTGGATGTGCTCATCAACAACGCGGGCCTGGGCGGTTCGTGCCGCCTAGTCGATATGGACGATGCGCAATGGTCGCGTGTGCTCGACATTAGCCTGACCGGCACGTTCCGCATGATGCGCGCGATGCTGCCGCCCATGCAGGCGCGCGGGCGCGGCACGATCGTCAACAACGCGTCCGTACTGGGCTGGCGCGCGCAGGCCGAGCAGGCGCACTACGCGGCCGCCAAGGCCGGTGTGATGGCGCTCACGCGCTGCGCGGCGCTGGAGGCGGCGCCTTATGGCGTGCGCATCAACGCCGTGGCGCCGAGCATCGCACTGCACGATTTTCTGAAGCGGTCGGCTCCGGCCGATCTGCTTGAACAACTGGCGTCGCGCGAAGCGTTCGGGCGCGCCGCCGAAGTCTGGGAGGTGGCAAACGTGATGGTGTTCCTCGCAAGCGACTATGCGTCGTATCTCACCGGCGAAGTGCTCTCCGTGAGCAGCCAGCACGCATGATGGACACGCTCGACCTTAACGTTGCGATGGAACCCACGCGCGTGTTCGCGCAGCCGGGTGCCTTGCTCGATGCCGTGGGCGAACAGCTGGGTGCGAGTCCCTGGTTCGCGATCGATCAGGCGCGGATCGGCCTGTTCGCCGATGCCACGCTCGATCACCAGTGGGTTCATGTCGATCCCGAGCGCGCACGCAGCGGGCCGTTTGGCGGCTGTATCGCGCATGGTTATCTCACGCTCTCGCTCGTCAATTATTTTCTGCCGCAGATCGTGCGCATTGACGGCGCGCGCATGGGCGTGAATTACGGCTGCGAGCGCGTGCGCTTTCCCGCGCCGGTGCGCGTGGGCGCGCGCGTGCGCGGCGTGGGCGAACTGCTGCGCGCCGAGGCGCTGGAGGGTGGCGTGCAGGCGTGGATACGCGTGACGGTGGAGATCGAGGGCGAATCCAAACCGGGCTGCGTGGCCGACACCATCAGCCGCTACTACTTCTGATTTCCGATTTCTGATTTCAACGCGATGTCATTCGCAACAGGGAAGCATTCGATGAACGAAGCCGTGATTGTTTCGGTGGCGCGCACGCCCATCGGCAAGGCCTACCGTGGCGCATTCAACGCTACCGAGGCGCCCGCGCTGGGCGGCCATGTGGTGCGGGCCGCCGTGGCGCGCGCGGGCCTTGAAGGACGCGAGATCGACGACGTCATCATGGGCTGCGCCGCGCAGCAGGGTACCCAGGGTTACAACATCGGGCGGCTTTCCGCCATCGCAGCAGGCTTGCCCGCGAGCGTGCCGGGCATGGCGCTCGACCGTATGTGCTCGTCGGGGCTGATGTCGATTGCAGTGGCGGCGCGCAGCATCGCGTGCGGCGACGCCGATATTGTCGTGGCGGGCGGCGTGGAGTCGATCACGCTCACGCAGAATCGCCATAAAAACAGCTATCGCGCGCGGGCCGAAAGCGTGCTGGCGAATCAGCCCGCTGCGTATATGGCGATGATCGAAACCGCCGAAGTGGTCTCGCGCCGCTATGGCATCAGCCGCGCGGACCAGGACGCGTTTGCGCTGGAAAGCCAGCGGCGCACCGCGGCGGCGCAGGCACAGGGACGCTTCGACGCGGAAATCGCGCCGATGAACGTGCGCCGCGCGCTGTTCGACAAGGAAGGCAACGTCACGGGCCACGAAGACCTGCACGCCGTGCGCGACGAATGCAATCGCGCCGACACGAGCGCCGAGAGCCTGGCCGCGCTCAAACCGGTCTGGAGCGGCGGCGAGGCCGTGACGCAAGGGGAATTCATCACCGCGGGCAACGCATCGCAGTTGTCGGACGGCGCGGCGGCAGTGGTCGTGATGAGCGCGCAAAGCGCTCGTGCGCGCGGGCTTGCGCCGCTCGGCATCTTTCGCGGACTCGCCGTGGCGGGCTGCGAGGCCGACGAAATGGGCATCGGCCCCGTGTTTGCCGTGCCGCGATTGCTGGAGAAGCATCGTCTGAGTGTGAGCGATATCGGCCTCTGGGAATTGAACGAAGCCTTTGCCTGCCAGGCGATCTACTGTCGAGATCAGTTAGGTATCCCAATGGAGCGACTGAACGTCAATGGCGGCGCGATCTCGCTGGGCCATCCGTTCGGCATGTCCGGGGCACGTATGACCATGCATGCGCTGATCGAAGGGCGGCGGCGCGGTGCGCGTCTGGCCGTGGTGACGATGTGCATTGGCGGCGGCATGGGCGCGGCGGCGCTGTTCGAGATCCCCGCGTAAAACGCGGCGCGTTGTACAAAAAAGCTGCACACCAGAACATCGAGGAGACACCCATGAAAAATTCGCTACCGGGCCTGCTGATGTCGGCAGCGGTGCTGGGCGCGGCGCTCTTCGCGTTCGCGCCGCGTCCGTTGCCGGCGTTTCCCGCAAGCGCCATCGCCGCCAACCGGCTGCAGATCAACGGTCTGGCGCAGGCGGGCGCGCGCACGGTCGCCGTGGGCGAGCGCGGCGTGATCCTGCTAAGCGACGATGCGGGCGCAAGCTGGCGCCGCGCGAGCGTCACCCCCGACGAGGCTTCAACGCTGACCGAGGTGTTCTTCGTCTCGCCGCGCGTGGGGGTGGCCGTGGGACATGACGGCTGGATCGTGCGCACCGTCGATGGCGGCGAGCACTGGCAGGAGGTGCGCTTCGACCATCGGCATTCGGACCCGTTGCTGGCAGTTTGGGGTCGCGCGGGCGGCCCGCTTTTCGTGGTGGGCAGCTTTGGCCAGTTGCTCGTTTCGCGCGACGAAGGCGCGACCTGGAGCACGGAAAAAACGCTTGCGGGCGATCGCCACCTCAATGCCATCGCAGGCGACGCCGCTGGGCATGTGGTGATTGCGGGCGAGACCGGCACGCTGCTGGTGTCGAACGACGGCGGCGCGAACTGGGAGAAACGCCCATCGCCTTACGCCGGCTCGCTGTTTGGCGTGCTGCCGCTTGGCGCGCACGCATGGCTGGCCTATGGCATGCGCGGCAACGTGCTGCGCTCGGACGACGACGCTCAGACGTGGGCCCATATCGACAGTGGGGTGGGTACCTCGTACTTCGGCGCGACGCAATTGCCGGGCTGTCCGCTCGTGCTAGTGGGCCAGGGCGGCGCAATCGTCACATCGAGCGACGGCGGCGCGCACTACAGCGTGCGCAAGGCGGGCGGGGTGCAAAGCCTCGCGGCGGTGCTCGACGAAGGGCAGGGGCACCTGATCGTGGCTGGCGAGGCGGGCGTCATGCGCTGGACCTTGCCTGCTGCTACGAAGGCTAATGCCCCCTCCTGAGCTTGTTTATTCATCATCTCGTACTGCGAAATAAAAGGCACGCCCATGACCACCACTCCCCGCACTTCCGCGCTCGCGCGCTTCGTGGACCGCTGCGCCAGCGCGATCATGCGCCATCGCCTCGTGCTTCTCACGCTCTGCGTGGCGCTCACGGCCGCGTTCGGCTACTCGGCCACGCGCCTGCGGCTCGATCCGGGCTTCAACAAGATGATCCCGATGGAACACCCGTATATGCAGGTGTTCAACCGCTATGCCAGTGCCTTTCCGGGCGCTAATACAGTGCTCGTGAGCCTGCGCTGGAAGGGCCAGGGCGATATCTACAACGAGCCGTTCATGGACGCACTGCGCCACGCGACCGATGACGTGTTCTTCATTCCAGGCGTGAACCGCTCGCGCGTGTTCTCGCTTTTCACGCCTAATGTGCGCTACACGGAAGTGACCGAAGCGGGCTTTCGCGGCGACGTGGTGGTGCCGGGCCAGTTCAGCAGCAACAATCCCGATGATCTGGCCAAGGTGCGCCGCAACGTGGCGCGCTCGGGGCAGATCGGGCGGCTCGTGAGCAACGACCTGAAGGCGGCGCTGATTCGCGCAGAGTTGCGCGAGACCGATCCGGTGACCGGCAAGCGGCTCGATTACAGTGCGGTCGCAAAGCAGCTTGAACAGATTCGCGCGCGTTACGCGAACGCCAACGTCGAGGTCGATATCATCGGCTTCGCCAAGCTGGTGGGCGACGTGGAGGCCGGCATCGCGGGCGTGATGGTGTTCTTCGGCATTGCGTTTGCGATCACGGCGTTGCTGCTGCTCGCGTATACACGATCGTGGCGGACCACGGCGCTGGCGCTGTGCGTGGCGCTGCTGCCGGTGGTGTGGCTGCTGGGCGCGCTGCCGATGCTGGGACTCGGGATCGATCCCATGTCGATCCTCGTGCCGTTTTTGATCTTTTCGATTGGCGTTTCGCATGCGGTGCAGATGACAAACGCGTGGAAACAGGCGCTTGCCACCGGGCTATCGTCGGCGGATGCGGCGCGCGATGCCTTTCGCAAGCTGTTCGTGCCGGGCACCGTGGCGCTTCTCACGAATGCGCTGGGCTTCATGGTCATCATGCGCATTCGCATCGATATCGTGCGCGAACTGGGTATTACCGCGTGTCTTGGCGTGCTGTTGATGATCGTCACCAACAAGGTGTTTCTGCCGATCCTGCTTTCGTACACGCGGCTCGAACGCGGCGCGCTGGTGCGTGCGCAACGCCGTGTCGCGCAGCAAAAAAGCGGCGGCCGTGCTGATGGCTGGGCGCGCTTCGGCGTATTCGCGCGCCCGCTGCCCGCGCTGGGTGTGTTCGCGGTGGCGCTAGCCTTGCTCGCGTTCGGCGCCCAGGCGTCGCGGGCGTTGCAGATTGGCGATATCGGTTCGGGTGCACCCGAACTGCGCGCGACCTCGCGCTACAACCTCGATAACGCGCGCATCACGAGTCAATACAACATCGGCGTGGACGCGCTGGCCGTGATCGTCGAGACGCAGGGCTATGACGATGCCTGCCTGCACTACCCGGTGATGAGCGCAATCGAGCGCTTCGAAATGCAGATGCGCGGCGTGGCAGGCGTGCAGTCGGTGGTGAGCGTGCCGTCGCTCGCCAAGGTGTCGATTGCCGCGTTCAACGAGGGCAATCTGCGCTGGGGGGCGTTGCCGCGTTCGAGCGATGGTCTCACGCAAGGCGCGAGTGCCTTCGATCCCGACAACGGCATGAACACGGAGAATTGCCAGGCGATCCAGGTGCTGATCTACACCGACAATCACGAAGGCCGCACGATTGCGCACATCGTCGACGAGATCAAGCGCTTCGCCGCCGAGGACGAAACCCAGGGCGTGGCGTTTCGCCTCGCGGGCGGCAACGTGGGCGTGATGGCGGCGACCAACGAAGCCGTCGCGGATGCGGAAATCGCCATGCTGCTGTCGATCTTCGGCGCGATTGCGTTGCTGTGCTTCGTGACGTTCCGCTCGTGGCGCGCGGTGCTGTGCATCATCGTGCCGCTTACGATCGTGTCGATTCTCTGCAATGCGGTGATGGCGTGGCTCGGCATCGGCCTGAAAGTGGCGACATTGCCGGTGATTACGTTGGGCGTGGGCGTGGGCGTCGATTACGGCATCTATCTTTACGAGCGCCTGCAGCACGAATTGCGTGCGGGCGCGAGCCTGCCCGAGGCCTTCGGCGCGGCGATGCGCCAGCGCGGCACGGCGGCGCTCTTCACGGCGGTGACGATGTTTATCGGCGTGGGGACGTGGGCGGGATCGGCGCTCAAGTTCCAGATGGATATGGGCGTGCTGCTGGCTTTCATGTTCCTTGTGAACCTGTTTGGCGCGGTGTTTCTGCTACCCGCGCTGGCCGCGTGGCTGGGCGTCGAGCGTGCCGAACGTCGCGCCGCTCAGGGCAGCAAGGCGGCTTTGCATGGCACGGCGGTGGCGCAGGCACGTTCTTGATATCGGCATCCTGGCTGTGGGTTTGACGGCCATCGTGGCGCGATGCGGCTAGAATCGGGGCTTTGCTTCGATTACCGTGATTCGCGCCATGAAAACTCTCTTTGCCTCGGCCTTTGCCGCGCTTGTTGTCGCGGCCAGCCCGCTCGCCCATGCCCAGACCGCAAGCGACGCCGCGGCCCCGCAACAGGAATGCTCGATTGGCCGCGTGAGCGGTGTGGGCGGCGCGGCGGCCAGCATGCGCGAATACCTTGAGCTGCCCGAGCGCGACCGCTACCGCTATTTCTCGGATCATCAGTTCGATTGCCAGGTGGGCGACGATGGCCGCGCCACGCGTTGCGTGGGCCTCGTGAACCTGCGCAAGGACAAGGTCAGCGTGTACGACGACAGCGATCCCGTCACCACTACCGTGGTTGCGCGGGTCGAACTCGAGCATGGCACCTATCCGGTCATCATTGTGGTGCGCAAGCAGGACATCACCTGCGACGACTGATGTAGCAGGCCTTTCAGGCCCGTTTTGCTTTGCTGGACTCCTCGTTCGTCCCTAGTCCGTCGGGACGATGAATGGCGCGCGCTGCCCGTCTAACGTGGCAGGAGCCGCGCGTTTCATTCAAACAGGAGGAGAACCATGTCCGCACGTCCCTACAAGATCGAAGCCCAGCCGCTCGTACAACGCTACGCCCGAGGCTGGCACTGCCTTGGCCTTGCGAGCGACTATCTCGACGGCAAGCCGCATACGCTCAATGTGTTTGGGCGGCGTCTGGCCGCGTTTGCCGATTCTTCCGGCCGTATTCGTATCGTCGATGGCTTTTGCCCGCATATGGGCGCGGATCTTTCCACGGGCCGCGTTGAAGGCGATACGCTGGTGTGCCCGTTTCATGGCTGGCAGTGGGATGGCGATGGACAGTGTCAGTCGATTCCCTATTGCAAGCGTGTGCCGCCTAAAGCCAGGATCGGCGCCTGGCATACCTGTGTGCAGAACCGTTTGCTGTTCGTGTGGCACGATCCTGAAGGTTCGGCGCCGACTGATGATGTGGCGATTCCTGCTATCGCCGCGTGCGAATCGGATGAGTGGTCGGATTGGGTCGTCGACAAGATGGTGATAGGCACCAATTGCCGCGAGCTCGTGGACAATATCTCCGATATGGCGCACTTCGCGACGGTGCATGGAGCGCCGGTGGATTATTTCGCGAATCTCTTCGAGGATCATAAGGCGACGCAGTTGCTGGTGGGGCGTAGCGAGCGTCTGGGTGGGGATGAGCTGGTTGCGCTGTCGACTTACTTTGGGCCGGCTTATCACATCACGGAGATGACTGGGCAAAGCGGTGGGCATCCGATTCATTCGATTCTGCTTAATGCTCATGTGCCGATCGATATGAACAGTTTTGAGCTGCGATATGGGGTGATGGTTAAGAAGATTCCCGGCGTTTCTGAGGAGCAGAATCTGGAGATTGCGCGGGCTTATGTTGCGCAGGCGCAGGCGGCGTTTTATGAGGATGTGGCGATCTGGGATAGTAAGACGCGTGTCGATAATCCGCTGCTTTGTGAGGGGGATGGGCCGCTTTATCAGATGCGGGATTGGTATGGGCAGTTTTATCTGGATGCTGGTGAGGTGCGGCCTTCTAGCCGGCAGCGGAAGGTGTTTGAGATTACTGTGAAGGAGGGAGGGACTGTGCCGCCTTTGCATCATGTTTTTGAGGGGTGATTGGTTTTTGGTGTTGTTGGCATTTCCTTGAGGGCGTGTCGGTCTGCTAGCGTTGCCCCTGTGCGGGGCGGCAGTTACTTTTCTTTGCCGCGGCAAAGAAAAGTAACCAAAAGAAAGCCGCTCACACCGCCAGTGTGACGCCGTCCACCACTTGCCCATTAGCGGAGTGGTGACTGGTCTTGCTCGCATC
>NZ_DASZJJ010000045.1:0-21885 GCF_035948235.1 Paraburkholderia sp. | reverse complement strand
CGCCACCCTCGTCGAGCCGTTCTTCGATCCGGCGACGGCCACCGTCACCTACGTCGTGCACTCGGGGCGCGGCTCGGCGTGTGCGATCGTCGATCCGGTGCTGGACTACGATGCGAAATCGGGCCGCACGTCCACGGAGTCGGCGCAGCGCGTGATCGCCTTCGTGCGCGAATACGGCCTCACGGTTCAATGGCTGCTGGAGACCCACGCCCACGCCGATCATCTTTCGGCGGCGCCGTTTCTCAGGCAGCAACTGGGCGGCAGGATCGCCATCGGCGAGCACATCCGTATGGTGCAGGGCGTGTTCGGCAAGGTCTTCAATCTGGGCGGCACGCTGGCCGCCGACGGCAGCGAGTTCGACCATCTCTTCACCGACGAGGAAACCTTCCACGTCGGCCCGCTCGCGGCGCGCGCGATGCACGTGCCCGGCCACACGCCCGCCGATCTCGCCTACCAGATCGGCGACGCCGTGTTCGTGGGCGACACGCTGTTCATGCCCGACGTGGGTTCGGCGCGCTGCGATTTCCCGGGCGGCGACGCGCATGAGCTGTATCGATCGGTGCGCAAGCTGCTCGATCTGCCGGGGCCCACGCGTCTCTTCATGTGCCACGACTACCCGCCCGAGTCGCGCGGCCCGCGCTTCCAGAGCACGGTCAGCGCGCAGCGCGAGAGCAATATCCACCTGAACGACAGCGTGAGCGAGGAAGCCTTCGTGCAGATGCGCGGCGCGCGCGACCGCACCCTCGCCATGCCGAACCTGATCCTGCCGTCGATTCAGGTGAATATCCGCGCGGGCCGCCTGCCCGAGCCCGAGGACAACGGCGTGCGCTACCTGAAAATTCCGCTCGACGCGCTTTGACGAAGCCTTCGATCATGCGTCGGGCGCGCGATAAGCGCCCTGATGCAGATCAGCGTCTGTGACCGCAACGGCCTGCCTTCCGCGCAGGCCGTTTGCTTTTGGTGCGGCGGGAACTGGAGGGAAGCGGCAGGCTTTGTCCGAAATTCGAAAGCATCTGTCCACTCGACTGTCTGCCGACACTCTAGACTGGCTTCATATCGAAACCGATCCAGCGGAGTCCACCATGAAAGCCATCCAGTTCAAGACCTTCGGCAAGCCTGACGTACTCGAACTCGTCGATCTGCCCACGCCCGTGCCCGCCGATGGCCACGCGCTCGTACAGGTGAAAAGCGCGTCGGTGAACCCGAGCGATGTGAAGAACGTGTCGGGCCACTTCGACCACACTGTCCTGCCGCGCGTGCCGGGCCGCGACTTCAGCGGTGTGGTGGTGGCGGGTCCGGACGACTGGATCGGCGCCGAAGTCTGGGGCACCGGCGGCGATATCGGCTTCACGCGCGACGGCACGCACGCCGAATTCATCGAGATCCCGGTAACGGCGCTCGCGCGCAAGCCCAGCACGCTCACGCACGCGCAGGCTGCGTCGATTGGCGTGAATTTCGTGGTGGGGTGGCTGGGTACCGTCGATTACGCGCAACTGGCGGCAGGCGAAACGATCGCCGTGATTGGCGTGTCGGGCGGTGTGGGCGGGGCGGTCACGCAGATCGCCAAGGCGCGCGGCGCGCGTGTGATCGGCGTGGGGCGCGAGGCGCCGGATGCGGATTCGCCAGCGGCGCGGCTGATCGACGCCTTCGTGCCGATGGATGGCGACACCGCCGCCAAAGTGCGCGAACTCACCGGCGGCGCGGGCGCGGACGTGGTCTATGACGCGGTAGGCGGCGTGGCGTTCGAACTGGCGCTGTCGCTGGTCAAGCGTCGTGGCCGCGTGGTCGAGATCAGCGCCACCGGCAAGCGCCGCGTGGAGTTCGACCTGATCGACTTCTATCACAACGAAACCCAGTTGCTGGGCGCCGACAGCGCGAAGCTTGGTGTCGCCGAAGCCGCGCCGATCATGCGCGCGCTGGCGCAAGCCTTCGATGCCGGCCAGTTCGCCGCGCCCGTGGTCGCCGAACGCTTCCCGCTCGAACGCGCCCAGGACGCCTATGCGGCGGTGGCGGCGGGCACGCGCGGGCGCGTCGTGATCGACATCGCCTGAACCGGTCCGGAATTCTGGAGAGCGCCATGAAGGCTTATCTGGTTTCGTTTGCCGTGGGCACGCTCGCAGGCCTGCTTTACAGCGTGCTCGACGTGAAATCGCCCGCGCCGCCCACCATCGCGCTGATCGGCCTCCTGGGCATGCTTGCGGGCGAGCATGCCATCGGCTTCGTGCGCAACTGCATCGCGCATCTGGCGGGGTAATTGGGGATGCTAACTGCGCTCAGGTCTGCGCGCGCACCAGCCGCTCGGGAAAGTGCGTGCGCAGCGTGCGCACGTCGAGCAGGGCGAGATCCTTGTCGAGTTCCAGCGTGACGAGGCTCTTCGTCTGCGCGTCGAGCGCCTTGCGCAGCACGCCCAGGAAGGCGGGCGGCGCGGCCAGCACGAGCGTGCCGTAGCGGCCGTCGTTGCGCGCCTTGGCGAGCGTGGTGGCGACCTGCGCGGCGAATACCGTGGACTCGTGCTCGTGATGGGCGGTATCGGGATCGCTCGACTGGCGGCCCGCCGTCGAGCGCTCGGTACGGCCCGAGCGGTCGCTGACGAGGCTTTGTTCCGGCACGCGGCTTTCCGGATGGAGCAGCGTTTCGATTTCCTCGATGGCGCCCAGCGGATTTTCAGTGGTGAAAATGCGCGCGGTGACGCGATTGGCGACGACGACCCAGATCGACTTCGACATGCTTGCCTCCCTGGCAGTGCTCCGGCCGAACGTCACGACGCAACGCCGTTGCCGAAGCGGTGAGTGGACTCGCGCGGCGCGGCGCGAATCTCAAGGGTAGCGCTTTCGCGGCTCATGCCGGCGCACGGTGCACGCACTTTGTTCCTGGGAGCGCGTCGAGCGCCCCGCGATAAAAGGGGGCGCAAAGCGATAGAAGCAGAAGGGCCGCTCGCGCATCGATCGGGAGCGGTCCTGGTGGCGTCAGGCGCAGCGAAAGGTTACTGCTTACTTCGCCTTGTCCGCCGAATTGGTGATGGCGTTGCCGCCCTTCGAGATATCTTCGCCCGCGCCGGCAATTGTGTTGCACGCGGCGAGCGTGACGGCAAAGAGGGCAAGGGCAAACGCAAGGTAACGCTTCGTGTGGCTCATGTCGGCTCTGCTTATCTAAACATGCGCAATTTTGCACGCTGTCTCACCTCACGGAGAGACGGTTCCTGCCCCGAGTTCCTTACAGGCTCAGACTCGTGATCCGGGTTTTCACCCGTGCTGACAGGCGTAACTTTCGCGAAAGCCTCGCGTAGTGATGGAACGGTCGCCCACTGGGCGAGATTAGCCGCTGCATTTTCGTCACGGTCGTGGGCGGTGCCACATGACGCGCACTGCCACGTTCGAACGTTAAGCGCGAGACTCTTATTGATGCTACCACAGCAACTGCAGCGCTTGCTGCTCGGGAAGAAGCGGTCTACAACGTAGGTCTCGCGGTCGAATCGCTTGAGCTTGTATGTGAGCTGACGCCGGATCTCGTAAAAACCGATGTCCAGAATCGCGCGATTCAATCCAGCCTTCTGCCGTACCCGCTTGCCCGGCTGTTTCGCGGTGCCGCTCGCTGATGCAGTCATGCCTTTCACGGACAAGTCCTCGACCACCGCCGCTTGGGTTTTGCGTGCGATGTCAGTCGTAGTTTTGTGCTGAAAGTCACGACGAATGCACCCGGCCCGATAGTGGGTGGCCGAGAGCATTTGCGATGCCTTCCGTAGATTGTTCGTTTGCGGCAGACGCGTGCCTCTCGGGAAAGCATTGCCTTTCTGACCGAGAGATGCCCTGATCACCTCGACTTTGCGAGACACCTTGCGGCTGCGGATAGTGACACGGCGCGTCATAGCCTTTAGTGGCTGCGGGGTTTGATATCGCGTGCCATCGGAGCATACGATCTCTGCGACGTTCAGGTCGATGCCGATAACCTCATGGCGGGTTTCCCGCATGAGCATCGATACAGGTACGTCAAACTGTACGCTCAAGAACCAGCGCCGCGCTTCCCGAATCACCGTGGCACCCATAATTTTGCCACCGAACCTAGGTGATTCTTTAAGCATCACCGAGCCGATCAATGGCAGCCGTACATCGTGCTCGCCGAGAGTGAACTTGTCGTTGGCCACGTAGAATGAATCGGCACAGCGACCTTTGCGCTTGAACACCGGTGCATTGGCTTGCTTGCCGGCTTTCAGATTGCTAAAGAACTGGTTCCATGCTTTGCCCAATCGCGCGAATGCGTCAGCATGGGCATCGCGGTGAATCTCTTTGAGCCACGGATACTCAGCGTATTTGAGCGAGTTGAACTGCTTTTTAAGGCCCAAGGCCGTGGGCTTTGCGCCCGACGTGTACTGCCGGTTCCATGCGGCGAGTGCCCAGTTCCAGGTGAACCGGTCCGTGCCGCAGGCTCGGCGGAAATAGTCGATCTGCTCGACGTCGGGTGCGAGTTCAATCTTGTGCGCGATCAGCATTGAGCGCTTCCTGCAACTTTCTTTTGTAGTTTCGCAGTCCATCCAGCCGGGCGCTGAAACTGTGCGTAATACTCATCAGGTCCTGAACCATTTCTACTTGCGACGAAAGCCGCTCCTGGTTCAGAACCAGAATATCGCACCCGTGCATCAGTGCATGATGTTCAAACCACTCGTAACCAAAACGTGTAAGCCGGTCTCGGTGTGCAAGTACGAGGGTTCGGATTTGACGGTTGCTGATGTCGTCCATCACTGCCAGAAACTTCTTCCTTTTGAAGTTAAGTCCACCGCCGATTTCTTCAATGAACTCGGCCTCTGCGAACCCCTTCGCTGCCACGAATTCCTCGAGTATCTGGCGCTGATTTGCCAAGTCGCGCTTCTGTGCCACAGAAGAAACCCTGCAATACACAACGACGCGGGTTGCCTCCTGTTTTGACACAAGACCCGCAAACCGGGCGATCTGCGATTCGGAGTACAGTCGTCGGTTCGTAGCTGAGCGCGAGTCCGGTGTCAGTTTCCCCTCGCGATCCCAGCGCTGTAGCGTCTTTGATGTTACGCCCAGACGCTTGGCTGCTTCGGTAACAGATAGTCTACGCTCCATAGTTCACAATAATACACTATTGCGTAGATTGCCCACGCAAGCGACGTGGCTCCATATGACGGGGCCCGGCAATCAGCGCAACGACTACAACGAGAACTTGCCTGAAGCGCACAATGGGGGCGACTGTACGCGGCGTGGACCGGCGCCGTATGCGCAGCGACCCTTAAGTGCGCCGATGCTTGCGCACCACCAGCCATTTCGGCGAGCGGAACCGCACGATGCTCACGTAGAGCCACACGTAAGTGAGCGCAAACACCACCACGAAGCAGAACAGATGCAGCGTGTGACGCCAGAACAGCGTGGCCGGAATCACCGCGATCAGGCACAGCAGCCAGAGATAGGGCGAGGTCAGCGAGTTGCGGCGGGTCAGCTCGCGCGCGGTGCGCGCACCGACGGCCCAGCGCATCAGCCGCTTGTAGACGAGCATGTGCAGGTGCACGCCATCGGGAATGCCGGGCGACATGCCGCGCACGAACTTCTTGCGGTAGATCGAAAAACAGGTCTCGAAGATCGGATACATGAACAGCAGCACCGGATACCACGCCGACACATCGCGATTGCGCATCACCAGCAGGATCGACAGCTCGGCCAGCATGAAGCCGATGAAGTACGCGCCGCCATCGCCCAGAAAGATCAGGCCTGCCGGGAAATTCCACATGAAAAAGCCCAGCACCGCGCCCATCATGATGAACGACGCCGACAGCACGACCGGATCGTGCACCTGGAAGGCCACGTAGGCGAGCGAGGCGAACATCATGAACGCGACCATCGAGGCGAGGCCGTTGAAGCCGTCGATGATGTTGATCGCATTGGCGAGCGCCGCGACCGCGAGCACGGTGATGACGCAGGAAATCGCCGCATAGGAGAGCAGGAAATCGAGCGGCGGCACGCTAATGCGTGTCACCGCGATGCCCAGCAGAAAATACGCGAGCGCGGCGGCCGCCATGGTGCAGACGAGGCGCGCGAGCGGCGAGACTTTCTTGGTCAGATCCTCGACCAGACCGGACGCAAAAGCGGGCATCCCGCACGCGACAATGCCGAGGATGCCGCCGGACACCGCCGGGTACGCGCCGTGCAATTGGGCCGCTGCGACGATCAGCCCCGCCAGGATACCCGTGCCGCCGATGCGCGGCACCGGACGCGCGTGAAATTTCTGCACGCCCGCCAGATCGGAATCGACGGAAAACCTTTCATGCAGATGCGCATAACGCACGATCAGCAGCGTGACCAGCAGTGAGACGATGAAGCCAAGTGCGAAACTAAGCATGAAAGGTAAACGCAGGGCGCAAAAGGGGAATGCGCGATTATACAAAGGCGGCGGGGCGGGCTTGGGACTGTCCTTCAAGGCGCGCGCTTGCCGTGCTGGAAATGTTTAGACAGCGCCAAGCACGAGGCGCCGTTTCGACCCGCCTGGCGCGCATGATAGTATGGCCGCCCGCGCCGTCACGAGTGCCGTCAGAACGCTCATGCGGCCGCGCCAACTTACACGTTCCATGTGACGTCCCATGTTCCGCAATGTCCATGGCGCGCGCATTTCAGAGCCGATGAATCAGGATAACGAACACGCCGATCAGGTATCCCGCGAAGGGCCGGCCGCACACGATGCGGCGCGGCCGCTCGTCTCGATGCTGTTGATCACGTACAACCAGGCTGGCGTGATCGCCGACGCCATCGCCGGTGCGCTCGCGCAGACGTATTCGCCGCTCGAAATCCTGATCTCCGACGATTGCTCGACCGACGCCACCTGGGCCGCCGTCGAAGCCGCCACGCGCGACTATCGCGGCCCGCACCGGCTCGTGCTCAACCGCAACGAACGCAACGCGGGCATCACCGCGCATCTATCGCAACTCGCGGCGATGAGTCATGGCGAACTGCTGGTGGTCACGGCGGGCGACGACATCTCCGTGCCCGAGCGCTGCGCGCGTCTGGTCGAGTGCTGGAACGGCCTTGAGCGGCGCGTCGATCTGATCGCCTCCGATCTTGTCGAGATCGACAGCACCTCGCCGGACGCGGGCCGCATCGCGCCGACCGATCTCGGGCAGTACCGAAATTTCGACGAGTGGGAGCGCGAGCGTCCGTGGGTGGTGGGCGCGTCGCACGCGTGGTCGCGGCGGCTCTTCGAGCGCTTCGGGCCGATGCTGCCCGGCGCCATGGCCGAAGACCAGATCATGACGTTTCGCTCGGTCATGACGGGCGGCGCGTTTAGCCTGCGCGAGCCGCTGGTGCGTTATCGGCGCGGCGGGTTGTCGGGCAAGAAACGCTATCGCACCGTCGAGCAGTTCGTCGCGCGCGTGAAGCTGACGACGGCGTTTGGGCTGGCCGAATCGGAGCAGTTCCAGCGCGATGCGCAGATTGCCGGCGTTGGCGATCAGATGCGCGCGCTGCTCGTGCCCAAACTCGCGCGCGAGTACTACGCGCGCGACGTGTTCGCGAAGCCGGGGCTGGGTGCGAAGTGCGGTGTGCTGCTGGGCGCGAGAGGCGTCAAGCTGGGGTTCAGGCTGCGGATGTTTCTTTATGCGGCGTTTCCGTGCGTGTATCGGCCGTTTTTTTCGCTGCGCAATTTCGTGAAGCGCCGATAGGGCGGCGTTCAACCACCGGGTTTTACGTCGGTTGTCACGTCGAGCAGGATGACGTGGTCCGGCACGTCCAGCGTCATCTTCTGTGGCGCATCGACGCGCATCTGCGGATCGGCGGAAATCGTCGGATCGTAGAGTGCGGCGCTGCGCATGGCGTGATCGAATTCCACCTGGACTTTTACGCTGCCGGCATTGAGCGGTTTGCCCGTCGCGCGATCCCAGAACGGCACTTCGTTCCAGAGTGCGAGCAAAGAGTGGCCGTTGGCTCCAGATAGCAGCAGGCTTCGGCCGGAGGTAGGCATGCCGCTCAATGAATAGGATGGCGAAGCATTGTTTGATGGCCCCGCTGACATGGCCCTCAGGATCGCCGTGAGATTGCGGATTGTACTGGCGGCCGCCTTGGGCGTGTGGTCGTTGCGAAACAGGCCGAAATGCATTTCGCTGTTGGCGTTCTGCGCATCGGGTTTTTCGTCGAGCAGTTCGTAAATATACGTGCGTGTGACGCCAAGGCTTGCTGCGTCGAAGAGGCCGTTGAGGATGCCTTTGGTCTGGCCTGCCTCGTCCACGCCGATACGTTCCCAGCCGGCCTGCGGCATGGTGTAGTAGCCGAATTCCGTGACGACAATCGGCAAGCCGAATTTGCGCAGGCCGTCCAGGCCCCACGCGAACCACATGTCGCCGTTGGCATTCGACGCCGGTTGCTCACCGTTTTGCGGATAGATGTGGACGTTGGCGTCATCGGCTGCGCCGGTGCGCTGACTCACGTGCGCGGCGTTATAGCCTGTCAGGTCGTACACCGGCACGTTGGCAAAACGGGGGTTGCCGCGCACATGCGCGAAGATCGCCTGCTGCGCAGCGAAACCCGCTGCTTCACCCGTGAGGCCGTTGTAGCGCACTGGAAAATTGTCGATTTCGTTGGCACCTTCCACTGCTGCGACGCTGCCGGGCGCCGCCGCGTCGAAAAGATCGAGCTGATGCAGCGAATCGGCGATATTTCCGCGGATAATGAAGGTGAATTTCACGCCTTGCCGGGCGAGCCAGACATAACTCGATAGCGGCGCAGCCAACCCCGGCGTGCCTTCGCGCACGTGGCGCACGCCAAGCCACGCCAGATCGGCGGCGATCTTGTGAACGTCGGCGTAGGCGCTATCGGTATATTCCACGTGCGTATTCACGGCGATGCTGTCGAGAAAGGCATCTGCGCTTTCCATCGGCACGTTCCTGGTTTGCGCGCGGCCGGTGATCGAAGCAATCATCAGCATAGCGAACAAATTTGTCAGACCTACGCGAAGGATCTTGCTGGCCACGTCACCCTCCCTGGGCTTCGCGCCGCGTGATATTGCGTATCGAAGCGAACGAACGTGACAAACGCGCAAAGACCTGCGGCTCACTGCGCGCGGTCCACGCAAGTGCCACAATCGTCGTTGCGATCCAGGCCGTACCCCAAGGCCACGAAAGCGGCGTGAACAGCAGCGTCGCACCGTACGCCACGCCGATAATCAGCGCGGGCATCGCAAGCAGCCGTACGGGCCGCATACCGAGCCTGGCGGCGCCAAACAGCAGAACGCTATCGAGCAGGCACCGCGCACTCCAGGCGAGTGCGGCGCCCAGCACGCCGAAGCTGTGCATCGCCCACCAGAGCAACGCGAAGAAGGGCAGCATCTCATAGGCCTGGAAGCGGGCGACGACGCCGGGGCGCCCGGTTGCCTGCAAATGGCACGCTACGATCGACGCGAGCGAATTGATCCAGACGCCGAGCAGAATCGTTTCGCCAACTGAGGTTGCATGCGACACGAATTCCCGGCCCACCCAAAGCGTGAGAAACGGCTGCATCAAGAACACGCCGAATACGATCATCGGGGTGAGCGCGGCGGCCAGCCCGCGGATCGTGTTTGCCGAAAGTTCGGCGGCGCTAGCCGGGTCCAGCGCCGAAAGGCGCGGAAACAGCGTCCGCGTAAGCACGCTTGGCAAGAGCTTGACCCGTCCGGCGAGATTGAACGGTACCTGATACCACGTCACGGCCTGCGGCCCCAGCGCACTACCGATCATAAGGCGGTCGGCGGTTTCAAGCAGGGGCTGCGCGAGGCTCGTCACGCTGATCCACGCGCCGTACGAGAGCAACTTGCCCACCAGTTTGCGGCGCGGGCCGCCGGCGAAACGCAGCGGGAAAATTCGCCACACCACCACTGCATTGAGCGTGAGCGCGGCGACGCCCGCCACCAGCGTGCCGTACACGAGGTAGTGCAGGCTCGGCCCGAACAATAGCGCCGCGCCCAGTGGCACGAGTTGATACATGAGCGTGACCGGTGTTTGCACGGCATTGAGCGTGCCGAAGCGCTCGCGTCCGATCATCGCGCCATTGAATACGCTAATGAGATTGGAGAGCGGCACCAGGCATGCTACGCAGGGCAGCGCGGGCATCAACTCGGCCGTGAGCGCCGGTCCCATGTCGAATTGACCGATCAGCATGCGCAGCAGCGCGTAGAGGAACAGGCCGCCCGCCACGCCCAGCGAGGCGTTGGTGATCAGTGCCGTCCACAGTACGGATTCGCGTTCGGAAGGCGTGCTCCCTGAAAGTTGCGCGACGCGGTTCGAGGTCGCGGATGAAAGACCCAGATCGAGAAAGCCGAAATAGCCCTGCACCATCCAGACGATGGCGAGTACCCCGTAGCGTGCAGCGCCAATGTGATGAAGATAGATGGGCGTGGTGACGAACGCGATCAACATCGGCAGGATGCCGCCGACGAAATTAAACGTGGCACTGCGTCTGAGGCTGGGCCTGGCGGTCATGATGCATCCATCGCGCCGAGGGCGCGGTGCAGAGCGCGATGGGTTCGCGCTGTTTTAGTCGTGCGGTCCGGTTCACGCTGACGATGGCGCATGCGTCTTGTGCACGATAAAGCGCCAATGTCGCGAGTCTTCATTCTGGACTCGCGAGGCGTGGGTGTTTGTGCGTCGGCGCACGGAGCGCGGCGCCGCTTGAAATTAAATTTTCCTTACGCGGCCTTTCTTGTGCTGCGCACTGGCACTGACCGATATTCGAGCCGTGAATTTGAGTTATGAGGCACTCCATGGATCCTGTCGTCTTCGAGGGCGCGTTTGGCTGGCTGCATCCTGCCGATGGACGCACCGGCGTCGTGCTCTGCAACCCGTTCGGCTATGACGCCCTGTGCACGCATCGAGGCTGGCGCAAGCTGGCTGAGCGTCTTGCGGCCGCGGGCCTGCCGGTGTTGCGCTTCGATTATCCCGGCACCGGCGACGCTGCCGGCAACGAGGATGACCCGTGCCGCGTTGAAACCTGGCTGGGCAGCATTGACGCTGCCGTGCGCCATCTGCGCGAGTGGACGGGTGTTACGCGCGTGGCGCTCGTGGGCCTGCGCCTTGGGGCGACGCTCGCGGCTATCGCCGCGCAACGAATCGGCGATATCGACGATCTCGTGCTGCTCGCGCCGCCCGTGACCGGGCGCCGTTATATCCGCGAGTTGCGTGCGCACCGGCAAAGCTGGCTGAGCACCTCGGCGGGCGTGAGTGCGGCATCGCTCGCCGATGATGGCGCCTATGTCGAAGCGTTCGGATTCGGTTTGCACGGTGACGACATCGCCACGCTTTCGGCGCTTGACCTGATGCGCGCGAACGCAGCGCCCGCGCAGCGGGCGCTGCTGCTCGATTCGAGCGGTGCGAATCAGGCAGCGCTGCTCGCGGCGCATTATGCATCGCTTGGCGTGCAGGTCGAGGAGGGCGGTTTTGAGGAGTCTGATCGTTTTTTTCTCGAAGCGCTCTACAGCACAGAGCCGCGCAACGCTTTTGACCGCGTGAGCGCGTGGCTCGCCAGCGGCCTCGAGCGTGCGCCAGCGACAACCTCGCGCGCGCCGCTCGCTGCCCAGCCGGTTTTGCGACTCGAACGTCATCAGGCCACCGAGCGGCCGGTGCGCTTCGGCCACTGCTTTGGCATTCATTGTGAGCCCGATGTGCCGCGGTCGGGCGCGCCCGCCGTATTGCTCATCAATACCGGGGCGGCCCATCATATCGGCGATGGCCGCATTGCCGTGTTGCTCGCGCGCCGGATGGCCCAGCAGGGCATCGCGTCACTGCGCATGGACGTGGGCGGTTTGGGCGACGCGCAGCCAGGCGCGCTCGAGGTGACGCTCGACGTGCTGTATTCGACCGCGCTGCGCGACGATGCGGCCAGCGGCGCGGACTGGCTTGTGGCACGCGGTCATGCGCGCATCGCCACGTTCGGCGTGTGTGGCGGCGCGTTTGTGGGGCTGCACGCGAGCGCGCTGCATCCGAACATTGTCGCGGCGTACGGCGTAAACCTCCAAAAGTTCACGTGGGACGGTGCGGCGCGTTCGCCCGGCGAGCAGCGCATGGTGTCGTCGAAGACCTATTTGCATGCGTTGTTCAGCGCCGATAAATGGAAGCGTGCACTGCGCGGCCAGACCGACGCGAGTCCGCTGCGCATCGCCTTTGTACTTGCAAAGCGGATCGCGCGCCGTGCGGCGCGCATTTGCGCGCAAGGCGTCGCGGGCCGGATGGGTTGGACCGTGGCGGCCAACGAGGCGTGCGTGCTACTGCAAAGAATCGACACGAAGAAGGTGCAATTGCGCCTCATATACGGCGAGTACGACAGCGGACTGGAGGAAGCCCGGCTACAGTTGGGCACGTCGTTTGCCGCGCTGAAAACGCTGTCGTGCGTGCGTGCGCTGACGCTGCCGAGTCTCGATCATTCGCTTTTCGCGCGTGAGGCGCGCGAGTCGGTGATGGCCGATTTCGAAGCGTGGCTGGACGAAGCCGTTTGCTGCGCGACCAGCGTATCGACGACCGCGACGGCCAGCGCGGAAGACCTCGTGGGTAGCCAGACGGCGCCGTTGGCGGGTGGACCGGGAGTGGTGCACCTCGGAGCGCCGGCGCGCAGTTGACGGGCGTGCAATGAGAAACTGCCTGACGATCGGTCCTCGGCAGTTTCCTTTTCCAGTCGGCAAAACGGGCTACTACACAGGCAAAACAAAGGTTCACCGATAAAACACCGCCGCCGACGCATTGATCGCGCGCACCTCGCCATCGGGCACGCGAGCGTCGATATCGGCGTTCGCTTCCAACGGCACCAGATCGACCGTCACCGGCCGGCCTGGCGCGAGGTGGAACCAGTCGCGGCGCGCGCGATAGTGCGCATCGGCGATATGCACGCAGCGGGCGAAGCGGCGCGCCTCCACCACCACTTGCCAGCCGTGTTCCGTGCGCTGTGGCGTCGCCACGATGCCCAGATCGTGGCGCTCGATCGCGCGCCGCTCGGGCAGATGGAATGCCTCTGAAATCACCGCGCCACTCGCGGGATCGCGCAACGTCACGATCGTCACGTCATGCGCGCGCGGCCCGAAGCGATACGCGTGCGTGAAATCGAAGAAGCGTCCGAGCAGATCGGCGGCGCTCACGCGCTGCACGCTGCGCGGCGCGAGTTCGACGGCGCGCTTGGCCTGCGCAACGCTCACCGCGCCGTCACGCAGGCAGACCAGTTCGAGTTGCAATGCCAGCGTATCGGCGCGCTCGTTGACGAGATGAATGTCGAGCCCGTTGAGGCCTTCGTCGGTGATGACGGCCTGAACGGGATTGAGCACCTGTGCAAGGGCATGCCAGGCGCTCTTGGGCCGCCCGCAGGCGTCGATGGTGCCCCAGCCAGCGCCCGCGCGCAGATCCTGTAACTGCCACACCAGACCGCCGCCGCACGACGAACCCGCGCGCCGCCATTCGCTGAACACATCGATCATCAATTCCGCGACCACGGCGCGCGAAAGATCCAGATAACGCTGCGGATCTTCGTAGCGCACGCTCGAAGGCTCGATACCGAATAGCGCGCGTACATAGTGATCGCGCACGTCGTCGAAATCCCAGCCCGCGCCAGGGTCGCGCGGCACCGCGGTTTTCCAGCGCGGATCGTGCGCGTGGATCGTGCCGAGCGCATCGTGAAGCGTGGCGTCGTCCGGCACGTTGGCGAATGCGAGGCACTCCGAAGCAAAGCGCACCTGGGAACGACGCACGTCATCGAGCGGGCGCTGATACGCGCTCACGCCGTAATAATGCGTGACGCCCGTGCGCGTCGAAAACGGCCAGGTGCCCCCTGACGGCGAATTTGGCACATAAGGGACATCGGGCCGCTCGCGCGCGACGATAGCGGGCAATTGCTGTGTGAAAAGCGCCTGCTCACGCATCTCGGGCGGCAGGCCGAACATCGCGCCTTGCTGATCGGCCTCGCTGCCGCCGCACAATACGGCGAGCGCGGCGTAACGGCGCGTGCGCGCGAGAAACTGCGTGGCTTCCGTTTCCACGGCGGCAGTGAAAGCCGCATCGGTCGGATAGTCGAAATTGGCGAACGCGAAGTCCTGCCACACGAGGATGCCGTAAGCATCCGCGAGCCGGTAGAACGCGTCCGACTCGTAGACCATCGTGCCGCCCACGCGGATCATGTTCATGCCCGCGTCGCGCACAAGCGCGAAGGTGTGTTTGAGTTGCGCCTCGGTGCCCGCGAGCGTGACGAGATCGGCGCTGGTCCAGCAGGCGCCGCGGCAGAACACCGGCGTGCCGTTGATGCGTAGCGCGAAGCCCGCGTCATCGCTGGCATTCAGATTGCGATCGACTTCGATACTGCGAAAGCCCACTTCGCCAAGTGAAATCGTGCGCTGCGCGAGTTGGAGCGTAATAGCGTGACGCGTGGGCTTGCCGTGTGTATGCGGCCACCAGCGCTCGACGTTGGCCGCGCGAAGCGTGCCGCGCAACGTCTGCGCGTCTTGCCAGGCGAGTGCGGTTTCAACGCCGGCGCACCGCAGCGTCGCTTGTTGCGCGCCGTCGTGCGCGTGCACGAAGCGCAGCGTCACCTCGACAACGCCATCGTCGCCGTCCATCGTGGTCGCCATATCGACGTCACGCAACGCATCGGGGGCGTCGCCGAGCAGTTCGACCGGCCGCCATGGCCCCGCCGCATGTACCGATGGACACCAGCCTGGCATATGGCCGAGCAGGGTCGTGCGTACATTGCGCAACGTCGGCGGCGAAACCAGGCGCGGACGCCAGCGTGCCCGTGTGCGCCGCGCGCCGAGCGCTGCGTCGAGCGAACGGAAGCACAGCGCGAGCGTCGCCGCGCCGTGCAATTCAAATTCGACATCATGCGCGACGAACATCGAAGCCGATTCGAGCAGCAGCGTATCGTCGAGCCACACTTCGGCGAGCGAGGCGAGACCCTGAAAACGCAGACGCCGCGTGCCGTGACCCGCCAGCGTCGTGCGATACCAGTGATCCTGCGAAGCGAAGGGCGCAGCGTGTTCGATATCGAGTTTGCCCGCTGCGCGCAAGGCGGAAGCGATCGTGCCCGGCACGGGTGCATCGAGCCATCCGCAAGCGGTCGTGCAGGCATCCAGCGCGGAAGGCATCTCGCACGCACCCGCGAGCGTCGATACACAACGCCACTGCGCATCCAGCGGCACGGGCCACAAGCCCGCTTCGGATTGCGCGGACGAAAGGACAGACGCGGGCGCGCCTTGCGGCACGTCCGCGCCGAGTTCGTTCGAATCGTTGGGCAGATTACGCACGCGTTGTCCCCCGGCGGACGTCTTCAATCATCAAATCTCAAGCCATCAGCGCGGCCAGCGGCTCCAGCGTCTGCGCGTAGTTCGCCTCCAGCACGTCGAAGCAGTCGTCGCAGGTGTCGCGCCGATTGCGCGCCATCGCACGCACGACGCGGAACTGCATCACCATCGCCTCGGAAGCCACCTTCTGCGCCGCCGTTGCGATCTCATGCGGAACCGCCACACCGTTCGCATCGAGCCACAGCAGATACTTCGACAGAAACTCGAAGTTCGCACCGAGCTGCCGCATCAGGTTGAACGAGTAAGGATGAAAGAACTTCTCCCCACGTTCGAGCAGCATGTCGAGCTGGGTTGGAAACACCGTGCGCCATTCCGTGACCGGATTGCGTGCAGGGCGACGCGAAAGATGCGCGCGCAACAATTCGGCGGACCCTTGCGCGAGCGCCTCGCCTTCGAGCGGCGCTCGCACGCGCTTGGCGAACTCCACATACGGAAACAGCAGATCGGCTTGCCCTTCGAAGCGCGGCAGCTTGCGGAATACGCCGTCGTAGTCTTCGCCGTCGAGCGTGTGATAGCCCGTGTTATGGAAATAACCAAGGCGCTTGCCCGCCGGGTCGATGAAGTCGATACCCACGCTGGTTTTCGGATGCTCGCGGCGATACGAGGTCGCGCGCGTGTTCGGCAGATAGAAGCCATCCACCTCTACGAGCACGGTGTGGCCGCGCTGCGTCTGCGCGAGCACGCGGTCTTCGAGCGAGTCGTAGATCGCCAGCTCCGTCACCTGGGTGCCGTAGAGCTTTTCGATGTCTTCGAGCGGGAACTTGAAGAACGTGAACTGATCGCCCTCGAAATCCTGCGTCACCGTGAAGGCGAGCGCCGCGCGCGGATCGAAGCCCATGCCGTGCAACAGCTCGATCCACAGATCGACGTAGCAGTTGGTCTCCACCCACACGCGCTCGCCCTGGTGCAGCGCATGCGATTCGTGCTTGCGCGGCACCGCCGGGCTTCGGACCTCGGTGACCGCGGCGTTGGCGGTCGGCGCGTTCATACGTTCATCTCCGCGAGGCCGCGTTCAACGCATGCCTGGGTGTCGCCCCACAGCAGCGCGCGCACGTCGTCGGGCCACGCATTGACATCCAGACCGTGATGGCGGAACAGCGCCAGCGTGATGCGCTCCATGCCGAAGCCCACGCAACCCGTATGCGCGGTGCTGCCGTCCTCGCATTCGATCTTCCAGATTGCGCCGAAGTGATCCATGTGATAGTTGAACGACAGACATGCCGTCTTGCTATCGGGATTCGCGACCGGAATCAGCAGTTCGAACTTGAGCGCCTGAGCGCGCTGGCTGTCCGCGACGATCTTGCCGCCGCGTCCGAAGAACGGATCGTTGGCCAGGTCGACATCGACCGGCAGCGCCAGCAGCGACACCAGCAGCGAGCCGCGATCGATCCACATCTGGCGGAACGCCATCACCTGCTCGGGGTTGCCCAGGCGCACGTATTCGCGCTGGCGGAACATCTGCATGCGGGCGGGGTCGAGCGAGGGCTCGTGACGGAAGCAGTACGAGAGCACGTCGATGGTGCGGCCAATGGCGGGCAGCGGGCCGCGTCGCGCCATCACCGGATAGATCGGATAGCAGGCCGCCGGCGTGAGCACCACGCGCGTGGGCTTTTGCTGCTCCATCCAGGCCGTATCGCGGTCGTCGTCGCTCTTTTCCATCGCGTCGTCGAGGCAGCGCAGCAGGCGCATCTGGCCCGACTCGTTGCCGCAGAACGAATGGATCGTGCCGGCCAGTTGCGGGAAGTTCTTGAGGTACTCGCTGTCTTCGAAGTCGGTGCGGCGCATCGCTGGAGGAAAGCGCAGTACTTCGGGGTCCTGATCGGCGCCGAGATGCGTGATCGCCACGTTCAGGCGATCGACCACGTCCTCAAAGACCTGGCTGCGGCCGTAGAGGCCGTTTTCGCCGGTGTCGATCAACAGGCCGCTGGCGATCAGTTCGTCGCGGAAGGTTGGCGCGGGCGTTTCGCTGCCTGAGGCGGCCTGCAGCGCGGCGGTTTCGGTCATCGTGTTCATGTCAGGCTCTCCCCGGGCCGGTCGGCCGTTGCGCAAGCAGCAGGCTCGCGGTGTTCTGGGCGATACGGTCGTTGTTGATCATGAGCGGCGCCGAGTGCAGGTCGCGCAGATGGCGGCCCACGCTGTATTCAGTGCCGTTTTTGTAGCCGGCCATGCCGCAGATCATCAGCACCTCCTGGACGACGAGCAGCGCCGTTGCGGAAATGCTGGTCTTGAGCGTGTTCATGTCCGACGCGTAGTGCAGTTGCGCGGAAAGCGGCGTGTCGGCGCTGCAGCCCGCGGCGCGCGCGAGATGCGCGGCGTGCGCAGCATCGAGCGCCACCTTCAGGCGCGCCTGCATCATCTGCAGCAGGCCCACGGCTTCGGCCAGACGCATGCCGGCGGGCGGCACGGAGCCGGGCTTGGCGCGTGCCTGGGCGCGGAAGAACGCCTTGGCGCGATTGACGGCGTCGCTCGCCACGCCGGTCCACACGGCGGCCCACAGCGTGTGCGAGACGGGCAGCATGGTCTGGTCGGCGATTTCGGCAAAGGGCGTGGGCAGGATCTGCTGGGCGCTGCCCTGCGCGACGAGCCGGAAGCCCTCGCTGCAGGTGCCGCGCATGCCCATCGAATCCCACGTGCCGCGCTTTTCGAGTTCGAGGTCGTCAAGCAGCGTGACGATCAGCACCTGATCCGAGGCGGGCGATTCGGCGGTGCGCCGCGCGGTGACGAGGATGCCGTCCGCGTGCGCGCCGTAGGAGATCGTCGGCGCCATCTTTTCGATCTTGAAGCACCCGTCCTTCACGTCGACCGCGCAGGCGCTCGTGCGCATGCTGCCGCCGATGTTTTCTTCGGACGTGGCCGATGCAAGCAGCCATTGGTGCGCGACGAGTTGCGTGAGCACGTACTGATGCCAGGACATGTCCGCGCCATGCTCCAGGATGCAGGCCACCTGGATCTGGTGCATCGCGTAGATCATCGCGGTTGACGCGCAGCCGTGCGCGAGCGTCTCGCACAGCGTGGCGATTTCCGCGAGCGACAGGCCCGGGCCGCCGAATTGCGGCGGCACCATCACGGAGAGCAGGCGTTCGGCCTTGAGCGCATCGAACGCTTCGACGGGAAAGCGTGCGTTGCGGTCGACGTGATCGGCATGTTGAGCGGCGATCACGGCGACGCGCTGTGCCGCTGCGCGCCAGTGTGCTCCCGTGTCGATTACCTGGGAATCCACACTATCCACACTGCTGGCCTCGGCTAGCGCACGACGTTCCGGCTCGACGGCCGCGTCGGTGAGCGGGGCGTTCATGCTGCCGCCTTCGCCTGTTGCAGCTCGGTCACGGCGGCAGCAAGCGAGTCGATGCTTGAAAACAGGCGCCGCGTGAGCATGCGGTCCGGAATTTCGATGCCGAATTCGTCTTCGATCGCCAGCATCAGATGCACGGTCGCCAGTGAAGAAAGGCCCGCGGCGTAGAGATCGGCGTCGTCGGCAAGCGTATCGGCTGGCACGTCAAGACGGGCCGATTCGGAAAGGATGCGTCGCAGTGCGGTTTTCATGGAAAGGTGCCCCCTCATGTGAATAGCGCTTCGGTTCGTGCGCGGTTTCGACGGTCCATGCCAGAGTGCGTGAGTCACGCGGCAGTTGTGCGTATTAAACAGATCACCCGCTGTAAGCGTCCGTGCGGCAGCGCACCCAGATGCGAAGCCAGACGCGAACCCAGATGCGCTTTCGCCACGCGTCGTGGCGCGCTGGTGCGATCGCGTTGCCGGTAAGCGTGAGAATGCGCTTGAAGTGCCAAAAAAGTGTGTGTGCGTGCGTACAGATGCCGCGAATGCCCTGCGTTCAAATGATCGCAATGGCTGCTGCTATCCGTTGCTATTGGCCGCTATCCGTCGCGCACGAAAGGGAGGGGACGTCATGAACGCACATGGACTCGCCATGAGCGAAGCTGTATTGCCGGAGGTGCAGCGCGTGGACGCCACGCCGGCGCCGCCTCGGTTCGACGAGCGGCTTTTACGCACGGCGCTCGGGCGGTTCGCCACGGGTGTCGTGGTGATCTCGACGGGTAGCGGCGACACGTTGCATGCGATGACGGCTAACGCGTTCATGTCGGGCTCGCTGCGGCCGCCGCTCGTGGTTGTGTCGGTCGGCCATCGCGCGCGCATGCATGAGCGTCTGATGCACACCGAACGCTTCGGTGTGAGCGTGCTCTCGGATGAGCAGGAGCCACACAGCCGGCATTTCGCGGGCGAGCCGCAAAGCTGGCTAGCGCCGCGTTTCACCGAGGTCGATGGGCTGGAAGGCGTCGAACTGCTGGAGCGGGCGGTGGCTCGATTCGCCTTGCGCATGAGCGAGCGCCACGCGTGCGGCGATCACACGCTGTTTGTGGGTGAGGTGCTGGCGTTCTCGCTGGATGAACGCGCGCCGCTGGTGTTTTTCGGCGGCCGCTATGCGGCCGTGGCGCAGGGGCAATGAGAGCCGCCGCCAGCGGGCATTAGCCGCCATCTCTCGCCGCCGCAGAGGAGGACGCCATACGCTTGAAGACGAAGCGTGGCGTCGAGCGGATCGCGAGCATGATCGCGATCCAGAACCACGGCGTATAAAGCGTGTCCTTACCGCGCGCGACGGCGCGCACGATATCCCCGGCGACCCGCGCGGGCGAGGCTACCAGCATGCCGGATCGCGCAATGCCCGCCGTAAGCGGCGTGGCGACGAAACCCGGCTTTATCGTGAGAACGCGCACATTGGCCCTGAAAAGCCGCGCGCGCAATCCTTCGCAGAAAGTGGTCACGGCCGCCTTGGCTGCGCCGTAGACATAGTTCGAGGCGTGGCCGCGCTCGCCTGCCACCGAGGAAATGACTGCAAGCGTGCCGCTGCCCTGTACTTCGAGGATCGGCGCAATGAGCGTGAGCAAGGCGATGGTCGAGAGCGCATTGGTCGTGAATTCGCTTACGGTGACGTTCACGTCACGCTCGCACAGCGTTTGATCGGCGAGCGTGCCATGCGCGATCAGCACTATGTCGAGGGAACCGAGAGCCGATCGGGCGGCGCTTAGCAGCGCGCTGTGTTGCGCGCGATTGTTGATGTCGAACTTGCGCGTGTGTATTTCCTGCGCGCCACGAACCCGCAGATCCTGTGCGACTGCCTTCAGGCGCGTTGTCTGGCGGCCCGCCAGAAAGAGGCGTGCGCCCTGCACGGCCCAGCGCTGTGCACACGCGGAGGCGATCGCCGACGAGGCGCCAATGATCAGAATATTCTTCATGACTCGGTGATTCGTTTCCAGAAGCGAGACATCAGCGCAGGGTCGCGATGGCGCTCGAGTTCCTGCCACGCGGGATAGGCCGAACGGAAATGGTTGCGATTCATCTGCGCATGCGTGGCTGGAAACTGGCGTCCGCGTGCTTCCGCGACGATCGCCGCGAGTCGCGCGAATAGCGCCGTGTTGTGCCGCGCGTCCTGCGCAAAGTTCAGCGTGAGTGAGACGCCGCGCATCGGAAACGACAGCAGTCCCGGCGAAGCCAGCGCGCCGCAGCGCTCGAGCACGGCCAGATACGAGCCGCTGCCTCCTGCGGCAATGGTTTGCAGGATCGCTTGCAGCGCGTCTCGCGCGCTCGCCTCGGGAAGTACGTATTGATGCTGCTGGTAAGCGCGATTGCCATTGTGGCGAGTCCCGTTGCGAAGCTTGTCGAGCGGGGAGAGAAAGCTGGCGGGGTCGACCCGCGCGAGTTCGATGCCGCGCCGCTGACGCCAATAGTAAAGCGCGTTGAATGTGCGCATGGCGAGGCCATGGTTGGGCACTATTGCTGGCGGCGCAAACGGCAGCCCGCGCGTGCGCTGCGCGGGCAGCGAGAGATCGCCGTCGGTCGAGTGATTGCCGCTTACATAAATACCGCGGCCAGGCGCGTTGCCGCGTGCAAGACAGTCGACCCAGGCCGCGCCGTATTCATGGGTGGATGCACGCCCACGCGAGAGCGCGAGGAAGTCGTCCAGATTGCCAAAGCGCATGCGCGTCACGTTCAGATGACTCGAGCGCACCGCCATGAGCTGGATTTCGACCCACTCGATCACGCCGGTGAGACCAAGACCGGCGATGGTGGCGCTAAAAAGATCGGGCTGATCGTCGGCCGCGCATTCGATGGCGGGGCGATCCGAGCGCAGCAGCGAAAAGCGCCGCACATGACGCCCGAATGTGCCGCGCAGTTGATGGTTCCTGCCATGCACATCATTGGCCAACGCGCCGCCGAGCGTCGCGAGTTGCGTACCCGGAATGACCGGCAGCATCCAGCCACGCGGCAGCGTGATCGCGATGAGCTCGCCCAACGTCATGCCCGCTTCCGCGCGCACGATGCCCTGTTCCCAGTCCGCGTCGATGAAACGTGCGAGGCCGTGCAGCGGCAGAACATGCCCGCTGGCCGAGAGACTGCTGTCCGCGGAGCCTCGCGCGCCGCCGCACGGCAGCGTGGTGCCCGCGCTCGCTCGCGCGTCCAGCAGCCGCGCCCGCACGGTATCGCGCCAGACCAGCGGTTCATTCGATTGGGGCGCACGCGGAGGACATTCCCACGATTGCAGCTTGGACGCGCTCATGGACGGCCTGGCAGAGG